>CALFUP010000243.1 GCA_937929875.1 uncultured Cocleimonas sp. | reverse complement strand
ATGTAACCTCATACTTCCCGTAAGTTCAGGTAGTTTCCAAAATTAATTCAACGGTTCCTTATTGTAGTTTTATTCCTAATCGAAACCACTCATTTCGGGGCGCTGAACCTTACTTTTAGCGACGGATAAGGCAAAACAACGAGCCGATGATCTGTCTCTTATACACCTATATTTTTAGCCTATAATCTGAGCCTGACAGGGGTGACAAATTCAATCACAATTAGTCCGGCTGGATAGTTTACCCATGAAAAATTGGATGCCTATCTGGATGTTAGTTATAGGGCTTGGGCTTTTGCTGGCTAGTTTATTTTTTTATGGATAGATTTTATTTGTATTTTTCTGGATAGAGTTCAGCACTTCCCCGTTACCATGTGTTACTGGATTTCCTTATGGGAAATTCCTGCATACTTTTTATTCGGCATGCGACTTACTTAAAGGCAGGCTAAAGCAGTTGTCTAACGTTGCTCGGCTGACTTGAAGTAACCCTAAAAGCAACACCCCCCACCATTTTATGTGTTTTGAGATGGCACTTTTAAATTGTGCCATTGTCTTATCGTTAATAGCTTTTACAAACTAACCCGTAGTGCAATCAAATGTTCCATATCAACGGTTTTATTATACTGCTGAGTTTCATCATTCTAAGCTTAGGAGTCACGGGCAAAATACACGCTGATAACTCCGTTAAGCCATTACAAGCGACTAATAAAGAAGTTACAGGTCAGTATGTAAGAAAGCGCTTTTTAGCCTTAATGAATAAGTCCTTCGACCTTTCTGAGAAAAACAAATCACAAACAAAAGTTTTGATCATTGGCGACAGTCACGCGCAAGACTTTCTCAATGCGATCGCTGAGAACAATCTATTAAAAAACAGCCAAATAAGAACCCGTTACATCCCTACCCGTTGCCAATTGTTTTTGGGTGATCCTGCCAATAGAGAATGGTTAGCGAGTGACAAAAAACTGTGCGTGAAATCGGATAGTTTAGAGCAAGCTAAAGCGCAAATAATGAATGCTGATGTGATTATTTTTGCCGCCTTGTGGAGAAAATGGGCCGCTGTGCAATTATCCCAAACCTTGAAAAACCTAAAACTATCGGCTAATCAAACGATATTTATAATCGGACGGCGTAGCTTTCTGGGTCTTGATAAAGAAACGGAGGCTAAGTTCAGAGAGGTTGATGTTCATCAAATCGAAATAAACGACATTATGAAGGCCAGTTTAGATAAGCGTATCTTTATTGATGTGCATACACTGGTCTGTGGAACTGGATCAAGCTGCCCTGTTTTTACCGACAGAGAAAAATTGATAACAGTGGATGGCGGCCACCTTAGTCAAGATGGCGCGCAATATTTGGGTAAACTTTTATTTGAGAAATCTGCGCTTTCGCAACTTAAGGAAAACCTTAAATAATAACTTTAAGCATTTCCTGAATTCAAAAAGGCAAGTCTTGAAACTCAGTTATTAAAAAACTGATTTCTAAACTTGCCTTTAAAATTAGCCTTTAAAACCCGTCTTTAAAACTAGTCTCTAAAGTTAGTAAACTGCAATGGCGCTCCAATATCCTCACCACGCAACATTGCCATAACCTGTTGTAAGTCATCGCGTTTCTTACCTGTCACTCGCACTTGCTTATCTTGCATTTGAGTCGTTACTTTAAATTTACCCGCTTTAATCAACTTAGTAACTTTTCGACCTGCATCACTATCCAAGCCCTGCTTTAGTAATATTTTCTGGCGCGTATTCTTTAACTGTCCTTCGACATCTTGAATATCCAATGCACCCGTATCAATCTTTCTAGCAACTAATTTCGAACGTAATACATCGCGCATTTGTTTGATTTGGAATTCACCTTCAGCTTTTAAAGTCATGACTTCATCCGTTAATTCAAATGAACAATCACAGCCTTTAAAATCGTAGCGCGTGCTAACTTCTTTATTTGCTTGATCAACAGCATTGCGTAATTCGTGTAAATCAACTTCAGATACAACGTCAAAAGATGGCATGGGGTTTCCTCTTAGTTTTCTTAGATTAGTTTTCTTAGATTAGTTTTCTTAAAATAGTTGTCGTTAATTATAGTTGAATGATTAAAAATATTCGATATATCTCATCCTTCGGGTCGTCGTCGCTTTACTCCAACGTTGTCTCGCTATCGCTCGGCTGACACCCCCCTACTTATTATGAATGTAACTTTTTAACAAAATCGACAATGTCACTTTCACATATATCGGGATCAAAACCCTGTTTACAGTCAAGATGAATGCTACCACCATATTTCATCCCTAAGTATTCGAAAGTATGGATAAATGAATCTAAAAAGGAGTCACCCGCTGTTTCACTTATCGAAGTAGACACAACGTAAGCCACTTTGTTTCTTAGCTCTCTACCCTGTTCTAATAATTCTTCGAAAGATAAAAAATCAGATAATCGATCAACGAAGGTTTTCATTTGAGCGCTCATGGAATACCAATATACCGGCGAAACAAAAATGATATTGTCGTGTTTGAGAATATGATCCATGAGCGCTAAAAAGTCATCATCCCTATTTTCATTTTCGTAATCGTATGGGGATATATTCTTTGTGCTTAAATCAATTACCTCAATATCTAGCTCTTTAGCAATCAGATCAATCAAGTGTCCTGTATTTCCATTGCGTCTGGAACTTCCCAACACAGCAATTGTTTTATTCATGCTCATCTCCCTTTATCTGCATAGCTAATTATTTCAACTTCTAATTCATCGATTAAAAAATAAAAGCGTTTCCCAGGATCATAATCAGCATGATTAATCGGCTCATATCCTTCTTCTTTTACCTTCCGTTCAAGCTCGTCAATATCTGTCACTACAATACCTAAATGATTCATATTGTTGATTGCTAAATGATTACGAGGATACGTTTTTTCCACGTTTTCGTGGGTGTATAAAGCAATATATGAATCGTCGTTGCCTACATGAATGGATCTCCCATTACTTAGTGAACCACCTTCCCATCTTATTTTCCAAGCAAATAAGCGACAGAAAAGTGCTGCAAGCTCTTCAGGATTCTTAACAGTAATATTAGCGTGTTCTAGATAAGCATGTTTCATATCTAACTCCTTTTTCGTTTTGATTAATGGATAAGGAACATCTTAATATCTAAAGTTAACTTGAGATCAAGTGTTAATTTCACTATATTCAGCCTATGGCTATAGATACAAAATCGACTAAAGACCCCCTATTGAGCATAGGTAAAATAGCAAAACGAACAGGCAGCAGTGTGTCTGCGATAAGATTCTATGAATCTGAAAATTTGATTCCATCCACCAGAAGTGCCAGCGGTCATCGCTTTTTTCATCGATCAGTCATTCGCCGTATTTCTTTTATCTTAATATCGCAAAACCTAGGGTATTCGCTACAAGAAATTAAACTCGCTTTAGATTCCTTACCCGATAATCGAACGCCAAACAAAGCCGATTGGGATAGATTGAGTCGACGTTTTAGTAAAGATATTGAGAGTAAAATTAATGAATTGAAAGCATTACAATCCAAACTATCGGGCTGTATCGGCTGTGGTTGTTTATCACTTAAAAAGTGCAAACTGTATAACTTAGATGATCATATTTCTAAGAAAGGCGCTGGGGCTCGTTTTTTATTAGGGGATAAACCAATTAAAGCCTCTTAAAATGATCATTTTTAAATATAGAATGACACCCCCCTACTTTTCATCGGTTTTTTATTAATCAAGACAAGAAAATCTTGATTATCACCGTTCAATTATTTCAAACCTTTACACGCATCAACCATTGTTCCTTTAACCAAGCTGGTAAGTATCTTTGGAACTGGCGGGACTTTACTCATTGGCGCAAATAACCGGTCTCGCAGAAACGGTAATAGCTTGCTGTTTGATTGATACATTGGGGTAAATGCCCAACTCATCGTTTGATAAATCATCACATGATTTCGACGTGCTGTTGCATAGGCTTTCAAGGCTTTATTTAAGGATGCTGGCTGGGCGGAAGAAGTTTGTGGAGATGAGCATAGATGCGATGAGTTTTGCGGCAAAGCGAATTTTTTCAATGAGGTGGCTAAGGCATACGCATCTAATAAAGCCATATTCGCCCCTTGACCCAATTGAGGGCTGGCACGATGGGCTGAGTCACCGATAAACACTAATTGCTCAGCATAAGGTTTCAATAACTGACCGTGACTATACCGTGCCATTGTCATTTGTGAATGATGTGTAATTTGCCTCACGAATGGAGCAAGTTCTGGCCACAGTGCTTCTGCCTCTTCATGCCATTGTTGAATATCTGTTTTAAGCCAATGATCATAGTTATTTCGTGGCATCGACCAGAACAGTGTGGCTTTGGCTTGCTTGTCATTTGGCATGTACCCGATCGGTAAAATTCCGATCATATTATGGGCTTTACGATAGCGTTGTTCCAATTGATTGTACTGTAATTGAGTCTCTTCAGGCCAATCGACTGTTCCCCAAATAGCGCCAAATGGCAGTTCTTTTGATTTCAATGGGCTGAGTGTTGAGTTCACACCGGATGCATCGATAACTAAATCATAAGGGCCTTTTTGAGAGATATTCTCTTGATTCTTATTTTCATTATTATTATTATTATGTTCTACATTAAGATAACGAAATCCGTCTTTAATTTCAGAACCGAGTACCTTACTGGCGTGATGAATTTTAACGTTCCGTTGTTTAGCAGCAGTTAATAGAGCATCAAATAATGTTGCGCGATGAATGCCTAATCCAAAGCTATCACCACCTATCTCCCCATACGTTACATCTAAAACTGTTCGACCAGAGTCTACTTCAAGCCCCAACATTTGATAACCGCAGGCGCCTTGCTCTAGTAGCTCTTCAGCTATACCAAGCTTATTTAAAACATCAAAACCAACGGGTTGAATAACAAGGCCAGAACCAACTGCAGCTGGCAGAGTAAACTGATCGAGTATATCGACTTCGTATCCTGTATCAGCCAAAAAACTGGCAACAGCCAAGCCGCCAATACCACAACCTACAACTGCTATTCTCATTAAGTATTACTCTAAAATAAGCTTTATAACGGTATTCTATAGTCAATTTTAAGTTATCTATATTTAAACCTGTTTAAATATATTTATAAATGACAACCCCCTTCTTTCAAATGCTTTCTACATACATAGATAAAATATAACTAATTACGAACATTGACGTTTTAATTCTGCTTAGGCACAATGAATTCATGGGGTTGCGATCACCCCGTGAGGCGCCAGCCCAAGATTCGCATCCAAAATTTATTAATTATTGTTCAGTATTCGTATTTTATCGACTAATGTTTTAGTCATTCGAATGAAACGATGCTGTACCAAAAAAGGATGTGTTATGCCCTCACCTACTGAAATTACTGTAAATCAACTCTCGCGCCTCATCGGCACTCACGATGCTCCCACAATTATTGATGTTCGTATTGATGAAGACTTTGAACTTGATCCACAGATCTTGCCAACAGCGACTCGCTGTTCCCATACAAAAATTGCCGAATTAGCACCTCAATTAAAAGATAAAAAAGTCATTATCTATTGCCAAAAAGGCAAGAAAATTAGCCAAGGTTCTATCGCTATTTTACGATCATTGGGTGTTAATGCCGAAAGTGTCGAAGGTGGTCACTTTGGCTGGCGTGATGCGGGTCAGACCTTAATTCCTATTGATAAAATCCCTAGTCGAAATACAAATCAACAAACCATTTGGGTGACTAAACAACGCCCTAAAATTGACCGTATCGCTTGTCCTTGGTTAATCCGTCGTTTTATAGATCCTAATGCACAGATTTTGTTTGTTGCTCCGTCTGAAGTCTTGGGCGTAGCTGAAAAATTCAATGCAACACCGTTTGATATTGAGGATGTGTATTTTAGTCATCGTGGCGAATTTTGTACCTTTGATACTATGGTAGAAGAATTCGAACTTCAATCACCAGCGATACTGAAGCTTGCTGAAATTGTTCGTGGTGCAGACACTGACCGACTTGATTTAGCCCCTGAATCTGCAGGATTACTGGCGGCCTCCTTAGGCTTATCCCGAATGCACCGTAACGATAATGAACAACTCGAAGCGGGCATGTTGTTGTATGACTCATTCTATCGTTGGGCGCGTGATGCTAGCAATGAAAGTCATGATTGGCATATGACGAGTAACTCTTCACAACAGAAGGTTTGAAGTCATGGATACCAAAAATGATACCTTAGAGGATGACACTCTAAATAAGTTACAGGAAAAGCAAAAACCTCAATCCGTTAGCTTAATGGAGTCCTTTTTCTATTGGCTTAAACTTGGATTTATCAGCTTCGGCGGCCCTGCTGGACAAATCAGCATGATGCATCAAGAGCTAGTCGAAAAGCGCCATTGGATTTCAAACAAACGTTTTTTGCATGCGCTCAACTACACCATGTTATTACCTGGTCCAGAGGCACAGCAG
>CALFUP010000242.1 GCA_937929875.1 uncultured Cocleimonas sp. | reverse complement strand
TTATATTAAGTCAATCTGCATATGCAATAGATAGTTGTTTAGTTGCTAACTGGAAAGCAGATAAAGCACAACTTCAGCAATTTTTTCACTATCAAGTGCTCAGTTGTTTAGTAATTCTAGTGGCGAAATTAGAATGAGCTTGAATTCGAACGGCTTAGGCCAATATCAAATGAATAATCTTAAATTAGCAACAAACCCTAGAAATAGTAATGAACCAAAGATTTCGATGTCAATGAGTGGCTTGTATACCTTTAAATGGTCATCTGCTGGTAATAGAATTTCTCTTAATCAGCATAGTAATAATATAAAAACTACTGGTTGGGTTGAAACGGCAGGAATGAAAATAGCGATACCACCTATTAATCATAATCAATATGGTTCTACAGGCTTATCTTCAGGCGCATATAGTTGTAGCGCTACTAAGTTAACTTTTAAAATGAAAGGTTCTGAAAAGATGATTACTACATGGAATAAAATTTGAAAGCTGTATAAAGTTTTTAATTAGTTTAAACAACTAGCGGTAAGGCTGGTTTAACATTCTTGAGAAAACCTATGACTAACTGATAAAAATGAATCGATTGGAAGACCTTTGGCTTTTTTTTGTTCTATACTTGAATTTGAAGTTTCTAATAATTTTAAAGTTTATCCATAATGGATATATCTCATATAAGAAAAATCAACATCATGCAAAGGGAGATTGCTGAAAAGTTAAATTATTATAATGATTAAAATACCAAATTTTACTGTTGAGAAGGAATTAGGCCGAGGGGGAATGGCCACTGTTTATCTTGCTGAGCAAGATATGCTTAGTAGAAATGTAGCCTTGAAAGTCATGTTGCCTGATATGGCTCGAGATAAAAACTTTAGAAAGAGCTTTTTAAGCGAAGGCAAGATAATTGCAAATCTCGAACATCCAAACATTGTTCGGATCCATGATTTCGGGGTAATTGATGACTCTATTCTATTTATGGCTATGGAGCATCTTTCTGGCGGTACTTTAAGAGAAAAGTTAGCAAAAGGTAAATTACCTTTTGAAACAGCCCTCAAGATACTGGAAGATACTTCAGCGGGGCTTTCTTACGCACATCTTAAAGGTTATATCCATAGAGATATGAAGCCTGGAAATATTCTTTTTCGAGAAGATGACACAGCCGTAATAACAGATTTTGGTATTGCAAAGCTTCAGGATACTTCAGGTGAATTGACTCGCATGGGTTATACCATGGGGACAGTACAATATATGAGTCCTGAGCAAGCGGTTACAACTGACTTGGATCAGCGCTCAGATATATATAGTCTCGGTCTTGTTTTTTACGAGATGTTAACAGGTCAAAAAGCTTTTAAAGCCGAGTCAACAATACAAGCGATACATCAGCATACGACCGTCGCACCACCTAAATTACCTCCTGAATATGAATTTTTACAAGCTACCATTGATAAGGTCTTGGCAAAAGATCCTGCTGATCGTTTTCAAAATAGTAATGAGTTTGTAGTTGCGGTAAAAAATTCAAAAAAAATTGATGCAACCGGTAACGATGCAACAGTTATTCATAGAGTTCCTCCAATTATAGACGATGACCGCACTCAAATTCTTAAGACTGGTCATTATCAAGTTACACAAAAACCTCAAACTAAGAGTAAAAAAGGACTCTTTGCCGGAATAGTCAGCACTTTAATTCTATTTGCAGGTTTAGCATTTGGTGTAACTAAATACCCTGAGATTCAAACTTGGTTAAATAAAGAAAACAATAAACAACAAAATGAGTCGCAGGCTCAACAAGTAATGGATGTTGAAATTGAAAGACGAGAGTTGAAACAACAAGACGCGTTATTGAACGAAGGAAAACTTCAGCAGTTAACAGAAAAAGAACAACAAAGAAGAAAAGCTGATATTGAAAATGAAAAGCAACGAGAATTAGCCGCAGCAAAAATAAAAAAGCAAGAAGCTGAACAATTAGAGAGGGATAAGATACTTGCTGAAAAAATCGCTAGTGAAAAAAAACAAACTGAAGAGAGTAACAAAATTGCTGAAAGTGAAAGGCAACGTAAAATTGCTGAAACTGAATTAAAAAGATTGGAAACAGAGAAAATTGAGAAAGACAGGTTGTTAGCTGTTCAAATAGCCAATGCCAAAAGACAAGCTGAAGAGGATAGAAAAAGCGCAGAAGCTCTTTTGGAAAAAATTAAAGCAGAAAATAAGGAAAGAAAAAGAAAGCTTGCAGAACAAATTTCTATAGCAAAAAAACAAGCAGAAGAGGCGAAACAAGCTAAAGCATTAGCTAAGAAAAAAAGAGTGGCAGAAGCAAAACTAAGAAAAGAAAAACAGACTGAACAAAAGTTAAAACAAACTCAACGTGAAGAAGAGCAAAAGAAAGCGGAATTAGAACGTTTGGCTTTATTAGATCGGCAAAAACAACAAGAAGATAAAATAAAAGCTGAAAAAGAAAAAAAATCAAAGATAGAACAAGAGAGACTTAAAGCTCAAGAAGAAAAACAAAAACTTGAATTAGCTATTGCTGATAAGAAGAAACTGGAAGATGCCGAATTATTGAAAATAAATCAGCAAAAAGCTGAACAGAAAAAACTTGATGCTGAGATAGTTTCCCAGAGAAAAGCTAAGCAAGTAGCACTAGACAAACAACGAATCGCTGATAAAAAACGTAAAGATAAAATTAACGAAGAGAAAAAAGTTAGAGAGGCATTAGCCCAAAAGAAGGCGAGGGAAGCTAAACATAAAAGGGATCTTGCAAAAAAGAAAAAAGCTCAAGAAAAGAAACGAAAATTAGCAATCCTCGCAAAAAAGAAGGCCGATGCAGCTAGAAGAAAACAACAACAGGCAAATGCTAGAGGTCAGATAAGAGTTTCTGCTACTTTAAATGGTCGTCCACTTAAAACAACTTTTATTGTTACAAAAAACGGTAAGAGAGTTCAAATTGTCAATGGTAGGTCCTCCGCTAACTTTGTGTTGCCTGCTGGCCGTTATGTTGTAGTCACACAATATTCAGGAAAGTCCTCACGTGCTAATGTTCATCTGGAGGCGAATGATATTGTTACGCAGGGTTTTGCTTTTAGAGGTAGAAGTGCACCGATGAAACAATCTAGACCATCAAAACCAGAAGCTCAGCCAAAGAAAAACTGGACTCACACACATAATGCACTTAATAAATCAGCACCTCAGCCAAAGAAGAAAGCATGGCTTTATGAAGATCCAAATTTAGATACAACTAATACGGGTAATTAATTAATCTGGAGATGAATAAAAAAAGTAATGAAAATTTCAGTAGAGATCATTTTTTTTGTAATTATCTTGATTTTCTTGTTTCTTGGTATACAAGAATACCTACAAAATAATAAAAAGTTTAACCCCAGAATTAAAACTAGACTTAGAATTTCAGCGATTTTTTTTATTGTAATTGTTTTTAATTTACTCATAAACAAAGTATAGATTGGAGAAGTATATGCTTAATATTGATGAACTTTTAATTGAATATGAAGGAGATACTGCTTGTGGTGAAAACCTTGAGTATGACCCTTTGTTATTGGAAGCTCGAGAAGCAATTGAAGGTAAGCCTTCACAGCAAATAGGAAATGAAGTTATTGAAGGCGTCGAGCCTGATTGGAAGACTGTAAAAAAGAATTGTTTAGCTCTTTGCAGGCAAACTCATAGTCTTGAAGTAATCATTAGCTTGATACAAGCTTTGATGAATTTAGAGGGACATTCGGGATTAGCCGATGGTTCAAAACTACTCAAAGGCGCTATAGAGAAATATTGGTCTTGCATTCACCCGCAGTTAGATCCTGATGATAATGATCCAATAGAACGCCTAAATATGTTGGCGATATTTGAGGATTTTGAATTTTTACTTTCCCTTCAAAAAATACAGTTACTAAACTCCAAAGGTGTTGGTAGTGTTAACTTATACGATATTCTAAATGCTAAACCGCAAACTAGTGATGAAAATGGAAGTAGTGGTGTTGATGTAAAACTCATCGAGGCAATTTTTAAAAGCAGTTCTCAAGAAGATAAAGAACAAGCATATTCTTACTTAGAACAATCAGCTGATAATTTCCAAAGTATTTCTACTTTGTTGAGTGAAGAAGAAACAGTAGGAGCATCAAATGCTCCTAGCTTTAGTAAACTTTTGAAAGTCTTAAATGAAGCAAAATCAGCTGTTGGTGCACATTTAAATCATGAAACTGAAATTTCTAATGATATAAATGATCCTGATGAATCATCAATGGATTCAGAGTCTACAAGTTCAAGTAATCAAAACACCTCTAGAATTAATACTCGCCAGGATGTGATTTCAGCCATTGAGAAAATTGAAGATTATTATCATAAAAATGAACCTGGAAGTCCTATTCCATTATTACTTCAGCGAGCTAAAAGTTTAGTAGATAAGGATTTTATTGCCTTAATGGAAGACTTATCCCCTGACAGTTTAAGTCAATTAAAGACAATACTTGGAGGTAATCAAAAGAATGATGAATGAAATTAAGTTTAATCATTTTAAGAATCACTTTTGTTGCTTGCAAATCATTAATAATTGTTGGTGATTTTATGTCATTGATACTTAAAGTAACTTCTGTAAGTAATCAATCGCTCCAAACTCACATGGAATATGAGTTTAATGAGAGTGGTGGAACAATAGGTAGAAAGTCATCTAATACTTGGGTGTTGCCTGATGAGCATAGACACCTTTCTGGAAGTCACGCCAGTATTGAATATAGAGATGGGAAGTATCATCTTGTAGATACAAGTACTAACGGTGTGTTTATTAATGGTAATGACAAGCCTTTAGGTAAAGGGAATAAAGAACAATTGGAAGATGGTTTCCAGCTGTTAATGGGTACTTTCAATATTCAAGTTCAGATGAAAAATGAAGTTATTAGTAAGATTGACTCCCCAAATGATATTCCTTCAGAAATAGTTGATGACCTATTCTCAGATTTGTTAGATGACTCGAATGACACACCTAATGAGAATTTATTTGAGCCTTTAAATGAAGTGGATGATACCCCTTCAATGCACGTCGGATCTGAAGATCCTTTTTTTGATTTTGATGATTTTAATGCTACTTCTGGCTCTCAAGCAATTAAAAAAGAACCAGTGATTGAAACAAACCAATCAGAAATGGATAGTTTTTTTAAACCTGCAAAAGTTAGCCAGTTTTCAACAAAAGATCCTTTTGAAGAAGATGATAATCAATTTGATATATCCGCTAATAAAGAAAATAGTTTTGTTGGTGCTAACGAAGGTGAGGTTGGGATACCAGATGATTGGAGTTTGTCAGATCCTAAAGAGTCTCCTTTTGATGATTTGTTAAGCGGATTTGATAAATCTTTAGAAAAAGATAAAGAGGACACTTCGGTGGCCGATGTTCAGGGAGAAGCTCATGTAAAAGAGATACCAAGTGATTCTTCTCTTCCTATACAGTCAAATTCTGTAGATGAAAATTTGAAGAGTAAAGCATTTTTAAAGGGATTAGGCTTTGATGATAATAGTTTCGAGAATGGTTTGTCTGAGGAACAGCTTTTTATAGCAGGTAAATTATTTAGACGTGCTGTAGAGGGAACAATTGATGTTCTTCAATCTCGTGCAGAAATAAAGAATGAAATGCGTATGGATATGACAACTATTCAGCCGATACAAAATAATCCTATTAAATTTGCAATAAGTACTGATGAAGCAATAAGAAAATTGCTGACTCAAGATAATAAATCATACATGGATCCTGTGAAGGCTATGGATGAGGTTTATGATGATATTACGTCTCATCAAATAGCAATTATCTCTGGTATTCAGGCGTCTTTATCATATGTATTAAAACGTTTTGAACCTAAAAACTTAATTACCCGTTTCGAAGAAGATAATCCTATTAGTTCAAGCATCCCAATTCATAGAAAAGCAAAGTTATGGGAAGCATTTGATAGATTATATGGTGACATTGAAACTGAAGCTGAAGATGATTTTAATCGTTTGTTTGGACAGGAGTTTTCTAAAGCTTATGACCAACAAGTGGAAATTTTAAAGAAGAAAAGGGCAAAGTGAAAATGCCATCAGAGGGATTTAAATGAACAAAAATAGAGTGGTTTGGCATGAGGGTTTATTTCTCAGGCCGCAACATTTACAACAACAAGATCGCTATGTTCAACACTTGCTTGAAGGTCGCTGCAAGAATACCCGAGCATTTAATTGGGGATTAACTCGGTTAGAATTAGATCCACAACTTTTAAAGTTAGGCAAAATTGCTATAACTAATGCTCAAGGCGTGTTCCCTGATGGCACTCCGTTTGATATTCCAAATGATACGCCCTCCCCAATCCCCTATGATGTTGTAGCAGATACTAAAGAAACATTAGTATATTTAGCGATTCCTTTAGTTCAACCAAACGCTCTTTTGATGTCTAACAAGGAGGATAATAACCCGTTAAGTAGGCATACGATAAAAGATATCCAGTTGTCTGACTTGCATACTGGTGAGGTAGAGGGTAACGCTGATATTCAAGTCGGTGAACTGAGTGTTAGGTTGCTAACAGACCAAGATAAATTAAATGCTTATAGCATTATTCCGATTGCAAGAATTATTGAGATAGATAAAGATAAAACCGTCCATTTAGATGATTCTTTTATTCCAGCAACAATGCATTGTAATTCTAGTGCTAACTTGCTTAATTTTATTAAAGAAGTTCAGGGGCTACTGAAACATCGTGGAGACGCACTAGCCAGTCGCATAGCAGCACCAGGCTCTACAGGTGTTTCAGAAATCACTGACTTTCTAATGCTGCAATTAGTTAATAAATACGAGCCATTATTAGAACATCTACGCTCGAATAAAGGCATTTTTCCTGAAGAGTTCTACCGCATTTTAATTATGCTAGCAGGAGAACTCGCAACTTTTACCAAAGAAGAACGCCGACCAGTAAATTTTCCCGCTTATATTCATGATAAACAGCAACCATCATTTGAATTTGTGTTGAATGAGATACGTGATGCGCTTAGTACAGTGATTGAGCAAAAAGCGATAGGTATTGAAATAAACGAGCATAAGTATGGAATTTGGGTTGCGACTATCAATGATAAAAGCTTACTTGATGAAGCAATGTTCGTACTTGCTGTAAAGGCAGATGCGGCTTCAGAAAAAATCAGGAGTTCATTCCCTAAACAGAGCACTATAGCAAGCGTCGAAAAAATTCGAGACTTGGTTAATTCCCATATCCCAGGAATAGAATTAGGTCCGTTAGCAGTTGCGCCTCGTCAAATTCCTTATCATTCTGGTTTTACTTATTTTGAGCTTGATAATAAACATGAATTTTGGGGGCAACTTTCGAGCGCAGGAGGAATGGCTGTTCATGTGGGAACAAAGCTGGATAATTTAGAGTTGGAGCTTTGGGCTATTAGGGATTAATCAACACGCAATATGTTAAAAGCTCATTATTAAAGCTGAAAAATGTTATTGAGGTACCAGTATGGCAAACACGGATGATCCTTTCTTTTCTTCGAACGGCTCAGATCACACAATTATCAGGCCTATACCAGGTGGAAGACGCAGTGATATTGGACGTCAAGTTGATGATAATGGTTCTAAAGAGTTACAAGATGTATCGCTTCAAAATTTAGGGAAATTAAACCCTTTAGAGACTGCTGCATCTGCATTATTGGCCATTATTTCGCGTTTATATAATAGCCCTTCTCACAATAACCCGGACAAACTAAAGAAGAAATTAGTAGAAGAGATAAAGTTCTTTAACCTTAATGCGGAAAAAGCAGGTTACGAGCAAGGGACCATAAGCGATGCAAGATACGCTTTATGTACCACTATAGATGAAGCTATTTTTAATACGCCTTGGGGCTATCAAAGTGGTTGGGGAGAAAATAGTCTGCTTAGTATTTTTCATCAAGAAGTCTCAGGTGGTGACCAGTTTTTCCATAAGCTAAAAGATTTAGGTCAAAACCCATCAAAACATTTAGATGTACTAGAGTTAAAATATGTTTGTATGGCACTTGGTTTTCAAGGGCGTTATAGAATAGTCGATTCGGGTAAAGAAAAGCTATTCCAGATCAGAGACTGGTTGGGAGAATTGATACGTAAACAACGTGGTACTTCTGAAGCGTTGTTATCTCCTCATTGGGAGGGCGTCGAAACAGTTAAAAAAAGTTTGGCTAAATCAATTCCACTTTGGGTTTTTATTGCAGTTGCTAGCGCATTACTTCTAGCGTTATTTTTAGGGTTATATTCTTTACTAAATACAAAAGCAGAACCTGTAAAAAGAGAAATTGCTCAGTTAGATGTTCCAGAAGTACCAGTAGCACCAAAAATTACAGAAATCGAAGCGATTCGAGCAGAATTACCTATAGAAATAGGTAAGGAATATGTTGATGTTAGACCTAGAGAAAATGATGGTAGAACTCTTATTGAATTAAGAGGGGATCGTGGTTTATTTGCTTCTGGTAGCGATAGAATAACAGAACAAAGGGAGCCCTTGATCAAAAGAATCGCACAAATTATAGCGGTTCCAGAATACGATTTTCACAGTATAAGAGTAATCGGACATACCGATAATGTTCCAATGAGAAGTTCCATTCGTTTTGCCGATAATTTTGCTTTATCCAAGGCTAGAGCAATAACTGTTAAAGAGATGTTGCAGGAGTTTTCACCAAGATTAAAAAATAGAATAACAGTTCAAGGCAAAGGAGATATTGAACCGCTTGATGCTCGTTCAACCAAAGATGCACGAGCTAAAAATAGACGTGTAGAAATCATACTCGATTAAATTTTTAGGGTAAATAATGAAAAAAATATTTGGAATATTAAAAAAGTCATGGTTTCAATCACTTCAAGGTGTAATGGCTTTGTCTGCCCTTATTTGGTTCTTAGGTCCATTGATTGCAATTGGCGGGCACCAACCTTTTGATTCAAGAAAAAATAGGCTAATTGCAATTGTTGTCATTATGTTGCTATGGGCATTAGTCAACTTGTGGAAAGCTTATAGAGCTAAAAAGAAAAATCAGCAAATGCTTGATCAGATATCTGAAGATTCTAGCGCTTCAGAGAATCCTGATGATAAAGCAACTGAAAATGAAGTGGAGCACTTAGATAGTCGCCTTAAAGAAGCAGTGGAAGCACTAAAAGGAGTTCGTTTAGGGGATAAAAACTCATCAGATAAACAATACCTATATGAATTACCTTGGTACATCATTATCGGCCCACCGGGTGCTGGTAAAACTACTTTATTGGCTAATTCAGAGTTAGAGTTTCCATTGTCAGAGAAATATGGAAAAGAGGCATTACACGGAGTAGGTGGTACACGTAACTGTGATTGGTGGTTTACCAACGATGCTGTTTTACTTGATACCGCTGGACGTTACACAACCCAAGATAGTAATAAGAATGTCGATAAAGGATCATGGTTAGGTTTTTTAGATTTGTTAAAAAAATATCGTGGCCATCAACCCATTAATGGAGTCGTGGTTGCAATTAGCTTAGTCGATATGATGAAGCTTTCTGAAGAAGCATTAGAAAGTCATGCCAACGCAATTAGAGATCGTATAGCCGAGTTGTATGAACATTTAAACATAACTATCCCAGTGTATATGATGTTTACGAAAAGTGACTTATTGGCTGGTTTTAGTGACTATTTCGATGATATGAATAAAGATCAAAGGAAACAAGTTTGGGGAACTACTTTTCCTCTTAATGATGCTTCTAAGACTGATTTTTCTAACTCATTCACCACTGAATTTGAATTATTGGAAGACCGTATTCATCAACAGCTTTTGCAAAAATTAGAAAATGAAAGAGACCTTGAAAGACGTCAAGCTATCTATTTGTTTCCTCAACAGTTCAGTTCTTTAAAATTAAAAATGCATGACTTTTTAGAACAGATATTCCAGGACTCACAATTTCACAAACCTATCATGTTCAGGGGCTTTTATTTTACTAGTGCTACTCAAGAGGGTACTGCAATAGATAGAATTATGAGTTCACTGGCTAGTGGTTTTGGTATAGCTAGACAGCAACTATCTGGTTTTTCAGGTCAAGGTAAAAGCTATTTTATTAATAGCTTACTTAAGGACGTTATTTTTACTGAAGCAGGTCTCGCTGGAGTTAATAATAAACTGGCAAAGAAAGTACAGTGGATTCGTGCTGGTTTAACTGCAATGGTTATATTGGCTACATTTACAATTGCTGGCTTATGGTTTTATAGTTATTTACAAAACCAAAAAGTGATTGATGACTATCAACAACAGGTCAAAATAATTGAAAACCAAATTGAGGCTGCACCCTATAAAGGTACACTTGAAGATCAACTGCCACTTTTGAATCAATTAAAGCAGCTAACACATAGCTTTTCTGATATTTCTGATAATCCGTCTGTATTCTCACGCTTAGGACTATATCAAGGTGACTCATTAAGACAGATCATGGATGAAAGGTACCGTGAACTGTTGCGTAAAATATTAAGGCCTCATGCAAAGGCAAACTTAGAAGAACTTATTAGTAAAAATATCGAGAATCCAACTGCTTTGTTTGGTTTATTGAAAACTTATCTATATTTAGGGGGAAAAGCACCAATTGGAATTACCCCACCTTCAATTGCAACAGTTGATTGGGATGGAAATGGGAATAACAGTGATGCTCAAGATATTACCTTAACGGGCCATTTTAATGCGCTGTTAAATGAGCCACCGAGTGATTCTATAAACATTGATGAAAGTTTAGTCTCTCAATCTAGAGCGCTGCTTTCAAATGATCCTGCTAAGCTAGCTTACATCCAATTGAAAAATTCAGCATTGGGTAGTGAACAAGTATCTGATTTTAAAATTGCAGAGTTTGAAGGTTTGAGTTCTATCAGTAGTAGTTTTGAAAGAAGAAGTGGGAGTCCTTTTATTTCAGGAATTCCAAGTCTGTTTACCAAAGAAGGTTTTTCCAAACTGTTTTTACCTAAATATAATGACATCGTAAAGAACCTTAAAAATGATAGCTGGGTGTTAGGTGACGCACAACAAGTTTTGACTGATACAGCAACCATAAAATCAACGATTCAACAGCTTTATCAGGATGATTATATTCAAACTTGGAGCAATTTATTATTAGACTTACAAATCAGGCCACTTGAAAGTACAAATCAAGGTGCTGAAATTCTTCGACCTCTCACCTTAGATAGTGGTGACTTATTTACTCATATATTAAAGGCTTTACAAAGTGAGACAGATTTTAGTGATGATAATGATTTGCCTTTAATTGGTGATGCAATTGAATTGAAGAAAACACTTAAAGTTGTAGATAAACATTTCAAACCCTTACATAAGTTAGTAGCTGAAGATGGATTAAAAGAAACCATGCAGCTTTTAGACGACCTATATAAAGGTCTCTATCAAGATATTGCTGGAGGAAAAGGCACTTCCGACAAAGTTAAAACAACGTTAGCTGAGCTCAATGCTGCAGTAGATAAACTACCTGAAATCTTACGTGTCTGGTTGAATAAGCCGATACAAGAAGTGAAGCAGATTATTGGAATTGAAGTCACGAAAGGAGCTACAAAGGAATTAATAAAAGTAGCGGGTGATGAGCTTTGTGAACCTTGTCAAAAATCGTTTAATAAGAAGTTTCCCTTCAATTCTCGTGCAAGAAAAGGAGTAGATATATCTGAGTTCAACTCGTTTTTTG
>CALFUP010000241.1 GCA_937929875.1 uncultured Cocleimonas sp. | reverse complement strand
ACTTTCTTTTAGTGTTTAAATGTGTCTAGTTTTACATTATTCTTTTTCAGCTTAAACAAACAAAACTCTACGTTTAGGCACTTATAAATATGGCGAAAAATATGGCGAACTACATTCTTGCAATCGACCAAGGCACTACTTCATCACGCGGTATAGTGTTTGATGATCAATATCAAAAATGCGGAGTCGACCAACAAGAAATCGAACAACTTTTTCCTCAGTCTGGCTGGGTTGAACATAATCCTGAAGAGATTTTAAGCTCTACTGTTGATACTGCTCGTGAAGCAATAAAGCAAGCAAAGCTAGAAGCCAAAGATATTACTGCGATTGGCATTACCAACCAGCGTGAAACCACTATTGTGTGGGATAAAACAACGGGCGAAGCCATTTATAATGCCATCGTCTGGCAAGATCGCCGTACTGCAGAATACTGTCATTCGCTAAAAGATGCCGGAAATGAAGCAACCGTTTCTAAAAAAACAGGCTTGTTACTCGACCCTTATTTTTCTGCCACAAAGCTCAAATGGATTTTAGATAATGTAGCAGATGCTCGCGAAAAAGCTGCAAAAGGCGAACTCTTATTTGGCACCGTAGATTGCTGGTTATTGTGGAAACTGACCGCAGGAAAAGTCCATGCGACCGATGCAACCAACGCCTCACGTACCATGCTTTTCAATATCAATACACAACAATGGGATGACGACTTATTAGCATTATTTGACATTCCTAAAAGCCTATTACCCAAAGTGTTCGACTGTGCGGCTGATTTTGGAAAAACTCATGCTGATATTTTCGGTAGCCCTATTCCAATTTATGGCATCGCTGGGGACCAACATGCTGCATCGTTAGGTCAAGCTTGTTTCAAACCCGGAATGCTAAAATCAACCTATGGCACGGGTTGCTTCGCAATGCTTAATACTGGCGAAGCGAAAGTCGAATCAAAAAACCGCCTACTGACAACTATCGCTTATCGTCTTAATGGAGAAACCACTTACGCTCTAGAAGGCTCGATATTTATGGCTGGCGCATCTGTTCAATGGTTACGTGACGGACTCGGGATAATCGAAAGCGCTGAGCAATGTGATGATATGGCGGCAGCTGCTGATGACGCACAAGACGTTTATTTAGTACCCGCCTTTACAGGTATTGGCGCTCCCCATTGGGACGCAGAAGCGCGTGGCCTATTGTGTGGTTTAAGTCGTGCGTCAGGCCCAAATGAAATCGTAAAGGCTACTTTAGAGGCCGTTTGTTATCAAACCGTTGATTTGTTAAAAGCCATGCAAACTGATTGGAACGAAAGCGCTAATAATATAAATACTGAAATTGATGGATCAACAAACACAATATTACGAGTCGATGGCGGTATGAGCAATAGCGCTTGGACAATGCAATTTCTTGCGGATATTTTAGATGCTCCCGTAGATAAATCCAGTGTTCTTGAAACTACCGCACTGGGTGCCGCATGGCTCGCGGGTCAATACGCAGGTGTTTGGGATGACGCAACAGGTTTCGCTAAATCATGGAAGCTAGAAAAACAGTTTACCGCTGCTATGAATGATAAAACTCGCCAAGAAAAATTAACTGGCTGGGACAAGGCAGTAGCAAGAACATTGAGTTCTAGTGCTTAATTAAATAAAAAGAGATTATTTACATTTTATAAAATGACACCCCCCTACTTTTTGAATGTTTTATTTTAAGTTTTTGGTTGTCATAAGAAAGGAAACATGAATTTACTTAAAGAAATCAAAGATGCTTGGGGCTGGACAGGAATAGATCCTGTAGAAATCGTCACCGAAAATGACTTTGCGAATCTTATTATCAAAGATAGTGTCGATCAGTTTTGGCGTCTGTGCCCTGAAGATCTGTATTGCGAAGTGATTGCCACTTCTATCGAAGAGTATAACGAGCTGATTCAAGACAAAGCCTTTGTTGACGATTGGTTTATGGATGTAATGGTCGAAGAAGCCAAACAATCTGTAGGTGAATTAAAGCCAAATTGTAAGTATTACATGGTCGTTCCTGGGGTACTCGATGGCGAATACGGTGGGGACAATGTAAAAATGGCTTCATTCATTGAGATCATTAAAGTATCTGCTGATGCTGCAAAACAGATCAAAGACTTACCCGATGGCGCTGAAATTAAGCTCAAAACAATCTCTTGAAGTTGAACTGAATCATGACTGAAAGCAAAATCTTTGCTGTCAAACTTACAGCACTTATTAAGAATCTTAAACGACCTAATTCAGATCCTTTAAAGCTAATCATTCATGTAGGTACTCCTAAAACTGGAACCACAAGTCTACAAGTCTATCTAAATAAAAAGCAGCGTAAACTTCGAAAAAAAGGGATTCTTTATCCTAATCGAAGTCATAACTCTGACGCACCCAAACATCAATGGTTTGAGAAAAACCTAGTGCGTACACACACGAAAAACCTCCTCGATAATTTTAAAGAAATTTTAAGTGAAGTAGACGATGAAACACACACCATCTTGCTTTCATCAGAGGGCATTTACAATCTTTGGTGGGACTTTCCGGACGAATCAAAAGCACTGTTAGTTGAAATCAGTAAGTTATTTGATCTTAAATTATGGGTTTGGTTTCGCGAGCCAATTGCCTTTGCTGAAAGCTTTTATAAACAATGCTTGCGCAATCCCGTGGTGCAACAAATTTCCTGTTACGGTAAAGACCTTTCCTTTGCTGAAATACTCGAAGACCCTTGGTTTACCCAGCGCTTAGACTACCTTGGTTTCGTGAATGAATGCGAAGTATTATTTGGTTGTGATTCAATCGATGTATTTGAATACCAACATGATACGGTGCAAACAGTCAGTCAATTACTTGGTTTAGCAACACCTCACGATAATCCTACTCCACGAAAAAATACCAGCATGAATGGAATGACAGCAGAGTTGTACCGAGTGGTGAATCGTCTGCAGTTATCAGCTAAAGAGAAAGAAAAGTTAGTGCCGCATTTACATGAAATGAATACCGAGATTACTTCCTTTGCAATTAAAATGGATAAGAATTTAATTGATAACCATGATAAAAAGAAGATCAATCAAATAAGTGCTGAAGGTATGTTAGAGATACAAAAACGCTACTTCAAACGTTAAATTGCGCTTAAAAATGACACCCCCCTACTTTTTCCTATTTTTGTATCGAATGTTCGGTGTACTATTATATTAAGAATATAGGCTGAGGGTTATTTAAATGGCACTAACCATTGCTTTAATTGGGGATTTCAACAAAGAAGTTATTGCTCATATGGCAATTCCTCAAGCAATAGAAATATCTGCTAATGTATTACAGTTTAATGCTGAATCTCATTGGGTAGATACTGATAGATTAAGACTTGATGAACTAAAGTCATTTGATGCTATTTGGTGCGTACCTGCCAGCCCATACAAAAGCATGGAAGGTGCGTTAACAGCAATCCGATATGCCAGAGAAAATCATGTCCCTTTCCTTGGGACTTGTGGAGGTTATCAACATGCTGCTCTTGAATACGCACGCAATATTCTAGGATACCCTCAAGCTGGTAACAGTGAAGTTGATCCTGATACAAAAATGCCATTAATTTCTTCGTTAGTTTGTAAACTGGTCGAAAAATCTGATCATATTATTTTACGTGCTAATTCAAAAGTTAATGAAATATATAAAATAGAAAAGATTCTAGAAGATTATCATTGTAGCTTTGGAGTAAATCCTGACTATTTACCACTTTACGATCAGTCTGATATGAAATTTGTAGGATTTGATGAGCTTGGAGATCCCAGGGTATTAGAATTAGAAAACCATCCCTTTTTTATAGCTACCGCATTTCAACCTGAACGGTCTGCTAATAATAATGAGGAACACCCATTGATTACCTCCTTTTTGAAAGCTGTTGCTGATTCAAAAGTGATAACTTAAATACCTTGTTTAAATACTTTGCTTAAAAACTATGCCTAAACACATATCTACTACTGTTTTATCTAAGAAACTGGGCTACACCAGTCGTGAATTATTTGATGAGTTTGAAAAACTAGAATGGATAACCCCAGAAAGAAACCTGACGGTAGACGGTTTTAGTGTTGGCGGAATTTACAAAGAGATTACCAAAGAGGGCGAGACGATTAAATACATCGCCTGGCCTGAAAATATTCAATTAGGCTTAGCACCACAGGACTCTAAGCTTATAACAACGACACAGTTAGGTATTCTTTTTGAATTATCCTCGCTAAAAACATACTACCTTTTGGCAGAAATTGGCTGGGCAAAAAAGGGGGAGCTGGATAAAGGATGGATTGCCACGGAACAAGGTTTAAACATTGGTGCAATTCAAACTGAAGATGCCAAAACCGGCGTACCTTATATCCGTTGGCCTGAAGCAATTAAAAACAATTCAACTTTATTATCAACTGTCGCTGATTTCAATGGGGAAGCCAAAGTGGATATCGCTGATCCAGATATTCAAGCTTTCAGAGAAAGGTTCTCTGCCAAGTATCGCGCCACTGATGGTCATCTGACCCGTTCTAAAGCGGAAGCTTTAATAGATAATTGGCTCTATGTGCTTGAGATAGCTCACGCTTATGAACGCAAATTACCAATTGATGAGGAAGTCTATTCAAGCTTTTATATCCCACATGGAAAGGTCTATATTGAGTACTTTGGTTGTGAAACGAATGACAGCTATGGCTATGATAAAAACTGTGAACGGCGTAAACAGGAAAAACTGCAAATATATCAAAAATATAATCTAAATCTCATCGAGTTAGAAGATAAAGACATTGAAAACTTAGATAATGTTTTACCTAAGCTGTTATTGAAATTTGGGGTTCAAACCTATTAATTTATAGGCTCTAAAAAATGACAGTTCTGTTGAGCTTGTCGAATTAGGTTCCTGAGCTAAGTCGAAGGACACCCCCCTACTTTTTGACTGTTTTTTGAGGTCTTACTTAGCCAGCATTTTATTTAACAAGAAGCGGACGCCACCAAGCTTCATTATCTAGATACCAAGAAATCGTTTTCTGGATACCCGTCTCAAATGTTTCTTCAGGCTCATAACCAAGCTCGCGCTTAAACTTGCTCGCATCAATCGCATAACGCCAATCGTGCCCTGCTCTGTCTTCAACAAATGTAATCAAGTCAGCTGATTTTTTACCGTTAGCCGGTGCAGCATCTGGATATTGTTTTGCTAATTCAGGGTTTTCTGCAAAGCGCTTATCCATCTCGGTACAGAGTAGATGAATAATATCCATATTATTCCACTCATTATTGCCACCGATATTATAAACCTCGCCTACTTTATCGCTGTTTAAAATTAAATCGATGCCTTGCGCATGATCATCTGCAAATAACCAATCGCGGACATTTTTACCCGTACCATAAACAGGTAGGTTTTTGTTACGAAGGATATTGGTTAAAAATAATGGAATAAGTTTTTCAGGATACTGATAAGGACCATAGTTATTTGAACAATTGGTGGTGGATACATTCAAACCAAAAGTATGATGATAAGCGCGTACGATATGATCAGATGAGGCTTTACTCGCTGAATAAGGTGAATTTGGCGCGTAAACATGTTCTTCGGTAAATCCTGGTGAATCATCATCTAACTCACCATAAACTTCATCTGTCGATACATGGTGAAAGCGGTGATTGGGATTTGCTGTCGCTTCATTCTCAATCCACACTTTACGCGCAGCTTTTAGAATGTTGTGTGTACCAATGACATTGGTTTCTAAGAAGATATCGGGACCAGAGATTGAACGATCGACGTGGCTTTCTGCGGCGAAATTAACAATAGTATCGAGGTTTTCATCGACCAAAAGCTTTTCAACCAAGGCTTGGTCTGCAATGCTACCAGCGACAAATCTAAAGTTAGGCTTAGCTTTTAGCTCATCTATGCTTGCTTCATTACCTGCATAGGTTAACGCATCGAGCACGACCACATGATCTTCGGGGTGTTGGCGCATCCAGTAATAAACAAAGTTTGCACCTATAAAACCTGCACCACCTGTTACTAATAATCTTCTCATGTGTAATTCTTCTCTATATTTTTTTATTTTAGTTTGACTGGTTTATTGAGCGTGTGTTGCTTTCAGTTCTTTCAACATCTTTCTAAGAGCAACTCGCCAGTGTTCGCTTTGCATATTCAAAGCTTCCCAAGTGGTCGTTTTATCCATCACGCTATAACAAGGGCGACTCGCTGGAGTAGGGTAATCCGCCGTAGTAATCGCATTGATCTTTATTGTCTTGTCCAACAAACCTAGAGCAACACCCTCTTCCATAATGGCGTAGGCAAAATCATACCAACTAGCAACGCCTGCATCAGACCAGTGATGAATTCCGCTAGTATTTAAATCAATCGCTTGCCAAACGGCATTGGCGAGTGAGTTTGCCCAAGTAGGAGTACCGATTTGATCAGAGATAATACCCAGTTCTTCACGCTCCGCCATAAAACGAAGCATGGTTTTAACAAAGTTATTGCCGTGTGCCGAATACAACCACGAGGTACGAATGATCAGGGCATCATCACCGAGTATTTCTAAAACGTTATTATCACCATCACGTTTGGTTTTTCCGTAATAACCATCAGGATTGGTTTCAGCATCCACCGCATAAGGAGAACAGGCTTTACCATCAAAGACAAAGTCAGTGGAAATTTGAACTAATTTACAATTATTGGCTTTCGCTGCCAACGCAAGGTTTGCTGCTCCGGTCGTATTGATAGCAATCGCTAATTCTGTCTCTTCTTCTGCTTTATCAACCGCGGTATAAGCCGCTGCGTTGATGATTACATCAAAATCGTTTGCTTTGACAAAGTTATTCACTTCATCTGCAACGGTGATATCTAGAACGTCTCGCCCAGCTGCGATACATTCATAAATCACGTCACCACTCTTAGGTAAGCTACCTTGTAACTCATAGCCTAACTGACCATTAGCGCCCGTAATTAGTACTTTTTTTAATTTACTCATCAACAGTGACTCCTAAGTAAATTTCAAAGCATCAACAAATACTGGCGCATTGGCATCTTTATCAGAAAGTATTGGCGCTTTGCCATCCACCAATTGCCAATCAATAGCTAATGCAGGATCATTCCATAATAAGCTTTGTTCATGTTCTGGCGCATAATAATCCGTACACTTATATACAAATTCTGCGGTTTCGCTCATCACATAGAAACCATGTGCAAACTCTGGTGGAACCCACAACATACGATGATTTTCTGCTGATAATTCATAGCCAACCCATTGACCAAAAGTCTCTGAGCTTACTCGCATATCTACCGCAACATCAAACACTGAACCTTCTACCACACGAACTAATTTGCCTTGAGTCTGTTCCATTTGGTAATGTAGACCACGTAAAATACCGTGAGATGATTTACTGTGGTTATCTTGAACGAAATCATAATCAATACCGTTCTCGGCAAAGTTTTTTCGTTGCCATGTTTCCATAAAGAAACCACGGTGATCGCCGAATACTGTTGGTTCAACTAAGATAACATCTGGGATTTTTGTAGGGATAAAATTCATCACCGCTTTATACTAGATATAAGCATTTTTGCAACTATCTTCAAGGATGAACGTAGATAGAACTGAGCTATACTGATCATATTCTTCGCTTATAAAGTGGACTTTATTCACTATGATAAGAGCCATTGCCGAGAACTTTTTACCTAGAACTTTGACCTATAACTATGAAAAACAAGCTATTACAAAACATCTTTAGATCATTATCGAATCGTATTCTTTTAGATTTTTCTGAAAAGCTTAAGCGATTTACAGTATTTGCGTTGCTTACTTTAATGGGTATCAGCTCTGCTTGGATGATACAAACTGCCTTTTCACCTTCTACCTCTGAATTACTTTTTGCAGCAAGTCCAAAAACAATTGATATTTCTAGAAGACAAGACCTTACGCCTGAAGAAAAAGGAACAATTTCTATCTTCAGACACAATAATCCTTCCGTAGTTTATATATCAACGGTCAAACGCATGATTAATATGTGGACTCGCGATATTAGTGAAGTGCCTAGTGGTACAGGAACAGGGTTTTTATGGGATAAACAAGGTCATATCATTACCAACTATCATGTAGTGATGAACAATAAAACAGCACGAGTTCGTCTTGAAAACAAACAAACGTATACAGCAAAAGTGATTGGTATAAGCAAGCGTCACGATATTGCCGTATTAAAAATCATCAATGGCAAGAATCTGCCCCGAGCTATTCAACCGGGTAAGAGTAACTCCCTAATCGTTGGCCAAAACGTTTATGCTATTGGTAATCCTTATGGTTTAGAACATACCTTAACCACAGGTATTATTTCTGCGTTAGGTCGTACGATTAAAAATAGAAATATCGAAATGGATGATTTAATCCAAACCGATGCTGCCATCAACCCTGGTAACTCAGGTGGCCCTTTATTAGATAGCGCAGGTCGCCTAATTGGTATGAATGTCGCTATATATAGTCCGTCAGGAGCTTCTGCAGGAATCGGATTTGCCATACCCGTAGATAAGATAAATCGAGTAGTGCCTAATATTATCGTAAACGGGCGTTACCTTAGACCGCATGTAGGATTTAATGCCAACGATACCGCGAACAAAGTGTTACTAAAAGAGTTAGGTATAAAAGGGGTTTTAATATTAGAAGTAGAACCCAATTCACCCGCAGCAAGAGCGGGCTTAATCGATTCAAAACTGATTAATGGAGACTTGGTGTTAGGTGATGTCATTACTTCTATAGACAATAAACCTGTCGAAAATGTTAACGATTTTCTTGATCTTATTGAACAACATAAAATCAATGACACGGTCATTTTAGGTATTTTACGTGGTGGAAAAACTAAACTAAAAGTCCCTTTATTACTCTTTATGCAATAGCGTATTAGTTCTCGTTACATTAGAAAAATAGTCAAAAATAGGACCATAAAAAAACCACTCAATTTATCAAAAAAGAGTGGTTTTTTTATATCTTGAAACCTGAAACTAACAATCAACTCTAAGAATAGATTCTTAAGCTTAGAAAAGGTGCTTTAGTCTAAGATGCTTTAATCTAGGCTACTTCAGTAAGAAGCCTAGATAGGCCCACCTAAATTCAGTGTCTTCAAGGTTCTATTTCTAACCGTTTTTAACAACTCAGCATCATTTATTAATGACTTCTTGTATGAAGGAATCATTTCTTGCATTTTCGCCTGCCATTCAGGGCTTTGCATTCGCTCGCCAAAACATTTATCTAATACTTCAATCATAGCCTTTACCGTTACCGAAGCACCTGGAGACGCGCCTAACAGTGCTGCCAAGCTTCCGTCCGCTGAACTTACGACTTCAGTACCAAACTCAAGCTTGCCACCTTCTTCTTTATCTTTCTTGATGATTTGTACGCGTTGACCTGCTTCAGCAAATACCCAATCATCTTCATCTGCATCGGGGAAATATTCGCGTAATGATTCCATTCTTTCAGAATGTGTTTTTCTTGATTCTTTGATTAAGTACTTGGTCAAGTCAAAGTTGCGGAATCCCGCAATAGTTAGCGGTAAAACATTACTCAAAGTGGTTGATTTGATTAGATCAAAATTCGAACCTTCTTTTAAAAACTTAGTGGTAAAGCCCGCAAATGGACCGAATAACAAGGCTTTACCGTCCTCTAAAACTCTAGCATCTAAATGCGGCACAGACATTGGTGGAGATCCAACTGATGCTTTCCCGTACACTTTTGCATGATGCTTAGCAACAATATCTGGTTTACGACAGACTAACCATTGGCCACTTACAGGGAAACCACCGTAACCTTCACATTCAGGAATATCAGACTTTTGTAGTAATGGTAAAGCACCACCACCTAATCCAAGAAAAACAAACTTGGTGTAAATAGGGTTTCTATCTTCAAGATTTAGATCTTGAATTTTCACTTTCCAACGTCCGTCTTCTTGTCTTTCTAGATCCGTTACGTTGATGTTCAATCTTAAATCAAAATCGGGTTGTTCACGTAAATAGCGAGCAAATGATCGTGCAATTCGTCCAAAATTCACATCTGTGCCGTGCTTAATTCTAGTCGCAGCGACTTTTTCAGACGGATCACGATTTTGCATAACCAATGGCAGCCACTCAGCAATAACCGCGGGATCATCACTAAACTCCATCTGTGCGAACATGGGATGCTGACGCATAGTTTCATAACGATTACGCAAAAACTCTACATTCTCTTCGCCCCAAACAAAACTTTGATGAGGTACCGGGTTTATGAAGCGAGAAGGTTCTGGTAATGAACCTTTCT
Organism: uncultured Cocleimonas sp.; assembly: GCA_937929875.1. Lineage (GTDB taxonomy): Bacteria > Pseudomonadota > Gammaproteobacteria > Thiotrichales > Thiotrichaceae > Cocleimonas. The sequence goes on along the minus strand of CALFUP010000241.1, from coordinate 8,608 downwards.
CAACACAGTAAGACCAAAATTGCAGACTTAATTCAAAGGCTTCATTAATTGTAAGCGCCTTACTTATATCTATCTCATCACCGCTAAGGTTTAGAGAATCACCACTCTTATCTGCGGGAAGATCTTCAGCAACAGAAGTATAGTTCAATTCACAATATGCGGCATGTCCTGTGCCCGCATTATTGAGGCTTGCGGTACTCTCCTTCGCCACATTATCAAGTCGTTCGATCATTATGATTTTTAAAGAAGGATCTAGCTCCTTTAACAACATGCCTAAACAGGTACTCATTGCACCAGCACCAATCAGAACAACATCAATATCGTTTTTATCCATAAAAGTAAGTACATCAAATATTTATAATATTCACATTGTATAGTGAAATATTTTACTTTGTTAGTGATAGCTGGATACAAGGGCTTATTATTAAATATTCCTAATGACTGTATTAAACTTAGTGTTTGTAAGAGTAATCACATAAAGAAGATGACAAAAAGTGGGGGGGGGTGTCATTGATATGATAACTTTCATTATTTCTGCTCGAAATTAAGACTCAATTTCGAGGTGAAACGATTGTTCCACCTCGCTAATTGATTATTAATAACTAAATGGATTCTGTTTTCGATGTGTTACCAATATTTCTGGTTAAATACATCATCACTCCCAAAATAAATAACAATAAACCTGTACCCGCTAACAAAGCGTAATCTTCTAGTTTAAGCAATGAATACAACAAGCTATATAGCCCAAAAAGTAAGGCTGTAATTATTGCCGTGCGGCCATAGCTACGAATGGCTGCATAAGCGTAAAGGCTAATCATTAAAATGATAATTGACGCTGCAGAAATATACGCATTAAAGAAACCGCTATGTTCTGCCATTGACAATAAGGTTAGATAGAACATCGACAGTGCTAAACCAATCACGCCATATTGCACAATGTGTAAACGACGCCCTATTCCTAATTCAAAAATGAGAAAAGTAATATAGGTCAATGTAAAGAATAGTAATCCGTATTTTATTGCTCGGGTAATTTGCGAATACAAAGATACCGACTCGAATAAATTAACGCCTGCCTTAAACTCATTTACATTAAATTTTTGCGTTTCTAAAGTCCATAGTTGCGGATAGTTTCTAGCCAAATGTGGCACGCTCCATTTGGCTTCAAAACCAGTGTCATCCACCTTATGGGTATCAGGTAAGACATTGCCTTGAAAGCTTGGGTGTGGCCAATCTGACTTAACGGTGACATCGGTCGTTTTACCAAAAGGACTAAAGTAAAAGCCACGACTACCATTAACATTAATCGTTAAGGAAAATGGGATTTCTGAATGCTCAGCTGTTTGTTCTTCTGATAAGTCTAAAGGCGCATGAAAACCACTCGGCAATATTTTAACGACTCGTGTGCCTGGTTCAAAGTCTATCTTTTTACTGGTATTCCACTGTAATTGTGAAACTCTATTGATCGCCTGTGTATCAGAAATACCCAGTGCCAACCAGGCTCTATCCCAATGTATTTGATCGATATTATTTGATAGTTTGCTGATATCTGGTCTTTTAAAATCACCACTGACACTAATATCCGCGGTATAAACCAAAGCTTCGTAAATACTACGCTTACGCGACTCACCGTCTAACTTCACATCGATATTTAAATCATCGGGTAAGATAATTGCTGTGCGATGTTTATATATGGTCTTATTGACTTTGCGTTCATTGCCATAGCTATCAGTTTTGACTTCTTCGGTAATGAATTTATCAGTGTAAGGCACAAATAAAGAAGGCCCTTCCAATTTTTGCTGATGGCCCCAAGTAGCTGCTACATCACCAAGCACTTGTTGATATAAACGACTCCGCTCATAAACGATATCACTCACCATATTAAGGGGTAGCATCATTAAGCCAATCAACACAGCAATTGTAATAAACCTGAATACTAATGAATCACTTAAGTTTTTTATATCACTGACATACGAACTCAAGGATTGTTTATAGTTTGTGCTGTCTGATTCTACTTGCTCTCCATCCTCCCCGATTTCTGCCGCTTTTATCAAACCAATTTTACGCGCCAAAAATATAGCAAGAAACACAAATGCCGCAAACACAACAATTGCAAAGACTAGGCCGATCAGCCCAAAGATGATTCCCATAATACACTCCGTATCAATTTAATAATGATATCTAGTGTATAAATTGGATATGAAGGGTTTGTGTTAGGAATGTGAATTTTGAAGGGGAATTTGTGCAGTTTTTGTGTATTGCAGTTGCTTGGTTTGTTAAAGTTAAGTACAAATAGCGCGTCACAAAGAAATCTTATAAAGGTCAGGCTTGTCTAGCAGACAAGCCATCAGAAAATAAACGAAAGACTATAAAATTGTGGTTAATGCTTGTGAGTGTTCTGCCGCTTTTCTACCTAAATCAGTCAAGTAACCACCATCTACTTGAGTAATTAACCCTTTTCCGTGTAGACGCTCTGCTGCTGCAATTAATTCAGCTGCTGCATCTTGATGAACTTTGATTCCGTCTTGCTCATTTTTTAAATTAAACTGTGTTAGTAGATTAAGTTCATCTGTTAATTGATCATCAAATGGCATTATTATTTTCCTCAATGGCTAGGGTATGTTGAGTAAATACATTTTTTATTAATTTATGTATTTATCTATCTGTCTATATTTTTAGATTTGTAATAAATAAAAGTTTAGCAGAATTTTAAGATATATTTAGGTGATTAATATAAAAAAATAGAAAAGAATCATTTTTTTAAACGCTTGTTTGAAAGTTACTATTTGAAGAACCTCAGCCTAGTTTTAACTAGATCATGACTAAATTCTGACTAAAGGTCGATGTAAAGCGACAAAACACACATACCAAAACGTTTTATACAAAGACTGTATGTTAATATTACACTTATAAATAAAATTATAAATTCGTACCATCATCATTCATACACCGTACATGCGTTACGTTATCAATAAATACATATAAGTCCAAAGGCACATAACAATGAAAATAATAAATGCAAAGTCTGTTATTTTAACCAGCTTTACAGTTCTCTCACTTGCACTAAGTATTAATGCCCAAGCCAAAATCTACAAATGGACTGACGCGAATGGACAAACACATTACACGGCGCAACCTCCTGCAGAAAAAAAGTTACGGGTCAAAGCAAAGAATATCGAAGACAAAATAAAAGCTAACGCTGGTAAATATCGTGCAACAAATCAGTCGACAACGACAACAGCTAGCGATACGACTTCGACATCTGAAGATAAAACTGAGGATACGCTTGCAGGACCAAATCCTCAGCTAGTAAAATATTGTGATAGCCAACGAAACAATATCGAACAGCTGAAGAATAACTTTAGAAATATTTGGATTGATGCGAAAGGTAAAAAGACAAGCTTAACGCAAGAACAACGCCAAGAAAAAGTGGCTATGATTAATGAAAAAATAAAAACTGACTGCGCTGAAGTTCCAGCTTCTAAAAAGTCATAAACTGCATTAAAACAAGTTAAGAAAGCCCTAAAATTTAGGGCTTTTTTATGTTTAATTATTCATTCTAATTGCCATTCTATAATTATCAACGTTCATCCATATATTTTGACACCCCCCTACTTTTTGAATGCCTTATTCCTTTGATTACTGTAAATCAATAGAGACCTTTGCACGCTAGAGTGGCGAGATAAAAATTGCGTAATTTCAACTATTTTTCTTAAAGTTGAGCTTAATTGCAGAGCTAATGAGCGAATTTTTAAAGAGAATAGGAGAAATTCAAGCATTTTTAATCCGTGATATTTCTCAAACAAAGATCTCCAATAACATAAAAAGTGCATCAGCAAATAGTGTGTAACTCGTAAATGACTGTTAATCTCTATTATCATTCTATATGTAGGTTTTCGATTGATGCAATTTTCACCTCAAATGCTCACACGTGCTGTCAATATTCTGATCGTCATCAATGTTTTGATGTTTTTTGTCGATCAGCAAATTAGAGGGGGCTTAATCGATTCACTCGCTTTGCATTTTCCTAAAAATGAAAACTATCAAGTTTGGCAATACTTTAGTCATATGTTTATGCATGGCAGCATCATGCACTTGCTATTTAATATGTATGCACTTTGGATGTTTGGAAGCGCCTTAGAATCAGTCTTGGGTAAGATACGTTTTTTGATTTTTTACTTTGCCTGTGGCATAGGTGCTGCAATTATTTACAACGCAGTAAATGCGTATCAATTTGATCAGGTATACAGCCTTTTAGCCGACTCAGGCTTAAACAGTTCAGATATCATGCAAATGATTCAAAAGTACAGTTACCCTCCTGCCGTGATAAATGAGACTCAAGCTGGAGAACTGTTTGGCATATTTTACTCACCTATGGTTGGCGCTTCAGGGGCTATATATGGGGTATTAGTTGCCTTTGCATTACTCTTTCCAAATAATAAATTGATGCTTATTTTTATCCCTTATCCAATAGCAGCCAAATACTTTGTACCTGTTTTAATCGCCATAGATCTGTTTTCAGGGGTTACTGGCTTCTCCTTATTTGGTGGCGGAGTGGCCCATTTCGCTCATGTTGGCGGGGCTATTATTGGCTTTTTGTTATTATTTATCTGGCGTAAAGAATTTACTGGACAATCTTTGTTTAGGTAGATTAATTTTTAATAATACTAATGATAATTCCTTTATTTATATGGCTACATTTATAAGGCTACAATGGCTTAAAGAATCTCCGCCGAGTCAAACTAGGATTGCAGTGACAGTTCAGAAAACCCTGAATTGTATTGGATCAAGCCTAAATGACTCGTGTTGAGCTTACCTAAGTACACCCCCTACTTTTTGATAGCCATCTGTGCTTTTTTAGAATTCTCTAGACATTATTTTTTTAAAAGATGCTCTCCTAAACTCTTGATTTCTTTGAATCTAAAGAGGAATTTTCAGACCACAAATTAAATAGATTAGCAGCAAAAACTATCATTGCTCCTACAATGACCCACGCATTAATTGCCTCGTTGTAAAAGCTAGCTCCAATAAAAGCAATAAGGGGTAAACGTAAAAAATCTATTGGAGCAACTAACATGACAGGCGCTAGCTTTAGTGATGTTGTGATACAAAAATGAGCGAATAAACCGGTACAAGCAATTAACACAACCCAAGGAAGTGCAGCCAGACTTGGTAAAGCTAGATCACCATCATAAGCTGCAAAGACTATGCCAAAAATCAATTGCATCGCTGTCAGCCAAAACAGAATACACGTCGTACTTTCAGTTCGTGAGAGCAATTTAGTAGCGATGAAGGTTCCCGCAAAACCTACTGCACAAAGTGCCGCAGCGATTATTCCCGGACCAATCACAATACTACCGGGCTGCGCGACGACTATAATGCCGATAAAGCCCAATACAACGGTTATCAAGCGCGTTTTAGACAAGCGCTCATCCAAAAAAAATGGCGCTAATAACGCCACCCAAATTGGAGTACTAAATTCAAATGCAAATACTTGCGCTAACGGAATTAAGGCTAAGGCGTAAAACCATAAATTTTGCCCAAAGAAATGGCAGGCATTGCGAATAAAGTGTAAACCAAAACGCTGTCGGGAAATCGACTCCAAGCTACCCGCAAAGGCACTAATACCTAAAACGATAAATATGCCGATCATCGAGCGATACATCATAATTTCAAAGGTATCGAGTTCGTTAGACAGCTCTCTACCAGCAACTGCCATCGTTGTGAGCGAGATAACTGCTCCGAGCATCCATAGACCTGCTTTAATTGTATTCGACATGATATGAATGGCCCAAAATAGTTTAAGTGCGCAGTATAAGGTCAATTCAGCTAAGCAATGTTATTAAAATGACACCCCCTAGTTTTTAGAGGTGTTTTTAGAGGTGTCTTTAAAAAGATTACATAACTCATTATCTACAATTTGATGTTTGGAGAATTCAAAAGTCCCTTTTTCTAACATTTCCTTAGCGGCATTTCTTACCAAGCCAAATGTAGCTCTAGCTAATGACCCGCCGATGCTTATTCTAGATACACCCGCATCTTGAAGTTCTGATAACGAGATGGGGGAACCTGCTAAGCCCATCACGACTGTTACCGGCCCATTCGCTTCTTTTACAACAGTTTTGATAGTGCCAATATCCTTAATACCAGGCACAAACAAACAATCAGCTCCCGCTTCTCTAAATAGATTAATGCGAGTAATAGATTCACTTAAAGCATTCGGGTGCTGAGTCAAAAAACAGTCCGTTCTCGCTGTTAATATAAATGGATGATCAAAACTAGCTAGTGCCTTTTTAGCAGCTAGAATTCTTTCTGTAGCTAATTGAGAATCATACAATGGTTTATTTGGGCTTCCTGTGTAATCTTCGATATTTGCGCCAACAACTCCCGTTGCCACTATTTTCTTGATATTGCTTGCAACCGACTCTGCCGAATCACCATAACCATTTTCAGCATCCATACTCACTGGAATATCAACAGCACTAGCTATTTTTGTAGTTTCATCTAATGCCGTTTCAAATGAAACCGCACCTTCCCAATCTGGTAAAGCATGACTATAGGCAATACCCGCACTAGTTGTTGCAATGGCTTTAAAACCAGCTTCCTCAAGGATTACAGCACTTCCTGCATTCCAAGCATTCGCCATAATGAAGGTATCAGGGTTTACATGAAGACTTTGAAAATCCTCAGCTTTACGTCTCATCACACTACTCCTTATCGTACTATTAACTAAATAGAACGTTGTTTTTTATTACTTTAAAAGATTCGTTTTTTATTGTAAATCAAAGCTATGAAATGACACCCCCCACTTTTTATACCTTTATGATGTAGTGTTAGACTTTGAGTAATCATTACACAGTTACAAAAGTGTAACTAAAATATCTAAATTTCCAGACCATCTAAAAATAATCTTTTGAAAAACGTTTCAACTTGAGGTCTAAATTCTAACGTTTTTATACCAATTATGTCCTGACAAAAGGCAAATTTTGCACTACTGTTTAACTAACATAGAAAGTTTAGCTGTTTATGTTTTGAGGGAAATATAGGCCCATATATAACTAAACTCTGTCATCAGACTGGCATCGACAGGATGTATCTATGCCATTTACTATAAATATAACGAGGTGAGAAGATGAAAAAAATAAGTTTAATAGGGTTGACTGCTGTAGCTGTTCCGTTTGCATTATATGCAGCTGCAACACTCAGTACTGGCACAGGTTTCTTTTATCCAACGAACATAACACAAGCTGAATCTGACTATTTTGGCTGGCGTGATCGTAATATAGCCGTTGGAAATGCATGTCATTTAGCCAATGACTACAACCTTCCTAGAGGCTCAGATGTATATTCAGTGGGACCAGGGACGGTAGAAAGCGCTTCAACTAATACACCATTCTACGGCGATGTTGGAGGAGCGGGTGGCGGAACTATTATCATTAAACACACGACTTCTGATGGTACTCCGTTCTATGCACTATATGGACATATAGAAAACCTTGAAGTTGCCGCAGGAGATACCGTCGTTAGTGGTCAAAAAATAGCTGAGATAGGAAAGTATACCTCCACTAATATCACAGGGGGTTCCGAAGAATTCAATCACTTACATTTTGGAATAAATACGGAAGGTCCAAATTTACAAGGTTATACAGCAGATGCAGATTGTTTAGATGATCGAAATTTTGTAAACCCCGAAGCGTTTTTACTAGCTAATGCCGCTACGGCTGCAGACTCATGTAAAGCTGTAAATGACTCAGGTACAACAGCCTTTGAAACTAACCTAACCACTGCTAATGTGTTAACTAATGATACCGATACTGATGGTGATGCTCTAAGTGTATCTGCCGTGAATTCATCTGCAAACGGAGTCGCAGTGTTGGATAATGGTGACGGAACATTTACCTATACTCCAGATGTTGGGTTTTCAGGAACTGACTCATTTACTTATACCGTTACTGATAATAATGGATGCAGTAATGTAGGCACTTATTCTGTCACTGTTACTGGAGATACAGATACTGATACTGATACTGATACTGACACTGATACAGGTACAGATACAGATACTGACACAGGTTCTAATAGCGGTGGAGGTGGAAGTATTGGTGTTTGGGGCTTATTCTTTTTAAGCTTAACCTTGCTAGTTCGAAAATTTACAAGACGAGTTAAATAATCAATAGTTTTTAATATTTAAGTGGCTAAAAATAACAAGGGTGAGTCTTTTAACTCATCCTTGTTATTGAAATATCAATCGTATGCGTTCCCGCTTTAGCGTGACATATCCCTTTCTCTCACTAATCACATCCCGTGGTGAGATCATGTGCAATGATATTTCCATCACAATCACCCTGTGGGCCTGCAGAAAACTCTACGGAAAATAATGCATCATTCCCATTACCTAACATTCCGATACTTTCGTGTTCAGGTTTGCTCTTATTCAATTCATGCAGTAATTCACTATGCTCTGCATAGACTTTAGTATTATGAAAATACAAATTACCGCTAGGGCTTGGCATAGGAGCAACGTATCCCACATCAGCTATATAAAAATGAGTTAATTTATCTGAAGATATGCGATTAGAATATGCTGCTTGATTGCCATAACGAAACCCAA
>CALFUP010000240.1 GCA_937929875.1 uncultured Cocleimonas sp. | reverse complement strand
AAGTTATATAAGTGGTAAATGTTTGTCACACAAAGAAATTTAATGTAAATTCTAATTAATAAACATGAGTATGGTATTAGACTTGTAATCAGTAGGTCCCGAGTTCGACTCTTGGTTGCGGCACCATATAAATAAGGCTTGAACTTTTGTTCAGGCCTTTTTTATGTCTAACCCTTCTATAGCAGTGCCTAACGATCAGTTTAGGACTTTTCCTTTATTACTGCATAACATAAAATTAAACAAAATATTATGAAGATTCATTAGAGATTGATTCTTTGATAGGTTTAGCTATTGATAAAATCGCAAAGCTAATGAAAGCTAATAGAATAGCAATTTCATATCGATGAAAAGCAACCGCAGCGCCTACTGCACCGGTATTCCAAATACTAGCTGCTGTTGCAGTACCTTGAACGCTGCCCCCATCCTTTATTATCGCCCCACCACCTATAAAACCAATACCTGTCATCAATCCAACGAGTAATCTCGACATTTCATTTGATTCAACTCCAACCACTGAAATTCCAATTAACATGTAGCCACACGAAGCTACAGCAACCAATGGAAAAGTTCGTAGGCCCATACTTCGACTTTGTTTTTCTCGGTTCCAGCCAATTGGAAGAGCAATAAGGAATGCTATTAATAACTCTTTTATTTCTGACGTTTTATAAAAATTCTGAAGTATTTCAACTATTTCTGGCATTGCTCTCTCTTTATACATATTTATTTAAAAGTACACCAATCATCATATGCTATTCATTGTTTTTTAGCCCGTTTATAGAAGCATCAAAAACGTTTAGTGCTTTAAAACTCAGGTTTCTAATTCAAGTATTTAATAAAACAACAACATATTACTTATGTTAAATTTATTTGACATGTTAAAAATATTTTACTAATCTGCTGTTAAATATTTTTAACAAAAAAAAGGAGTCCATAACATTATGTCAACCTATATGAAAGTTATCGTCTTTATTAACCTCGCTTTACTCATTGTGTTTGGCTGGCACTTTGCTACCGTATTTGGCTTTTTGGGCACTGCGCCACAAACTCAGTCTGAGTTTTTCATTAGACTCGGCGTGATACTCATTGCTTATATTGCCAGCGCAATAATTACCGCATTTATGGTGCTGAGGAAAACTGGAAATGCGCCATTACCTGATGAAAGAGAAGAGATTATAGAATTAAAAACAGAAAGAGTAGGTGTACCTGTACTCTACATTGGTTTAATAGTAGTGGCTTGGTATGCTTTCATGCCCTTAACAGCAATACAAACCGCTAATGCCATTCTGGCAGCCGTATGCGTCTCTGAATTAAGCAAAATTTGTTATGGTTTATTTATTCTAAAACGGGCTCTTTAACATGAGTAAACATCCACCAATAAGTAATCGAGTTCGCAAACTGCGTGAAACTAACGGACAAATTAGTCAGGCTGCACTCGGTGAAATGATAGGCGTCACGAGACAAACTATTATTGCAATTGAGCAAGGCCATTACTCACCCAGTCTTGAAAGTGCTTTTCGCATAGCCAATGTGTTTAAAGTAGGTATTGAAGAGGTGTTTTCATGGGATGAATGACATCAGCATTATTTATTGCTTTGTCATATTGTAAATACCAATAGAACTTACATAAAGCGTTGAGTTATTACTGCTACACTTTTAATAACACTCATATTATTCCCAAAACACCTATTAAAGACCATCAAAATGAAACTTGAACAAGATGCCTTAGACAACCTATTCGCAGAACTCAAAGAACTCATTGGTGAGCGTTTTAGTACCAACCTCAGTCATCGTGAGGTTCATAGTAAAGATGAGTCCTATCATTTACCTCAATTACCGGATGCTGTGATCATGGTGCATAGCACTGAAGAGGTTTCCGCCATTGTTAAGCTCTGTTCAAAGTATCAATGTCCAATCATTCCTTTTGGCGCAGGGACTTCATTGGAAGGTCAAGTTATCCCAAAAAGTGGGGGGGTGTGCTTAGACTTTACACAAATGAACAAAGTTTTACGTTTAAGCGAAGAGGATCTTGATGTAACGGTTGAAGCAGGTCTAACACGTAAACAACTCGATGCCCACTTACGAGCTTCGGGTTTGTTTTTTCCTGTTGATCCTGGCGCTGATGCGACTTTTGGTGGCATGGCTGCCACCAGAGCTTCAGGCACCAATGCTGTTCTCTATGGCACTATGCGCGAGAATGTCTTGGGTATGACAGTCGTTATGGCAAATGGAGAAATAATCAAAACAGGCGGGCGCGCACGTAAATCTTCAGCGGGCTATGACTTAACCAAACTAATGATTGGCTCTGAGGGTACCTTGGGGATTATTACTGAACTCACTGTGCGTTTATATGGCAGACCAGAAGCCATGGCTGCGGCAGTCTGCGATTTTGAAACACTTGAAGGTGCAGTAAACACCGTTATCCAAACAGTACAAATGGGAATCCCTGTTGCTCGTATCGAGTTTTTAGATGAAGTCCAAATCGATGCTATCAACAAATATTCGAAACTGGACTACCCTTTAAAACCCACCCTATTTTTAGAATTCCATGGCACTCAAAATGGTGTTGCCGAACAAGCGTCACTGGTCGGTGAGCTGGCTGCAGAAAACGGAGGTGGTGAGTTCCAATGGAGTGACAAAGAGGAGGATAAAAATAGGCTTTGGAGTGCCCGTCATGATGCGGCGTATGCTTGCAAGGCGTTACGCCCAGGCGCTGGCATGTGGGCAACCGATGTTTGCGTACCTATTTCGCGACTCGCAGAATGTATTTTAGCTACCAGAAAAGATATTGATGAAACGGGTTTACTATCACCTATTGTAGGACACGTCGGCGATGGCAATTTTCATACCGTAATGCTCATAGATCCTAACAATCAAGACGAATTAGATACCGCAATCGCCTTTAATAATCGGCTCTTAGAAAGGTCAATCTCCATGGGAGGCACGATTACAGGAGAACACGGCATCGGCACTGGAAAAATGAAACACCTTATTCAAGAGCATGGTGTTGCTGTTGACGTGATGAAAACTATCAAGCGAGCTTTGGATCCGTTGAATATTTTAAACCCTGGGAAGATTGTGGCTATTGATGAGGTTTAGTTTTGACTGTTGAATTGGTTACTGCGCCCGTTAAATGCCTGTATTAAGCTAAGTCGAAATGCCCGTATTGGGCTAAGTCGAAATGCCTGTATTGAGCTAAGTCGAAATGACACCCCCCTACTTTTTTATCAGTATTGGTGTATTAAAAATATTGGTATTTATCCGGTAATTAACCAAATACCCACTCCAATCATCAAAGTTCCCGCAATCCGATTCATCACTCTAACGTTATCTCGTTTACGCAATAAGTGGGATAGTGATTGTCCACCCAAGGCATAAAGCACCAAACAAATAAATTCCAAGCTTAAAATAATCACTAAAAATGCCATTAACTGAGGCGCCATAGGCAAGCTTTGATCAACAAATGGTGGTAATAAAGCAATAAAGAAAGCCCAACCTTTTGGGTTTGCAATTGCTGTAATAAATCCCTGAAAAATGAGTGATCTGCCTGATACTTTTAGATCAACATCGGTTTTTTCTTGAATCGCTAAGCGCCCACGTGAACGCCACATTTCATAGCCTAGATAAGCCAAATACAAGCCCCCCCCCCATTTGAAAGCGATAAATAATGATGGGTAGGTTAGTAGAACAGCTGCTACACCCATTTGCGTGAGCACTACGACCAGACCAACACCAACTAACTCTCCAGCCATCATCCAAAAGGTCTTGCGCAAACCTATTGTCATACCTAAAGTCATAGACAAGGTCATGCACATCCCTGGGGTTATTGAGACAAAGAAAAAAGTGGGTATAAACACTGCGAGCATGGCAGCATTAAGTGAGAAAAAAGTCATTGGAGGAGATTAGGTTAGAACTTAACTTGATTCAATGAAAAATGTGTATGTAATGTATTTGAAATGTACATTAAAAGTACCCCCCCCTACTTTTTAACAATATCTAATCGAATATAAGTAAGGAGCTATTCGCAAAATAGGATGGAAAACTATCGAGTTAAAGAATTTAGAGAACATTCTCTGTTAATATATTGTAATGAAAATAACGATCAGAAATTATTTCCTTTTAGTATTGCTAATTACCACTCTGAGTTCTTGTTCTCAAAATCGCGAACCTGTTCTATCATCCTCTGATACCATCATTCATCAAATTGGCAAAGCCTCTTTCTACGCAGATAAGTACCACGGAAGAACAACAGCCAGTGGGGAACGATTCAACCAAAACGAACGAACCGCTGCTCATAAAACGTTAAAATTCGGAACTAGGGTAAAAGTAACAAATATCAAAAATGGGAAAAGTATTGTCGTCAAAATCAACGACCGAGGTCCTTTTATAAAAAGTCGTATTATTGATTTGTCAAAAAGTGCTTTTAGTGAAATCGCAAATCAACGTTTAGGCGTGATTGAGGTTGTTATTAAAATAATTCCTTAGCTTTTATCAACAATCTATTTCAAATCACAAGAAATGATATTTTCGGTGCTTATTTCGACTTTTTGACAGCTAGATTTAATATGCATTTCGTAGTGTTCATCAACATCATTTGCCTGGCTAAACTCATTAAAGGTTTTCTCAGAAACATTTTTATAAGGTGTGTCTACCGTACTACCAATGAAATCGATATACATCGTTTCAATTTCTGCATTGTAAGCCATTTTTTTTATTTTAGATGTATGCACGTAAACCCAATCAAGCATAAAATTCCTTTTTACTTTGTTAACAATATTTAAATGATTATACCTTATATTGATTTAATTTATAGCAAAATAATGCACAAAAAATCAGCACCTAATTATTACGTACAGAAATGACTTTTACACATAGATTAAAAGTCATTTCTGTACGCTCCAAATAAGACCCAAACAAGAAGACATTGTGGATTAAGCTACCAATCTCCGAAATTTAAAATTTCAAAATTAATAATGTCTTTTAAGATCTCTTCGATTGCACAACTAATCTCTAATTTAGGTCGATTAATCCTTTAAAAAAAATGCCAGCAAACTTATCATAGCGACTTACCCTCAAAAGACATTACCCCCTATGTTAATACTCGAAGGCAGTCGTGCATTTTCCGATTTTAATAAGCATAAATTATTAAACTCTTTACAAAAATCACTCTCTGGATTGGTTGATATACATGCCCGCTATTGGCATTTTATCAAAACTAATGCCGAATTTTCTGAAGCAGAACTCAGCCAACTAACAGCGTTATTAGCATATGGCGAACAGGATAATAAACAACGTCCTTCTGGTGAATTGCTATTAGTCACGCCCCGCCCTGGTACCATTTCACCTTGGTCGAGTAAAGCCACTGATATTTTACATAATTGTGGTGTTGATAAAGTAGACCGAGTTGAGCGGGGTATTGCCTACTTTGTCGAATATGGTAATGACATCACTTCGCTAACGGCTGATCAGCGTTTCCTTATCACAGAAAAAATTCATGATCGCATGATTGAAGTCGTGCTTAATAATGAAGCCGATGCAGAAGCATTATTTAGTGACGCTGACCCTGCACCGCTTAAACGAATTGAACTTGGCAGTAACGCTAAAGCGGCTTTAGAAAAAGCCAATATTGATTTAGGTTTAGCGTTATCCGATGATGAAATTGATTATCTTGCAAACAACTACGCCGAGTTAAACCGAAACCCAACAGATGTTGAGTTAATGATGTTTGCCCAGGCAAACTCAGAACATTGTCGTCATAAAATCTTCAATGCTGATTGGGTGATTGATGGCGAAAAGCAAGATCAAACCTTATTCGGTATGATTAAAAACACCTTTAAACAATCCCCAGAAGGCGTGTTATCGGCTTATCATGATAATGCATCTGTGGTTGAAGGATCGGCGGCTACTAAATTCTTTCCAAACAGTAATACCCAAGAATATGTTTACACCGAAGAAGCAGTACACATGCTAATGAAGGTCGAAACGCATAACCACCCCACTGCAATTTCACCTTTTCCTGGAGCTGCGACCGGCTCTGGTGGTGAAATTCGTGATGAAGGCGCGACGGGCAAAGGCTCTAAACCCAAAGCAGGCCTGTGTGGATTTTCGGTGTCTAATCTGCAAATTCCTGATTATTCAATGCCTTGGGAAGTTGACTACGGCAAACCTAGCCGTATTGATAGCGCTTTAGATATTATGCTAGAAGGACCTATCGGTGCAGCAGCGTTTAACAATGAGTTTGGCCGGCCGAATTTAACGGGTTATTTCCGTAGTTTTGAAGCAGAGGTTCCAGGTGCAACTTCTGCAGATTCAGCAACTCCAGGAAAAGAACTTCGCGGTTATCACAAGCCTATTATGTTAGCAGGTGGTTTAGGCAATATTCGCCCAAAGCATATCGACATGACGGAAATACCGGTCAAAACGCCCATTATTGTTCTCGGTGGCCCTGCC
>CALFUP010000239.1 GCA_937929875.1 uncultured Cocleimonas sp. | reverse complement strand
ATCCCCGGCTTGGTTTCACAGTCAATGTTATACACCGGATTCATGTTTCATCAGATACATCTAATCACAGAGAAAACATGGTCACTGCCGTTTTGGGGAAGCTTGTTCATTCTATTTTCATTGACGTCTATCGTCATGAGTCTCTCGATTGGCGCTTTGTCTGACAAAGTCGGCGCGGTGAAATTAGCACCGTTTACTGGGCTCGCTGGGGCCATTGGATTGTTCGTCTTATCAAGTTCTAACAGTCAATGGGTTGCCATTGCCTTTATGCTATTAATGGCTGTTTCGACAGGCGCTCAAGCAGCTTTATCTGCCCCTTTTCTTGCTGAACGATACGGTAATAAACACTTCGGCTCTATCAAATCTCTTGGAACTTTTACCATGGTATTAATGAGTGCCATATCCCCTGTATTGATTGGCTGGTTTATTGATCAAGGCGTGAGTATTGATACTTTAGCGAGAAGTTTTTCTGTCTATGCGTTTGTGATTTTTGGCTTGGCATACTTTGCTTATCGTTTGTCTTTACGAGAGGAGTAAATCAATATTAATATCACATCAGTCAAACGGAATACACCCGCTATGACATGAAAGCAATGTTGGATATACAAGCCTGCGATATTTTAATGACCGATTTACAACGCATGGGAGGCATTAGCGAAATGCGCAAAGTAGCGACACTCTCTGCGAGTTATGACATACCCATCTCAACCCATATTTTTACGGAACAAAGCTTGTGCATCGCAGGATCAGCAGCTAATTGTTTTTCAGTAGAACACATGCCGTGTTTTGAGAAACTATTCAACGAAAGCATGAAAATGGTTAAGAGTGATTTATTAATACCTGAACGTCCAGGTATAGGGTTTACTTTCAATCAAGATGCAATAGCCAAATTACGACAAAGTAATAACCAAGAAATAACCGTATTCATCATATAATTGACACCCCCCCACTTTTTACATACTTTTTTAGAAGTAACTATGGAATACTTATTTAATCGAATTCAAACATAGTTATTTCATACCTAATGTCCACTGATCAAAACAACATTATCTTAACCACGCTCAATGCGCGTTTTATCCATTCTGCGTTTGGCCTTCGATATTTGTATGCGAATTTAGGCGACTTACAATCTCAAGCTTCGCTTAAAGAATTCACTATTCACGAACGTCCCATTGATATCGCTGAAAAACTATTAGCGCTTCAGCCTAAGATTATTGGCTTTAGTGTGTACATTTGGAATGTGAGTGAGATCACCGAAACAGTTTCCATCATCAAACAGATTGCTCCTAAAGTGACGATAGTTTTAGGTGGACCAGAAGTAAGTCATCTACCCGATAAACCTGAAGTCGTTGATCTTGCTGATTACACAATCAAAGGTCCTGGTGAGATCAGTTTAAAAACACTTTGCCAACAGATTCTTAATAAACAAAAACCGCTTAATAAAGTCATCGAAGGCATTGCCGAAAACCTAGAAAAGCTAACCCTACCCTATGAGTTTTATGATGATGAAGATATTAAAAATCGGATTATTTATGTCGAAGCGTCTCGCGGTTGTCCGTTTAAATGTGAGTTTTGTTTATCGTCATTAGATAAAACATCCAAGCCTTTTGAGTTAGGTCAGTTTTTAGAAGAAATGGATAAATTGTTTATTCGTGGCGCACGTAATTTCAAATTTATTGACCGTACTTTTAATCTTAAAGTCAGTACTAGCGTTGCTATATTAGAATTCTTTTTAGAACGAATGACTGAAGGCTTGTATCTGCATTTTGAAGTGATACCCGATAATCTGCCAGAAAAACTCAAGCAAACCTTAATGCGTTTCCCCAAAGATTCTTTGCAATTTGAAATTGGCGTTCAAACCTTTGATCCTGAAATTCAAACACTCATCAGTCGCAAACAAAACAATGAGAAGACCAAAGAAAATCTCCTATGGTTGCGTGAACATACAGGAGCGCACATTCATGCTGATCTCATCTTTGGTTTACCTACCGATACCCTAGATAACTTTGGTGAGAGTTTTAATCAACTCGTAGCGCTTAAGCCACAAGAAATACAATTAGGTATTCTTAAACGTCTTCGTGGCGCACCTATTAATCGCCATAATAATCAATACCAAATGGTGTATGAAAACACTCCTCCTTACACTGTATTAAGTACCAAAGACATTGATTTCATGAGCATGCAACGCGTAAAACGCTTTGCCCGCTACTGGGATATGATTGCGAACTCCGGACGCTTCAAATATACACTGCCAATTATTTTAGATGATTCAATTGATGGGGTTAATAAGAAAATCGACACGGCTTTCAAACGCTTTATGAAACTCTCAGATGCATTCTTTGCACGCGAAGGCAGTACTTGGAAAATATCTTTGCCGCGTTTATACAAATTAATTTTTGAAGTATTAATTGATGAGTTAAATACTGATGAAGAAAAAGTAAAATTTTTACTCAATCAAGATTATGAACGTTCAAAGCAAAAAGGTTCACTAGATCTATTACTAAACAAGCAGAAAAACTCACGTAGTGGAACAGCAAATAAACGTCAATTAAATCACGGATAATCTCTATAAGCTTATGATAAACAATAAAAAAGTATATTTATCGTAAAAATTCTAAAATAAAATCATTAAATGAAGAACACTATGAAATTTGCTAATCTAAAATTGATGTTTCAAGGTTATTGATTTATATTGTCAATTAACATTTTTATGAAAATTTTAATATTTATCATTTTTTTAAAAATATTTCAGGCAAGAAGCCTAGATGCCATCTGGCAAAAAAACAATTAATAGAGGAAAAAAAACAATGAAAATGACAAAAATTTTAACAATAACAGTACTTGGTACTTTATTGACTGCTTGTGGTCCACAAATGCAAAAAGAAGGGGCTGCTCCTGCTGTAGTTAGCACTGGTTCAGAACATATTCATAATGTAGAGGGTTTTGGTGACTTCAAACACTCACATAAAGGTAATAGCACTGCAGGTCATGGGCATTCTTGGCAACAAATTCAAAATGAAATAAAGAAGCAAAAAGGGATGTAAATTTATAATTACCAAACGAGTTACCTTTAACTCGTTTGGGTAATTTTTTCTCTGAATTTTAGACTGACTAAACCAAATGTATTTGAACTAATTCGAATACACTTTTAATGACTACATTCTTGCTGAAAATTACCAAAAATATAATCATCGAATCAGTAGAATTTAACATTAACTTTTCAATATTTATTTCATAATATTTGAAATTAAGGAATCAACATGAGTAATTACCCTAGCTTAACGGAAATGGGCATCGCAGGTTTTGATGAAATTAAACAATATACCGTGATCCAAGATAAGAAAGATCGGGATATTTTAAGAATCAACTACAAACGCCAAAAGGGATCTATGCTTCCAAAACGCAAGACCTTTCGTTTTGGAAGATCTGCAAAGATGGTTAACGATTCAGCTAATGGTCGTCACGCAACTGTTGAGATTTTTGAAATATCTCCTTTCTTGCTAAAGGTTATGGCTGAACTAGACTCTATTGTTGGCTCGAGTAATGCTGAAAAAGACAAAGTAGAAGCGTTGTTAGAACACATCAACCAGCTAGAAAGAGAAATGTTATTTACGGCTAATGAGATGAGAGCTTTACTTAAAGAAATTAAGTAAGACACATAAGTTATTCAAACCTCTTTATTTTATAAGGAGGTTTTTTAGCTTACCGTTCAAAAATAAACTTTTGATGCCACGTTATTTCCCAAAGATTATTCTCCGGATCTTTAAAATAAGCGCAATAGCCTCCCCAAACTGGCTCAAATCCTTTTCTAGTTATTTGAGCATTTAAACTTTCAGCCAAGATAAGATAGTCATCAACTTTGTCTTTGTCTTTTACATTTAAAGAAAGCGCTATTGAATTATTTCCCTCAAAGTCCTTAATCGAACATCCTGATTGCTTTTCTAATAATTCTTTTGGATAAAGCGCTAATATCAAAGCACCTGACTTATACATAGCGTATGGGTGGTCAATATCTTTACTTTTTGAGTGAAGCGCAAAACCTAGGCCGGTGTAAAAATCTTCCATCAACTCTAGATTTTCCACAGCTAAAGTTATATAAGAAATAATGTGATTTGATTGTCTCATTACTTGAACGCACTCAGTTTTTGTCTAACAATATTATTTTTTCTGGGCATTATGAATTAAAATGGGACTGGGTATTGTTTAATCACCGCATCAATCTCTTGCATTATTTCATCTGTTAAAACGACCTTATAGGCTTCAATATCTTCTTTTAGCTGATCAAGTGATGTCGCTCCTATGATAGATGAAGTGACGCCTTTGAACTGATACACATAGGCTAGGGACAATTGAGTAAGGCTTAATCCATGTCGAGTCGCTATACCGTAATAAGCCTCAATAGCAGCATGAGAAAGACTTGTATCGCGGAAGATGCCATTGCGTTGTTCAATCGTCCAGCGACAGTTTTTAGGTAATGCGCCATTTCGATATTTTCCTGAAAGCGCTCCACCTGCTAATGGCGACCAAGGTAAATAAGCCACATCGTTCAATACACATGTTTCAATGGTATGTGGCGAATCAATTAAATGTAATAGATTAAATTCATTTTGAATTGATACCATTTTCGGTAAATCATGAATCTCCGCTAATCGTAGATATTCATTGATACCCCAAGGCGTATCATCAGATAAACCAATGTGACGAATTTTTCCTTCTTTCACTAACTCCGCAAGAGCGGTAAGAATTTCAAGATGTTCTTCTCGTTCTTTCTCCACATCTACACTGGCATAATCAAGTTGTTGTGGCCAATGTTTACAAAAATGTGGACTTGTTCTATTCGGCCAATGTAATTGGTAAAGATCAACGTAATCGGTTTGTAAGTTTCTCAATGACCCTTCAAGTGCCAACTTAATGCCCTTTGAATGTAGGTTTTCTCCATTACGAATCCACTGAACTCCACCCCCGGCTACTTTTGTTGCGATGACAACATCTTCTCGTTGGTTACGGTTTTTAGCCAACCAAGTTCCAATGTATTTTTCAGTTAAACCACATGTTTCTGGTGAAGGTGGTACTGCATAAACTTCTGCAGTATCAATAAAGTTGATTCCTTCTTTTAGAGCATAATTAATTTGATGATGGGCTTCAGCTTCAGAATTTTGGCTTCCCCAAGTCATTGAACCCAAACACACTTCAGACACTAGAAGGTCACTACTACCTAGCTTTACTTTTTTCATACATCGACTCTCTTATTTTTACAATTGTTCTTATATTAACAAAATTATTCTGAATATTTGAAAAGCATTACTTTTCACTAAAGTAATAAAAAACCAAAAACAATAGAATATCTCAAACTAGTTTAAGTTTTACTTGAATAAAATCCTTTATGGCTGTTACAATAAATATGAGTTCATTTGCTCAATAATGTACCTTTTATAGCTACATTGAATACTAATAGTTCTTCTATTAGCTTATGACCAGTGTACTGAATGTCATTTTAATCTCTTCCTCCTGGTGACATTCGGTACTCTGTTTTTTTTTCAAAATTCTGTTAAGACTCCACTTTTTTTCTTCATACAAATCACTGAACTCTAGTCACTTGATTTACGAATTTCTAATAATTAATTTCTGATAATTAAAACTATTGGAAGAGAGAAAACCAACAGCATAAAAAGTGTTTCATGTTAGAATTCAATTTTTATAACATCCCCCACATAAAGGTTATGGCCTAACAACTATGGCGAATTCTAAAATACCCCTAACTTACCGTGATTCTGGCGTCGACATCGACACAGGTAATGCCTTAATCGACCGCATTAAACCTCATACAAAACGCACCACTCGTCCTGAAGTGATGGGTGGATTAGGTGGTTTTGGTGGTTTGATGTCAATTCCTGAAGGTTACAAACAGCCTATCTTAGTTTCTGGCACTGATGGTGTAGGTACTAAATTAAAACTCGCTATTGAAGCAGGTATCTACGACACGATTGGTGTTGATCTTGTTGCAATGTGTGTCAACGATATTATCGTAACTGGTGCTGAACCGCTCTTCTTCTTAGATTATTATGCGACAGCTAAGCTCGATAATGATATTGCTGAAGATGTCATTAAAGGTATCGCAGATGGTTGTGTCCAATCAGGTGCTGCACTAATTGGTGGTGAAACGGCAGAAATGCCTGGCATGTACGCAGAAGGTGATTTTGACCTTGCGGGCTTTAGTGTAGGCGTAGTGGAAAAAGAAGAGATTCTTGATCCTAGTAATATCGAACATGGCAATGTGCTTATTGGTCTGGCTTCTACTGGCGCTCATTCAAATGGCTATTCTCTAATTCGTAAAGTATTAGAAGTTAGCGGTGCATCTTTAAGCGATGAATTTGATGGCGGCACTTTAGGTCAGGCACTTATTGCTCCCACAAAAATTTATGTTAAATCAATTTTATCAGCACTAAAGAAACATAAAATCAATGGCTTAGCGCACATTACTGGTGGAGGTCTAACAGAGAATTTACCTCGTGTTATGGCTGATAACAGTAAGGGTGTAATCAACCTTAATAGCTGGGTAAAGCCTGCAGTATTTAATTGGCTGCAAGAACAAGGCAATATCGAAGAACAAGAAATGCTTCGTACCTTTAACTGTGGCATTGGCATGGTAGTCGTTGTTGATAAAGCTGATGCGGATGCGATCCAAACTCACTTTAAAATGGAAGGAATTGAAAACTGGGTGATTGGATCTATCGAAAGCTCTAACGAGACAGAACCACATGTTGAATACGCTTAAACAGCTACTTAAAGACTTTTCTTGAAACAACCCCTCATGTATAAAATAGTTGTTCTAATCTCTGGTGGTGGCAGTAATCTCCAAGCCATTATTGATGAAATTCAAGCAGGAAATATCACCGCTGAAATCTCCGCGGTGATTAGTAATCGCGCCGATGCTTTTGGCTTAGAGCGAGCTGAAAAAGCGGGTATCGATAATCATGTATTAGATCATACAGCTTTCAGTAGTCGTGAATCCTTCGACCAAAGCCTTTCTCAAATCATTGATAGCTATGAGCCTGATCTTGTTGTTTTAGCCGGTTTTATGCGTATCTTGAGTGACGATTTTGTAGAACACTTCAAAGGTAAGATGATCAATATCCACCCTTCTCTGCTCCCTAAATACAAAGGTCTAAATACACATAAACGTGCTTTAGAAAGTGGGGATAAACAACACGGTGCTAGTGTTCATTATGTGATACCTGAGCTGGACGCTGGCACGATTATTATTCAAGGGATTGTGCCAATTAAAGAGTCAGATACTTCAGATTCCTTACAACAACGAGTACATAAAGTTGAACATCAAATTTATCCGTTAGCTGTGCAGTATCTAGCAGAAGGTAATTTGCATTTAGAAAATGATAAGTTACTTTATAAAGGTGATGTTTTAGATACACCTTTTATAGAAAACTTAAAATAATAAAAAACGCCTAGTTGGCGTTTTTTATTTGCGAGCTTATTTTTCGTTTGGGTACAAATCAAGAATTCACCCAAAAGAACTACTCAGGAACACCTTGCCACAACATTTCATAGCCTATCTCATGAGTGTTATCACAAAAAGTTGCTAGGTGATCGAACTTCTCTTTGAAAGCTTCATCTGCATGTGATGCTTCATGTTGTTCAAAAGATTTCCAATAAGTAATGATGACTAAATCGTGAGGTGTTTCACCTTTTGGAGCAGCTGCTCCAACCGAACCTTCTTCTGAGATAAATCCTGAGTTCTTATAAACTTGCCCACCGATAAAACCACCTTGGTCATTGCCATAGGTGTCTTTAACCACATTACACATTTCACCCATGGTTAGTTCAACATCTTCAATGGTGACTCCTTCTTTTAGGTTAACAACGTTAAACAACATTACACAACCGAACGGGATCTCTATAGGATTGAACATTTCATTTCCTTTATAAATTAGTATATTAGAATTTAATAATATACTTAAGTGAATTTAAAATCAACGAGCATCATTTTATTTAATGTACATCAAAGTTCTACATATTTAATTTGCCATGTTTCACTAAAATATCGATAAACTCCTGCAAATAAGACTTCAAAAATTTGCTTTTTACGTAGGCTGCAGTCGTTGTCGATGAAGGAAAAAACTCACTCATATCCCTTAATAACAAGCCATCATTAGACTTATCCTCAAATGCCATTTTTGCAATTATCCCTGCACCAAATCCCAGTTTTACATAGCTTTTAATGACATCTGTATCAGTCGCAGCAAAGGTAATATCAGTCTTCAACTTCAAGGCTTCAAACGCCTCTTGAATTTTTGTTCGACCCGTAAATCCGAACACATAGGTAAGCAAAGGATATTCTGCAATTCGCTCTAGAGTTAATTTACCTTTAGCCAAAGGATGTTCTGGAGGCACAATAAGCGCATGATTCCAGTCGTAGCATTTATGCGTAATTAAATCGGAATGCTCCTGTAACTCCTCAGTACAGACCGCAACATCGGCCTCTCTCTTATGCAACATGTCGACTAATTGCGCAGGATTTCCTTGGAAAAAATGTATCTTCACTTTTGGATATTTCTCGCGAAATTCGTTAATGACACTAGGAAGAAAATACTTTGCTTGAGTATGCGTGGTCGCCAAACGTAACTCCCCTACTCGCGCATCTCTATGATCGTCAGCAACAGCTCTAATATTTTCTAAAGCCAGTTCCATATTATCTATTTCACCAGCTATATCTAAACATAAGGGTGTAGGTGCATCGAGACGCTTACCTTTACGTACAAAAAGTGGCATTCCTAACTCTTCTTCTAAAAGACTAAGTTGACGACTAACAGCTGATTGAACGACAAACATTTGTTTAGCAGCCTCACTGATATTCAATCCGTTATTAAGTAAGACTTTTAATAATTGAAGTTGAGTTATTTTCATTCGGCTTTTTCTCTTAAATAGAACGTTATTGATGTTTAAAAACTCTTTATATATCTTATTTTGTGATATTAGAATCTAATTTTATCACTTTTAATGATTTTTACTATCGATATAATTATTACAACTTAAAATTACTGAACCCATAAAAGGGAAAGGTTACATTATGACTTTATTGAACCAACAACAAATTAAAAATGTATCTGCTGCTGTAGATGGCTTAGATCCGATGCAGCTGGCTTGGGTCAGTGGTTATTTTTCGGGCTTATCAGCGCAATCTGGCAACACTCTTGAAAACAGTATTACAGATTCTCTTGGCCAAGTTTCACCAGCTACTCAGGCGGGTGAGAAGATTACCGTTTTATACGGCAGTCAAACAGGCAATAGCAAAAGCATAGCTGAGTCTTTACATACGGCACTTGAGCTAAATGGTAACCAAGCTGAGCTAAAAAACTTATTAGATTATCGCCCACAGCAACTCAAGAAAGAGCAAAAAATCATTGTGGTTATCAGTACCCAAGGCAATGGTGAAGCGCCAGACGAAGCATTAGGATTTTATAAATACATCACTAGTGATCGTGCCCCTAAATTAGAAAATTTAGAATTCGCAGTGTTAGGACTGGGCGATTCTAGTTACGACGATTATTGTCAAACAGGTAAAGATGTCGATAGTGCCTTAGAAAACTTAGGTGCGAAGCGCTTTCATTACCGCGTTGATGTTGATTTAGATTTCGAAGATGACGTCATCAAATGGAAGAAAGACATCATCAGTAAGACTGAGCCTAAAAGCGATACCGTCGTTAGTTTTGCTCCTAAACTAGCGTCTACAACAGATACTTATTCTGAATCAAACCCTTATCAGGCTGAAATTTTAAATGTGCTAGATCTAACCACAGCAGAATCTACACAGAATGCTTATCACATCGAATTAGCCGTCGAAGACGCTAGTTTAAGCTATGAAGCAGGTGATATTTTAGCTGTATTACCAGATAACCAAGACGAATTAGTTGATGCATTAATCAGTAAGCTTGATTTCAATGCAAACGAAACGGTTACCTTAAAGAAAGGTCAATTCAAATTACGTGATGCATTCAAGCACCATTTAGAAATTGCTAATTTAACGGCCAATGTTGTTAAAACCTATGCAGGATTCATTAAATCCAGCCCTAGTTCAGAAGCATTACAGACTTTACTAGACGATAAAGAAGCATTGAAAGATTATTTAAATGGTTCAGACTTACTAAATTTGATCTCAGATTACCCCGGTGAAATTTCGACTCAAGATCTCGTTGCAAGTTTACGCCCTTTAATTTCAAGACAGTATTCGATTGCAAGTTCTGAGAAAATTCACGAAGAAGAAGTGCATATTTTAATCAAACCTGTCACCTATACCAAAGGTGATGACGATAGAAAGCATTATGGTGTTGCGTCTAACTGGCTAAAAGACAAGCAAATGGGTGATACTGTTCCCGTGCATATCAAAGCAAACAGCAGTTTCAAACTACCTGAATACGCGGATGAAAAAATCATCATGATTGGTGCAGGTACAGGTGTTGCACCATTCAGAAGTTTCCTTTACGAACGTGAAAACCAAGGTGCAGAAGGGAATAGCTGGTTATTCTTTGGTGAACAACGTTTTAGAAGTGACTTCTTATATCAAACTGAATGGCAGAAGTTTTTAAAAGACGGTACATTAGAGAAAATGAATGTTGCCTTCTCTCGTGATCAAGAAGAGAAAGTGTACATTCAGCACAAACTACTAGAAGAAGCAGCCAGTGTGTATGAATGGATTCAACAAGGCGCGACGCTTTATATTTGTGGAGACATCAACAATCTAGCCAAAGATGTGCATAATACTTTAATTCAAATTATCTCAGAGCAATCAGGCAAGTCATTAGAAGAAGCCGAAGAGCAGTTAGATGGAATGAAAATTAGTAAGAAATATCAACGTGATGTGTATTAAACCATCTTTCACGAATAATTAGTTAGTTTGAGACCTCAGTTTAGCTATTAAGAATAGTTAAGCAATAAAGATCCTTTAAATTAGCCATTAATGACACCCCCCACCTTTTTAGGTATTTTATAAAACGCCAAAAAGGTGGGGGGTGTCTTTTACTTTAAACAACAAGATTGAGAAGTACCAATGAGTAAAACAATTGTAAAACCATTACCTGAAATTCACCAAGGTGCACTCATCGAGGGAAGCAGCGAAGTAGAAATAGCCAAGGATAAGGGTAACTATTTACGCGGCACTATCGAAACCGCTTTTGCAGATCGTATCACCTCATCAATCCCAGATGATGATACTTATTTACTCAAATTCCACGGGACTTATCAACAAGATGACCGCGATGTTAGAGAGGTTCGTCGAGAGAAAAAACTCGAGCCTGCCTATTCTTTTATGACACGAATGCGCGTACCCGGTGGTGAGCTGACGGCAAAGCAATGGATAGCTTCAGACGATATTGCAACTCAATACGGCAACAACACGATGAAACTCAGTACGCGTCAAGCAGTGCAGTTTCATGGCTTTATTAAATATGACTTGAAAAAAGCGATCCAAGCAATGGATAAAGCTTTATTAGACAGTATCGGTGGCTGTGGTGATGTAAACCGAAATGTCATGTGTGATCCTGATCCAAGCAATGCCGATGTACATGCGCAAGTATTCCCGTGGGCGAAGAAGGTCAGCGAACATTTACTGCCTAAGTCACGTGCATATCATGAAATCTGGCTGGACGAAGGTAAAGGCGATGGCAAAAAACGCGTTGACTCAGCAGCCAAACAAGATGATGAGAGCTTAGAACAAGAATTTTCAGAACCTATGTATGGCAAACTTTACCTGCCAAAAAAATTCAAAATCAGCATCGCGATTCCACCAAATAACGATATGGATGTCTATATCAATGACATTGCAGCCGTAGCGATAATCAAAGACAAGAAACTTCAAGGGTTTAATATTGCCGTCGGCGGTGGTTTAGCGATGACTTTCGGCAGACCTGACACCTACCCTCGATTAGCATCGGACGTGGCTTACATCGAACCCGAAAAACTACTAGAGGTATGTAAAACCGTATTAGAAATACAACGCGACTACGGTGACAGAACTGATCGTAAACAAGGCCGATTAAAATACACAGTCGATCGTATGGGCGTCGATAACTTCAAAGCGATGATGGAAGATCGTTTAGGCTATAAATTAGAACCTGCCAAACCTGTTGAATTCAAAACTTCAGCAGATAAATTCGGCTGGCACCAAGGATCTGATAAACAATGGCATTTAACCTTATTTGTTGAACATGGTCGTGTAGTCGATGTAGAAGGCTCACATGTTAAAACAGCATTAAGAGAAATTGCAGAACTGGATGCTTGTAATTTTAGACTTACAGGCAATCAGCATTTAATGCTGGTCAATATTAATGACGATGCTAAAACTAAAATTAATGATATTTTAGCTAAATACAAACTATCCGCTGATTCCAAAGAATTAAGTGGCATGCGTCGCAACGCTATCGCTTGTGTCGCCTTGAATACCTGTCCATTAGCAATGGCCGAAGCGGAACGTTATTTACCTTCATTGATCTCTAAAATCGATCCTATTCTAGAAAAGAACAAACTCTTTGAAGACGAAATTAAGATACGCATGACAGGTTGCCCTAACGGCTGTGGCCGCTCTGTTATGGGTGAGATCGGTTTCGTTGGAAAATCCATGGGTAAATACAATATGTACCTAGGATCAAGCCATCAGAGTGATCGTTTGAGCAAACTATATAAAGAAAACTTGGATGAAACTGCGATCTTGGCCGAGTTAGAAGTATTGCTAGCGGATTATGCAAGTAATCGAACTACAGATGAGAAATTTGGTGATTATGTGATTCGAGCTGAATACGTGAAAGAGACAATTGTTGGATTAGATTTTCACGATTAAATGACACCCCCCCACTTTTTGAATGATTTTTCCTAAAAATAAGCCTAAAAAGTAGGGATATTGAACAGTGTTTCTTATTACTAAATGTTATTACTAAATGTTATTACTAAATGCTGTTACTAAATGTAGTAACAACATTTTTTATCACAGGGTTTTGTTACAGGGTTTCGTTATTGAATAGTAAAATTAACAGATTGTTCTGCTTGGTTTAAGATATAACCATGCATTGAGTAATTTCCTGTTGATGGAAGGCTACCATCCGATAATATTTGATCCCAGCTATCCCTGTATTCAAGCGTTTCTCCCACTGGAATCGTTAACTCTGTAAAAGCTTGGGTAAAGACTCTATTACTAGACCAACTCCAAATTACATCGTTTGATGCGTCCTTAAGGTACGCGTCATATCGTTGTCCTGAATTAAAATCAAGCACGATATCTTCGTTACCATTATTCGTCAGACGAAATACGAAATGAATCGTCTCTCCTTTAAGATAAGCGGTCGCTTCTTGTCTCAAATTATCTTCAAGAACAAAGCTATTCTGACTACTATTTTCTGTTTCTTCGTTAGCGATAAACTCTGAAGAGCTTCCCCCGCAAGCAACTAAAAGCAGTGCCGTAGATAGTGCAAATAATGATGCTATGTATTTCATGAAAAAGCCTTATTGTTTACTAAGACTATCACTATACAAATAATTTTTACAAGCACACTCTAGTTGAGCTTAATGGTTAAATAATGCGTATCAATGGCTTTAGGTCTAGTTTAAAAAGCCTGCAGTATGTTGATTATCTTCTAGAGGTCTTTGCTCGAGAGAGTGACAAGATAAAAATAGCGTAATTTCAACTATTTTTCTTAAAATTGAGCATAATAGCAGGGCTATAGAGAGAATTTTTAAGGAGAACAGGAGGAATTTAAACATTTTCAATCCGTCATCTCTGTCATACAAAGGTCTCTCCTATGTATTTAATACTATTTTTTCAACTGCAAGCAAGTCTTCTTCAGTATCAACACCATGTCCAGGGACTTGCTCAGCTGCTGCCACATGAATTCTTGCTCCAAACCACATAGCACGAAGTTGCTCTAGCTTTTCTAGTTGTTCAATCTGACATTCTTCCATTTGAGCAAAACTTTTTAAATAAGCAGCACGATAGGCGTAAATGCCTATATGACGTTGGACATAACTGCTAACAGATAGTGAATTCTCTTTTAACGAGTCTCTCTGAAATGGTATGGGAGCACGACTAAAGTACATAGCCAAGCCTTGCTTATCCGTCACTACCTTAACCACATTTGGATCGAAATACTCTTCCTTCGTATGAATCGTAGTTGATAAGGTAGACATTGAAGCTTCCGGATTTTTAGCCAAGTTTTCAGCGACTTGCTGCAAGCTTTTAATGGGAGTTAAGGGTTCGTCTCCCTGCAAGTTGACTACAATCGTATCATCCGACCATTGTTTGATCTGAACGACTTCAGCCAATCTATCACTACCCGTTTCATGGTCAGGCGAGGTCATACACACTTCCGCACCAAAGCCATTACAAACTTGTTGAATACGCTCATCATCAGTAGCGACTATAATTGCTTTGAAGCCTAACTCTTTGGCAGCTGCTTGAGCACGTTCGTATACATGTTGAATCATTGGTTTTCCAGCAATTAAACGCAGAGGTTTACCTGGTAATCGAGTTGATGCAAAGCGCGAAGGAATAACTAAAACTGTTTCACTCATTACTTTATTTCCTTATCTTTCGGCTTCTTCAGCAGTTAAAACTCTCGCATCTTCTTCTAGCATCACAGGAATTCCCTCTTTGATTGGATAAGCTAAACGCGCTGATTTAGAGATTAATTCTTTATTCTTTTTATCGTAAATTAATGGTCCTTTTGTAACA
This sequence comes from uncultured Cocleimonas sp., assembly GCA_937929875.1. GTDB lineage: Bacteria > Pseudomonadota > Gammaproteobacteria > Thiotrichales > Thiotrichaceae > Cocleimonas. Next base: position 363 of record CALFUP010000239.1, on the reverse strand, counting down.
GGGCATACGAGAATATCGAGTAGTTTTTTATCCATATTTATATCCTTTAAGTAATGTAAAAGGGTTAATAATGAGGGTTAATTAGGAGCCTTTAAATGACACCCCCCTACTTTTTGATAGTTTTTCTTCCCCCTTAGCAAAAAAAGGGGATGGTATTGAAAGGGGTTTATACTTGTCATTTAAATCTCCCCTAGCCCTCTTTGTCAAAGAGGTGAATAAAACCCAGTATTACTGAATTTTCTTCAATTTTTCTAATAAGCTAGCATCAAAATCAGTTGATAGTTTAGCTGTAATTGGTAGATACCAATAATTATCTGCCGATCCTAATCTTAGCAGTGGCTTACATTTTACCGCATCTTTCTC
>CALFUP010000238.1 GCA_937929875.1 uncultured Cocleimonas sp. | reverse complement strand
AAATGACTGCAACGAAGAGTCTGGCTTTTTGGCTAAGCCCCGCAGGGTAAGCCTCTAGGGCATCATTTATTGGCATGGAGCACAGCTTCGTTGTTACACTTCTTATGAAGGTCGTTGCTCAATGCCAAAGAAAGTACCATTAACTGTGAAGCGTGCCTAGAATATGACGCTTTCGAGACTTACAGAATCTCTCATAGGTCATTCAGAGGTTCCTAAAGAGAAAATTGATCGATTACCCGTTTATATCCATAGATGAAGCAATGGTTAGAGCTAAGTGAAGCTGAATGAAGAGTTTTATAGAAGCAGTGATCGTGTTGATTGAATTCAAGCTCATAAAATTCAAGCAAAAAAAAGCGAACCGAAGTTCGCTATAAGGATTGATAATTATAAGTAATTAAAGGTGACGGGTTAATTAAGTCAACGTTAAATAATGTACTTCTATCTATTATCAAAAAGTGTGGCTAACAATAAAAATATATTTCATAAGGAAAAGAATATTGAAACACTATCTTCATACTAGCCTCATTTAAGAAAGTAAAGGAGGTGACTGTCCTAAATGAAACTGAAGCAAATAAATTGCATGCAATAATATTAATATGCCCTAGCTGAATCTAAGCTGAACAGATAATTAACATATTCCTATTCACTAAGAGACCTTTGCATGAAAAACATAACAGCATTAAAAATGCTTAAATTCCACTATTTTGTATCTCGCCATTCTCTCGTGCAAACGTTTAAAAAAATCTAAACTTGAAGTCAGAGCATTTACTATGTCATCCTCAATTAACACTCTTACTATTACTATAAAAGGCTCAAAACATGCTTTGGTTAAAAGCAATACATATATTATTCGTGATGTCATGGATGGCAGGAATTTTTTACCTACCTCGAATTTTTGTTCACTATGTTGAGGGTAAAGCCGCAGGGCAGGACGTCAGCCGCTTGGTGATAATGGCAAAAAAGCTCTACGGCTTTATGAGCATAATGATGGTGATAGCTATAGTCACTGGACTGTGGTTATGGCTTGCCTATGGTTTTTCAGGTGGCTGGTTACACGTTAAATTATTATTTGTAGGATTGATGCTGGTTTATCATTTTTGGTGTCAAAAACGTATGTTAGAAATGCAAAAAGGGCACCTCGATCATTCGGGTGTTTTCTATCGTTGGATGAATGAACTGCCATTGGTTCTGTTGAGTGTGATTTTAGTAATGGTGGTTGTAAAACCATTTTAATTATTGAGCTAGCTTAGGATTGCAGAAATGAAAAAGCCAGATCAGAGATCTGGCTTTGTGCGGATAGTATTAAATATCAGTCTTGATGAGAACCGATAAATTTGTAAATTGCAGCACCAATTAAAGCACCGACAATAGGAGCAGCCCAAAACAACCAAAGCTGCTCAACAGGAAGACCACCTTGGAAGAAGGCAACACCAGTACTACGAGCAGGATTAACTGACGTATTTGAAACTGGAATTGAAATTAAGTGAATTAACGTAAGACCAAGACCAATAGCAATTGGTGCAAAACCTTTAGGGGCGCGTTCATCCGTTGCGCCAAGGATAATGACTAAGAACATCATTGTCATTACGACTTCACAAATAAGTACAGACATCATCGAATACCCGCCTGGTGAGCCAGCGCCAAAACCATTAGTTGCAAACCCCTTAGTCACATCAAAATCTGCTTGTCCTGATGCAATCATAAACAAAACACCACCAGCAACTAATCCGCCAATGACTTGTGCGATGATGTAAGGTATTAGTTGACTTGCAGGAAAACGACCGCCAGCCCATAAACCAATAGATACTGCAGGATTTAAGTGACAACCTGAGATATGGCCAATGGCAAAAGCCATAGTTAAAACGGTAAGGCCGAAGGCAAATGAAACCCCTAGTAATCCAATTCCTACTTCAGGAAAAGCTGCTGCCAAAACTGCACTACCACAGCCTCCTAAAACCAACCAAAACGTTCCGAAAAATTCAGCGACGTATTTTTGCATATCCTAACTCCTGTTAGATATAAAAAAGAAATATAAGTAAATCCGTAAAGTTACTTAACGTGTAAGTCGTTGAAAAATAGATAGTGGTTCATAAATGTTAAATCAATAATTGAAAGAGAATATAAAAAAACCGAGTTAAAAACTCGGTTTAGTACTGTTATCGTAATGATAAGGTAAATTTCTAGCTACTTGAGCTATTTCCATTTAGCTCTATCCATCAACTGTGAAGCATCTTTATTCAACTCGCCGAGCTTAGATAAATTTAATGAATCTGCTTTAAATTCACCCCAGCCTTTTAAAGTGTCACTCCATTCGCCTGCAGCGACAACTGGATACTCATGATTGACCTGTGCGTACCAGTTTTGAGATTCTTTAGTCACTAAGAACTCCATGAGTTTTTGCGCATTAGCTTTGTTCTTTGAAGCTTTCGTCATGGCAATGCCACTGATATTTACGTGAGTTCCACGGTCTGCTTGATTAGGCCAGAAGATAGCAACTGCATCAGCAGCTTTTTTCTGTTTTTCATCTTTACCGTGAATCATAGCACCGTAGTAATACGTGTTAGCGATAGCAATATCACATTCGCCAGCGGCAGCAGCTTTAATTTGATCTCTATCGCCGCCTTTTGGTTTACGCGCTAGATTTTTCACAAACTTATTTGCCCATGCTTGGGTTTTCTCAGCGCCGTTATTAGCGATCATTGAAGCGACTAACGATTGATTGTAAATATTGCTAGACCCACGAATGCAAATACGATTTTTCCATTTCTCATCTGCTAAGTCTTCGTAGCTTGAAAGCTCTTCTGGCTTAACTTTAGATTTCACATAAAAAATAGGGCGTGCGCGTAATGAAAGGCCATACCAAACACCGGCTGGATCTCGATATTCTGCTGGAATTGCAGTATTTAATGCTTCTGATTTTACCGATTGCAAAACGCCAGCTTCATTCGCTTTATGCAGACGACCCGCATCAGTGGTGATAAATAAATCAGCAGGGCTGTTAACACCTTCTGTTTGTAGGCGCTTCAATAAAGGGCCAGCTTTTGCAGTGACTAGATTTACTTTAATGCCAGACTCTTTGGTAAAGGTGTCTAGTAAAGGTTTGATTAGTTTCTCTTTTCTTGCTGAGTAGAGATTAACCTCACCGTCAGCAAAACTCTTAGCAGGGACTACTAAGGTGCAAGCAATGAGTGAGGCATAAGCTACGATTTTTTTCATTTGTGACTCCATAAACGTGTGATGATATTTTGTTTAAATTGGTTATGGATTAAATGTTATTGCAAATAGGAATGATTAGCAATAACATTTGCAATAATAATGAGAATTATTCCTATTTGAGCTTATTTTTAGTTTTTAAAAAGAGAAAATGATTAAAAATGAATGATGAAAAGCCAGATTTTTATTTGTCAATCGGTTCAGCGTAAAGAATGAGAGAGTGATCAATCAGTTGGTAACCATGTTCTTTTGCGATTTCAATTTGACGCTGTTCAATAATTTCATCATGAAATTCAATGATTTTGCCATTTTTCATATCAACGATATGATCGTGATGTTCGCCACTATCTAACTCAAACACCGCCTGACCGCCTTCGAAGTTATGACGTATCACTAATCCTGCTGTTTCAAACTGGGTAAGTACGCGATAGATTGTCGCTAAGCCCACTCTTGAATCATCATCTCGTAACAACTGAAAAATTTCTTCAGCGCTAAAATGTTTTTGTGTCGATGTTTCAAAAATTTTAAGAATTTGTACGCGCGGTTGTGTGACTTTAAGACCTGCTTCTTTAATATCTATTTCATCCATGGTGGACTTGTTCCTTCATATCGATAGTATTGTTAATGCAATGACATAAGATAGTGCAAAAAGGTGGGGGGTGTCATTTTTACTTCTATTTAATGCTGACTATTCGTATTTATTAATGAGTTTGATTAGTTATATTGCGATTTATGACGCAAGTGTAAATCCTTATTCAAACTCCATTATACGATATATTCTACCTGCATTTTGCAGCGCTAGTTCATTAAAAGTATCAAGGTGAGAGAATGTTGATTGATCAATCTTGTAAGCCTCTAGTTCAGAACCACCATCATCAAAAATCTTCTCAACCTCGCTACGCATATAAACAAGATAATCTTTGGTGTACTTGGTCACTTCTTTGATATTGGTAGGGGATCCATGCCCAGGAATGATGATATCTGCTCCTAAGGCTTCGATTTTATCCCATGTTTCTACCCAGCCAGCGGTATCGGTATCCTCGAAAATGGGCATTAGTCGTTGATGAAAAGCCATATCACCTGAAATCAATAACTTCTGATTTGGTATCCATAAAGAAATATCTCCTGGGCTGTGTCCAGGTCCTAGGTGTAATATTTCAAAGCGTTCCCCACCCATTTCAATCACTAATTGATCTTCGAAGGTTTTATCAGGGAACACGAATTGAGTCCATTGACCTTTGTCGCGTCGACCGCGTTGCATGCGTTCTAACACTTGAGTGCCATGACTTTTCATTTCTTCAAGGGCATCGACATGAGCGATGATCTCTGCCCCTTGCTCTTTCCAATAACTCGAACCCAACATCGCATGACCCTGTGCATTTTCAAGTACTACGTATTTAACAGGCTGATCAGTAAGTTGTTTAATTTCATGGTGTAAGGCTTTAGCAAGAAGGTAGTTGTCGCCCGCATTGAATACCAAAACACCTTCTGAAGTTATGATAAAAGAGAGGTTATTGTTGTGACCAGAATTAATATAAGTGCCAGGTGCAGTTGCGCCAATTGCAGAATAAACATTGGCGGTGACTTTTTCAGGTAGAGCACTCCTCGATGCTCAATGTCATTTCGGGCTTTTACAATCCGCAAGACGGCGAAGTCTGGTTTCGCGGCGAGAAACGCCCACCGATGCGCCCCTTTCA
>CALFUP010000237.1 GCA_937929875.1 uncultured Cocleimonas sp. | reverse complement strand
CATTTTACGATTGGGATCGCTATCGACCGCATTCCATTCTGCTAAACGACTATCGCGTTTTGACATGTTTTTTGCGACAGATGCCAAAGCAGGATGCTTTGCAAATACCGAACTAATCATAGAAGTTGAGAGGAAACGATTCAGTGTTTGCTCGGTACATTCATAAGGATAATCCACTAAATACGGTAAGGCGTTTAGCGTAGAGTAAAGAAGCTGACCATCCACTGTGACTACTAGATTTTCATTGTTCAAGGTTGAATCATTGTTAGCGGCTAATTCAGGAAAATTCAGTTGCTTTTTTGATTGAGCTTTTAAGGCGGTAAAACGGCTTTGGCTTAAATACAAACGGCTGGGAAGAACAGGCAGTGGGCGCTGTTCGCCATCACCAAACTGATCTTTGCCATTGCTCGCACTGGCTCTCGCTCTAACCGCAATTACACCCAAATCTTTCGGTACTTTAATCGGAAAGCGTAAACGGCTACTTTGACCTGCCGCTACGGTGAAATTACGTTTGTTGTTTGTTAACTGAAAGCTTGTTGCCAATGATTCTTTGGTTTCGGGGTCTAATACGTCAAAATCCATTTGTCCTGTTAACGTTTTATCGCCCGTATTATTCACCAGTACCTCAATATTTGCTTGATCTCCAGAGCGTAAAAAGCGCGGTAAATACGGTCTTACAATAAGTTCTTTAGTCGTTTTTGTATAAGCGGTTAAATCACCACCGCGCAAGTCTTTGGTGATTGCAGAAACCCAAACTTTCCAATCAGTAAGTGATTCAGGGACTTCAAACTCAAACGCCACAGAGCCGTTTTCTTCAAGCATTAAATGTGGGTAGAAGAAGGCAGTTTCATTGAAATTTGTGCGAGTTTTGATGTTGTCTAAAGAAGCTGAATTAGTATTATCCTTGACTGCATTTCCATCATCACCTCTTTGCATGAATTTTTGTAAGGCTGCACGAGTATTGGCACCAACAACCCCATTAATAGGCCCTTTATAGTAGCCAGCTGCTTTTAATTTGCTTTGTAATGCGCGGACGTCCACTTGAGGTTTTGCCATTCTTTTAGCTGCCGTAGACACAGGTGCTGGCTTAGGAGCCATCATCGGTGCAGCAACTGGTGCCGCTCCTTCTACCATTTGATCGTTTTCTTTACAGCCGTATTTATGCTGATGGTTCCTTTTAGAATAGTTATGCGTATGGCTAATTGCTTTTGTACAACCAGGTATTGCCCGGTGTCTGTGCGTTAGTGATGTCGATACACTATTATTTAAATAGTAAAAATCATTGAGCGTCACCGCATCAAAGCTTGTGAAGCTATCATCTAAAATATAACTTTTGTTGAAGTTACTCCAAGCCGCGCCCAGATTACTGGTGTTCTGCAAGTACATGCTCTTTGAGCCATACAAGGACGAAACACTTGTAGGATAATGCTCGCCAAATAAATCCAAGCTGCGGTCATACATCGAAGCGAGGATTTCAACAGCGCCTTTTTCTAGTGGTTTATTATTCGAGTCATTCACACTAATGCGCCATGTTTCTCTTGCGCCAGGGATTAGTTTGTCTCTAAAGCTGGATAACGTCACATTCAGATTTTTACTTTTCCATGGAACGTTAATCGTCTGTTTTTTAGTAAAAACCGTATAATCTTTTACCGCGGTTAAGACAAAAGATAAGCCACCTTGGTGTTCCTGTTTTACTGGGAAATTGAACTGCTTTATTCCACCTTTGAATATTCGTCTTTTTAATAAAGTATTGCCGCGATAAATATCTAAACTATACGGCTGTTGTGCAAACCCAGAACCGATAAGTAGCTCCACATTGCTACCAACCGCAACACTATTTGCTTGGGTTTTTAAGACCACTGGCAATTTCAGTGGCATGTTTTGCTTAGACGCTACAGTAAGGTTCTTACTTGTTTCAAACAGCTTTCCTGCTTTGTCTTTTGTGGTGTATTTTAATTTATACAAGCCTGCTTGCGGGACGGTAAGTTTTAACTCTGCACTACCGTCCTGTTTGTGTCTAAGTCCGCCTTTTTGGGTAACGGATGCAACGTTCCAATTGTTGATCTGATTGTCATAGTTTACAGCTCCTTCCCAGCGTGGTTTGAGCTTGTCGCCTTCTGTAGCATAAGGTAGCTGAGGTCTAGCGATAATGTTTGGGATTTCATGACCTAATAATATTCTGTTGGGTTGTTGGATTTTCTGTAAAGTCCAAAAACCGCTGCCCGTTCGAGGCGCACCGTCTAAATCTTCACGCTGAAAAGTTAAAGCAAACGGTTTACCCGCTTCACTGTAAGTCTGATTGGTATTAATAGACGCGCGAATGCTGGTTTTCCCTATATTGAGTGTTTTGCTGATGCTTCTTGTTTCGCCACCCGCATTGGTTATGTCAGCAGTTACTGTATAACGATGAATTATTTCTTTGTTTTTACTAGCTTCCGTTCTTCTAGGGAAGCTCACTTCTTTAGGTAAGAATTTTATTAAGAATTCGCCTTTAACATTTAAGGCAATATCGCCCGATGCGACATTCAGGGCTTTAATTTCTCTGCCATGATAGTGATGTTGCCAAGGGCTGAATGCTTGTCGCTCAACGCGCCACTTTACTTTGCCGTCTGTGACTGCTTGACCGAAGTAGTAACGGGCTGAACCTGTCACCTGCGCCCACTGGTTTAAACGTAGGCTATCTTTAGTGCTTTTGATTTTTACCTCAAAAGTAGGGCGTTTATATTCTTCTACACGAATGCCTTTGTATCCAGAGAAACCAGAGGAACCCGAAAATGAAGTTTGAATACTCCAAGTACCTAATAGCAATCCTGTTTTAGCGGTGAATTCACCTGAAGCAGAGCCGTATTGATTACTAGTTATGTTTATTTTTTGGACTTCTTTGCCATTCGCATCGAATAAAGTTGCCGTGCCTTTTTTGTTAGGAGCCACTCGGTATTTTCCTGTGTTGCTATCTCCGTTATATGCAATGACCTTCCATTTTATTTTCTGACCTGGGCGGTAAATCGCGCGGTCAGTAAACACTAATGCCTTACTAATATTTGTATCACTCCCTCCGTAGTAACTATTTACACGATTAACTAAAGTGAAATCATCTCCTTTTTGGGCGACGACGAGATAACTATTGCCTGGCTTTTGCTGAAAGCTAACGCTGCCATCGTTTCGAGTGATTCCTGAATCAGTTTTCTTATGAGGCTTTCTGTAATCAGTTTTCCAAAGTTCAACAGTAGCATTTGATACAACATTACCCGATTCACCTTCATAGACTCTTACAGTAAGATTTTTTTCAGAAGGACTCGCATCGACGACAAAGCCAGAGATATTAAGTGCGTTACCAGCAATGACATTTTTATCATCGCTTAATGAAAAATCAGGCTTCAATGAAGCAGCCATTAACCAATAGCCTTTTGTTTTAAGTGGAGGTGAGAGAAAAGTGTTGTGCGTGCGATAGTCCTTGGTCGCAGGTAATTGAGTTTCCCACGTGGCATGTGCTTTTCTTTTTGACTTGATTAGTGTTTTTATATAGTTACTATTTTCTTTAAAAATAGCTTCATTCTTATTTAGCTTCCATGCTTTAAAATATACTTTGTCGATATTGGCGTGCGTAATCTGGACAGATCGCTTGTTTAAACCATCTACCTTCATCGTGCTTAAACTAAGCTCTGGTTTTTTAATGAGTTTTACTTGTGTTTGGCAGCTTCTGGTGACTTTTTGTTTGTTATGTAGTGATAAACATTCTTTGAGTAGCTTAAGGCTTCTTATATTTGCGTCAGGCGTATTTGTATTTCGAATCATTTGTGCTAAATCATTACGCAGCATATTCGTCCACGGGAGTCGCTTATCTGTCGCATCAATACGAGTCCGTAATTCTTCCATCAGGAGTTTTTTCTCAGGGCTTCCTTTGTGCGCTGCGATAGTTTTAATTTTTACTCTATAAGCTTCGAGTGCCGCCTCTGGGCGATTACGCTTAAGTTCCTGTTTTTCCAGTTGGTTTAATAAGCTAACCGCTCTAAGTAATGGGTGTTTTTTTGAATCGGCGGGATTAATAAATAAAGCGGGTGAGAGCAATTCTTTCAAGGCTAATTTTGATTTTTTACCTTGATCAGTAACGCTCCATAAACTGCTGTTTAAAAGATGTTTCACCCATAAATAAATAATCGTATCTTTGATTCCGCCACGCACATTTGCAGGATAATCGGAATTGATAAAGTAGGTGTTTTTGGCTTTTAGCCCCTCTAAACTTAATGAGTCAAGTCTATCGTTTTGTTTTGATTGTGCGAGTTGATAGGCGGCTTTGAAGGCTAAATTAATATCTGAGTTAATCTGTTTTATGGTCTTTTTATCAATGCCAATGTTCTTTTTGGATTTGATCGTTTCACGATTATAAATTTGCCAATGATTTTGATTTACATATTGCGTAAGCACCTTAGCAAGATACAAGTTCAACAATAGTTTGGAGTCATTATCGTTGGGCCATTGATTAGTTATTAGGTAATTTGCAGACTCCTCAATAGGCTGGTTGCTTAGTCTTAGGGTCGTTCCCAGTACTAAAGCCTGTCGCCAGTGATTATTGTTTTTTGTTGCTTTGAATTTTTTTAGTAAACTATCTACTTGCTTGCTAGCTGCATTAAATTTCTGCTCTTCCATTAGTTGTGCGACTGTTTGCCAATTAGCTTTAGCGTTAGCTAACTGACTGGATAAGGCAAATGTTGAGAGTGAAAAGCAAAGAACCAGACGAAATAAAAAGTGCTGAGTGATTTTTTTCATAAAATAATTCTACGTCAATAGTTTTTATAGATTGTGTTTATCATCATACTAAAAAAT
>CALFUP010000236.1 GCA_937929875.1 uncultured Cocleimonas sp. | reverse complement strand
TATGATAGTGAATCGCGGGAGAGATTGGATGCACGCCCACTTAATATCGTCATTTAATCCTCTGAAGCCAATAGATTCAACAAAACTCCGACAGGCGTGTACTTTATTTTGACATTTTGCTTTTAAACACTAACGGAGGGTATTAATGCTTAATCGTTATAGATTTTAGTTGTTTTATATTTTCAAAGGCGAATGCTTCTCTAGCTTGGCAGTATTCATTTGTCTCTAAAAGGATCCAAAAAGTAGGGGGGTGTCATTTTATAAGTATCAAACATCGATTTATCTACTGTTAAGGCCATTCTCTCTTAGGCTGAAACTTTATTCATAGATTCATTTTTGGCAAAGTCCAACATCTTTTGAGTAGACTTGAGGGCATCGACACGCACATCTTCAGGAACAAAAATTTCATTATTTCCATTCTTCAACACCTCTAACAGATTATGAAGTCCATTCATCGCCATCCAAGGACAATGTGCACAGCTCACACACGTTGCGCCATCACCATGTGTCGGTGCTGGGATGAATTCTTTATCAGGGGCTTGTTGCTGCATTTTGTAAAAGATACCTTTATCGGTAGCAACGATAAACTTCTTATTTGGTAACTCTTTTGCCGCAGTGATAATTTGGGTTGTAGAGCCAACAACATCTGCCATCAGTACAACTTCTTCTGGTGATTCTGGATGTACTAAAATAGCGGCATCAGGATGTTTCTCGATTAAGTCACCTAAAGATCGGGTTTTAAACTCATCATGAACGATACAAGCACCTTGCCAGCGCAACATTTCAACTCCAGAGACTCTTTGAATGTAGTTACCTAAATGCTTATCTGGTGCCCACAGAACTTTTTTGCCCTGTTTGCCTAACCAAGTCACTAGATCGAGTGCAATTCCTGAGGTAACGACATAGTCAGCACGAGCTTTAACTGCAGCGCTGGTATTAGCATAAACTACGACAGTATGGTCAGGATGCGCATCACAAAATGGTGCGAATTCCTCTATCGGGCAACTTAAATCTAATGAGCATTCAGCTTCTAATGTTGGCATTAACACCCGTTTTTCTGGGTTTAGTATTTTAGCTGTTTCACCCATGAAACGAACACCTGCAACGATGAGTGTCTTCGCCGGATGTTCATTACCAAACTTTGCCATATCTAAAGAATCAGAGACGTAACCGCCTGTTTCTTCGGCTAGTTCCTGTAAGTCTTGATCAACATAATAATGAGCAATTAAAACAGCATCTTGCTCTTTCAGTAATTTTTTGATTTCATCTTTAACCACTTCTTTTTGTTTTTCGGTATAGTGTGGAGTCAAAGATTCTATGTGAGCCGTTACTGGGATCTTAAATTCAGGAATGCTTGGTGTTGTTGGTGATGACATGTTTTATACTCATTCAATATGTCCGACCAGTATACCAAAACTGTTCACCAAACCCCAAAACAGTAATGTAAAAAAATATGTCAGAAAAAAAAGTTAAAAACCCTCTTGTCTTAGTCGATGGCTCATCTTACTTATTCCGTGCTTTTTACGCCTTACCATCATCTTTAACCAGCCCTGATGGAATGCAAACCAACGCCATTCATGGTGTTTTAAACATGTTAGATAAGTTGCGCAAGGATTATGAGCCAGAACACATGGCGGTTATCTTTGACGCCAAAGGCAAAACTTTTCGAAATGATATGTACCCTGAATACAAGGCAACGCGCCCACCTATGCCCGATGAGCTACGCGATCAAATTGAGCCTTTGCATGAAATTATAAAAGCACAGGGTTATCCGATGATTGTGATGCCTGGGGTTGAGGCGGATGACGTTATTGGAACGATGTCCAAACTCTATGATGGCGATGTTATTATTTCCACGGGTGATAAAGACATGGCACAGCTGGTTGATGATCAAATCAGCTTGATTAATACCATGTCGAATAGTTTTCACGATAGACAAGGCGTTATCGATAAATACGGCGTACCACCAGAGCGTATTCGAGATTATTTAGCTTTGATGGGTGACACCTCAGATAATATTCCTGGTGTACCTAAAGTTGGTCCTAAGACTGCGGTTAAATGGTTGGCAGAGCATGATTCACTAGAAAATGTGATGAAAAATGCAGAGAGTTTTAAAGGGAAAATCGGCGAAAGTTTGCGTGCTTCTTTAGAGTTCCTTCCCTTATCGTATGAATTAGTTACCATTAAATGTGATTTGGATATTGATGTTTCTCCCAATTCGCTCAGCTTTAACGAAGAAAATAAACAATTACTGGCTGAGTTATATCAAAAGTATGGTTTTCGAACGCGCTTAACAAATTTACAGTCTAGTTCTGATACTCCAATAAACTTGAGCCACACTTCTAACGCTAATAATGATGCTGATGAAGAGGATACTATTCCGTCTATAGAGGTTATTGATGAAGTTGATTATCAAACGATTCTCACTGAGGAACAGTTAGATCAATGGATTGCCGAATTAGTGGATGCAAAACTATTCGCTTTTGATGCAGAAACTACCAGCCTTGCGTATATGGATGCTCAAGTTGTCGGTATGTCATTTTGCATGAAAGCAGGAACATCAGCTTATTTACCACTAACACATGATTATGTGGGTGCTCCAAAACAATTAAACTTTGAAACCACCTTAGAAAAATTAAAACCACTTTTGGAAGATCCGACCGTTCTTAAAGTAGGTCAAAACCTCAAATATGATCGATCTGTATTGCTAAACCACGGTATTGAATTAAAAGGTATTCGACACGATACGATGCTGGAGTCGTATGTATTAGACTCGGTATCAAACCGACATGATATGGATACGCTTTGTGAAAAACACCTAGGGCATACCAATATAAAGTTTGAAGATATTGCTGGCAAAGGCAAAAAACAACTGACTTTTAATCAAATAGCACTAGAAGACACTGTTACAGAAAAAGAAGGCGAGGCCTCAGTAACAACTCGCGGCGCTGCTTTCTATGCTGCTGAAGATGCAGATATGACATTGCGCCTTCATAATTTCTTTTGGCCTCAATTAAGAGCAAAAAGTGGTCAAGAAAAACTCTATCGTGACATTGAAATTCCTCTGTCTAAAGTGTTGTCTGATATTGAACGCACAGGTGTTTTGGTTGATGCTCAAATGTTGGGGAAGCAAAGCGAAGAACTAGCTACACGTATGGCTGAATTAGAAGCGGATATATTTGAAGCGTCCGGCGGAGAATTTAACTTAGGCTCACCTAAACAGATTCAAGAAGTTTTCTTTAATGAAGAAAAATTAAACCTCCCCGTTATTCGTAAAACGCCTAAAGGTCAACCATCAACCGCAGAAGACGTATTACAAGAATTAGCCGAAGAACACGATGTACCGCGCTGGTTATTAGAACATCGTGGTTTAAGCAAATTAAAATCAACCTATACAGATAAGCTACCGTTAGAAATAAATCAACGTACGGGAAGAGTGCATACTTCATATCAACAAGCAGTTGCTGCAACAGGACGCTTATCTTCAAATAGTCCTAATTTACAAAATATTCCAATACGAAATGCAGAAGGTAGACGTATTAGACAAGCCTTTATAGCACCTGAAGGTTTTAAAATTTTGGCAGCCGATTACTCTCAAATAGAATTGCGAATCATGGCTCATCTATCGAATGATGAAGGCTTATTAGAAGCATTTAATCAAGGTAAAGATATTCACCGAGCGACAGCGGCAGAAATTTTTGGAGTAGGTCTAGACAAAGTCGAAACAGAACAACGGCGTGCTGCCAAAGCGGTTAATTTTGGACTGATTTACGGCATGTCAGCGTTTGGTTTAGCAAAGCAATTAAATGTATCAAGGACAGAAGCCGCCGAGTACGTAAAACTGTATTTCCAACGTTATCCAGGTGTTAAACATTATATGGAAGATACGCGTGAAAAAGCCAAAGAAACTGGCTTTGTAGAAACACTCTTCGGGCGTCGCTTATACTTACCGAATATCAATCACCGCAATGCGATGTTAAGACAACACGCTGAAAGAACGGCAATTAATGCGCCGATGCAAGGCACGGCGGCAGATATTATTAAAATTGCAATGATTGCAGTAAGTGATTG
>CALFUP010000235.1 GCA_937929875.1 uncultured Cocleimonas sp. | reverse complement strand
AATGTACTATAACTACTTTTTTATAGTGAGATTGGTTCTGTTTAAGGAGCCTCTGATTAAGTCGATATAATTTAAACGCAGAAAAAAGTGTTTGTAACTTTCACGAAGTGAGTTGTAATCGTTATTCTATTGTGGCGATCTTCGGGGAAGTTACAGGCTCTTTTGGCAAGTTTAAAAATATTGGACTTGATCAGGGCTTCCTTAAGGCAACCAGCTCGGTTTTGTACCAGTCATTTGGAGATTTAAAGATGAGTAAGCAATTACCTTCTTCGGCTCAGGTCGTTATTGTTGGCGGTGGTGTAATTGGTTGTAGTTTGGCCTATCACCTCACTAAATTAGGCATGAAAGATGTTGTCTTGCTCGAACGCAAAACTCTAACCTGTGGTACAACGTGGCATGCTGCTGGTTTAGTACCTTCACTTCGTGCAAATTACAGCATGTCGATGCTAGCCAAATACAGTGGCGATTTATACGACGGTTTAGAAGCTGAAACAGGTCAGGCGACAGGTTTTAGACGCAATGGCTCACTCACAATCGCCACCAACAAAGAGCGTTTATCGGAAATCAAACGCGGCGCTTCAATGGCAAAAGTTGCGGGCTTCCCTTGTAATGTGATGGATGCAGATCAAGCTAAAGAACTTTGGCCACTGTTAAATGTAGATGATGTCGTCGGTGCAATTCATCTTCCTAATGACGGCGTTGCAAGTCCTGTCGATGTGACAAACTCGCTTGCGAAAGGTGCGCGTTTAGGTGGTGCTCAAATATTCGAGAACACCAAAGTCATCGACATGAAAATAAAAGACGGTAAAGCCGCTGGTGTGATTACCGAACACGGCGATATCGACGCTGAATATGTGGTCAACTGTGCAGGTATGTGGGCGCGTGAGTTTGGTAAAAAAGCAGGTGTAAACGTGCCATTGCATGCGGCAGAGCATTTCTATGTAGTCACCGAACAAATGAAAGGTCTCGATGCGGATTTGCCAACACTGCGCGATATGGACGGTTACTGTTACTACAAACCTGAAGGCGGTCAGTTGCTGGTCGGCATGTTCGAGCCAGGCGCAAAGCCGTGGGGCATGGATGGCATCTCAGAAGATTTTAGTTTCGATCAAATCCCTGATGACTTTGATCATCTAATGCCATACCTAGAAATCGCGATGAACCGCATTCCAGAAATAGAGAATACGGGAATTCAAACTTTCTTTAATGGTCCTGAATCATTTACCCCAGACGATCTTTACCAACTCGGAGAATCACCAGAGCTAGATAACTATTTTGTCGCTGCAGGTTTTAACTCGGTAGGTATCCAATCCGCGGGTGGCGCAGGTAAAGTGCTGGCAGCATGGATTCAAAAAGGTCATCCGCCACAAGATTTATGGGGCGTGGATATCAGCCGAAATATGCCATTCCAAGGCACACAACGCTATCTACAAGAACGTACTACGGAAACTCTTGGGCTTTTGTACGAAACACATTACCCCTTCAAACAATTTAGAACATCGCGTGGCGTGCGTCGCTCGATATTGCACGATCAACTAAAAGCACTCGGTGCTGTATTCGGCACTGAAGCAGGATACGAGCGCGCTAATTGGTTCGCTGATGAAGGACAAACACCAGAATACGAATATTCTTATGGTCGACAAAACTGGTTTGATAACAATAAACGCGAACATGAAAACGTGCGAAATAACGTTGGAGTGATTGATCAAAGTTCATTCTGCAAATATCAGGTCGAAGGACCCGATGCGATGAAAATGATGAATCGCATTTGTTCAAATAACATCGATGTCGCAAATGATAGAATCGTCTACACCCAATGGTTGAATGAGCGCGGTGGCATCGAAGCCGATGTAACGATAACTCGCTTAGCAGCAGATAAATTCTTAATCATCTCTGGCGTAACGTGTAAAACACGTGATTTGGCTTGGCTACGTCGTAACAAGCTCGACGACGAATTTGTTGTCATCACCGATCTAAGTTCGGCTTACGCGGTTATCACCGTCATGGGCCCAAAATCACGCGACACCATTCAAAAAATCACCGATGCGGATATGTCGAATGAAGCCTTCCCGTTTGCCGCATCCAAAGAAATCGACGCACATTACGCATTGGTCAGAGCATCACGTATTACCTACGTCGGCGAGTTAGGCTGGGAGCTTTATATTCCGACCGAATTTGCACCAAGCGTGTTCGATGCGATCATGAAAGCGGGTGAAGAATTCGGCATCAAGCCATATGGTTATCACACCATGAACTCATTGCGCATGGAAAAATGCTATCGCCATTGGGGTCACGACATCACAGACGAAGACACCGTACTCGAAGCAGGTTTAGGCTTTGCCGCTGACTTTGATAAAGAAGGTGGCTTCATCGGTAAAGAAGCGCTACTTGCACAAAAAGAGCAAGGCTTACTCAAAAAACGCTTCATCGCCTTTCGTTTCGAAGACGATCAACCACTGTGTTATCACGAAGAACCAATCTACGCTAACGGCAAAATCGTCGGTCACGTCACGGGCGCAATGTTTGGCCACACGGTTGGTTCGACAGTCGCCATGGGTTATGTGCATCATGACGAAGGCATCGACAAAGCATGGCTGGACGCTTCTGAATTTGAGATCGAAGTGGAATGCGAACGTTACAAAGTATTCCCAACGCTATCGTCGTTCTATGATCCTAAAATGGAAAAGATTAAGTGTTAAAAGTCGTTAAAAACACTGAAACGGATATTGAGGCAGACAATCTTCGAGTAGGGCGTCAAATTCGAGATTTACGTAAAGCCAAAGGATATACCCTATCCTTTGTTGCTGAGCGTATTGGCAAATCAGTCGGTTATATTAGCCAAGTTGAACGTGGCGTATCAGCACTGCCGATTCCACTACTACAAAAAATCAGCGATTTACTAGAAGTACAAATCACCTGGTTCTTCCATGCCGACAAAGAACAAAAGTCAGATGAAATAAACGTCATCGTC
>CALFUP010000234.1 GCA_937929875.1 uncultured Cocleimonas sp. | reverse complement strand
CAATCACGATTGGGCTATTATCTTTTCCTGTACTACTAACTATGATTTTCCTGCGCGTGCCTATTGGCCTAGCCATGTTTTTGACCGGGCTTGGCGGCATGATCATGGTTACTGGGGATACGCTGGTCCCCTTTGCTCGACTAAAATCTGAAACCTACGGCACTTTTTCTAATTACTCTTTATCCATTGTGCCAATGTTCCTTCTCATGGGGCACTTTGCAACGCTTGGTGGCATGAGTCAGGCATTATTTAAAGCTGCTGAAGGTTGGTTGGGACATCGCAAAGGCGGGGTGGCCATGGCATCAATTGGTGCTTGTGCAGGCTTTGGCTCTATATGCGGATCATCACTAGCAACAGCGGCCACGATGGGACGAGTCGCACTCCCAGAGTTAAAACGTTATGGCTATGCGGGCGGATTTTCTACGGCAACATTAGCCGCTGGTGGAACGCTAGGCATTCTGATTCCCCCCTCCGTTGTTTTGGTGATTTACGCCATTCTGACAGAGCAAAATATTTCTAAGTTATTTCTGGCTGCCATTATCCCAGGAATACTCGCTGCGCTTGGCTATATGTTGGCGATATCAATTTATGTACGTCTAAACCCAAAAGCTGCAGGGCAAACACGCCCTCGTGTTCCTTATGCTGCACGTTTTAAAGCACTAGTAGATGTGTGGCCAGTATTACTAGTTTTCTTATTAGTCGTCGGTGGCATTTATCTCGGTTGGTTCACACCAACAGAAGGCGCTGCCGTTGGCGCACTGGGCACTGCGATCATCGCATGGTCTGCCGGCGGACTCACACGAGCTACCTTATCAGACAGTTTTTTTGTCACAGCACGCTCTTCAGGAATGATATTTTTCATTGTATTAGGTGCGGCTTATTACAACGGTTTTCTGGCACTCACTCAGGTACCACAAGAGGCCGCTGCGTGGGTCGGTGAAAATGGTTTTAGCCCTTGGTTAATCCTGATTTTGATCTTGGTATTTTACCTGATGCTCGGCTGTTTTATGGACAGCTTGTCGATGATCCTCCTGACCGTCCCCATTTTCTGGCCCATCGTCCAGGAGCTAGATTTTGGTTTGGTGTCGATGCTTGAGCTACAAACATCTCGACTCGATGCGCTGGTGGACAGCGGGAAGGAAATCCCCGCTGCGTTACTACAAGAGGCCCAAGGTCTATTAGCCAGCGGTCAAGAATTAACGCGGGAAATGACTCGTGAGCTGAAATTACGCGGTGTAACACAGGGCGCACTGAATCGAGTCAATATCGAGCAAACAGCTATTTGGTTTGGTATCTTGATGTTGATCGTTGTGGAAGTAGGTCTAATCACGCCGCCAGTGGGCATGAATCTTTTTGTGATCAATGCAATGGACCGTAAAACACCTATCGTCGAAACCTACAAAGCCGTGCTTTATTTTGTTGCCACGGATTTGATTCGTGTTGCTCTCCTTGTGGCATTCCCGATTATTACGTTGATATTGCTACCCTTATGACAGGAAATCAGGAAGAAGGATATTAATATGAGAGTATATTTTACAAAGCAAAAGGAGGAATGAAAATGCGTCAGTGGTTTGATGGTAGACGAGTTGAAATGGAAGATTGGTTACACACCATTCATCGGCAACCCGAAACAGGCTTCACCGAAAATCATACCGCTGCCTTTGTTGCAAAAACATTGGAAGCTGCGGGCATCGAAGTCCACTCCGGTATTGGCCAAACAGGTGTCGTGGGCGTGCTGCATGGTACAGCAGGTGAGGGACGATCTATCGGCTTTCGTTCTGAACTAGACGCGTTGCCGATGCAGGAATGCTCCGGCGTTCATTATCACTCCCAAGCGGATGGCAAATTTCATGGCTGCGGCCATGACGGTCACACCGTGACCTTACTCGCTGCCGCAAGCTATCTTGCCGAGCACCGCGATTTTAAGGGAACTGCTTACTTTGTATTTCAACCTGCCGAAGAGTTGCTGACCGGTGCGCAGGCAATGTTAGATGATGGTTTCCTAGAACGTTTTCCCTGTGATGAAATTTATGCGCTGCACAATTACCCGGGGTTAGGTAAAGGCAAGGTAGGCGTTTGTTCGGCAGGTGCTTTAGCATCGGCAGACCATATCGTTATAAAAATGCAGGCTAAAGGCACACACGCTTCTATGCCGCATACGGGTGAAGATGCTGTCATGGCCAGCGCTTACCTTTTGACGACTCTACAGCAAAGCCTGGGCCGTATTTTGGACACTCGTGACAGTGGTGTTGTGTCTTTTGGCAGTATTCATGCAGGTACTGCCTGCAATATCTTGCCTGAGAAACTGAAGATGGAAGGGACGATCCGTACCCATTCCGAAGCAGTGAGAGAGGCTATTAAACAGCTTCTTGAGAAAGTAGTTCGTAGCACAGAGTCGCTGTACGGTGTGTCAATTGACTTGAGCTATCCGGTGGAATCACCTGTTACGCTAAATCATCCTGAGCAAGTTCGAGCAGTGCTCGATGCGGCTGTACAAGTCGCTGGTGTAGAGAACGTACATGCCAATCACCCACCACTCATGACATCAGAAGACTTTGCTTATTTTCTGAAAAAAGTACCGGGTGCTTACTTCTTTATGGGGCAGGATGGCCCTTTTTGTCACCATCCAGAATTCATTTTTGATACTGATATCATCCCGTTAGGGGCGTCAGTCATTTCTGAACTTATTAGTCAACGCGCAGCCATTTAGGTGGTTGAAAGACGAAACACTTTTAGCAGCAATTTTTAATTTCCTGAGGAGGAATATGTATGAAAATGACATTAAAACAAACCGTATTATCAACAGCATTACTTGCTGGAAGCCTTTTTGCTACGACACTACAAGCACAAACACTGAGCATGTCTAGCTGGGTTCCACAGTCGCATTACCTTTTCACTGACATTTTAGTGCCTTGGACAAAAGACGTAGAAAAAGTAACAGAAGGCCGAGTGAAAGTAAGAATTTTACCTAAGGCAATGGGATCACCACCAAAGCATTGGGAACTAGCACGTAAAGGTGTTGCTGATATCACTTGGGGCAACTTCACTTATGAAGCGGACCGTTTCAAGTCGATCTGGTTTGCTGAGTTCCCATTCTCAGGTGATGATGCAAAGGCTCAATCACTGGCTCTATGGAACAGTTACGAAAAGCATCTTCAAGCTGACCCCGCTTTTGGTGGTGTTAAGATGCTAACAGTTGCTTTGTTTGGTGGCGGACAGATCCATCACGGTAGTAAAGCTATCGTTAAGCCAGCCGATATGGAAGGTCAGAAGTTCCGCATGGGTGGGCCGATCCAGCAAGTGCTCATCGAAAGCTTGGGCGGCGTACCGGTTTCAGCGTCTGCACCTAAAGCTTATGAGATGTTAGAAAGCAAAGTAATTGATGGCTCACTGCATAACATCGATTCTATTACGGGTTTCCGTCTGCAAGACGTGTTGACACATCACACCATGATAGATAAAGGCTTTTATGACGCGACTTTCTTTATGATCATGAATCAGAAGAAATGGGATAGCATCAGCGAAGCAGATCAGAAGGCTATTGATAAGATTTCTGGTGCAGCGTACGCAGCACATTGGGGCGAGACGTTTAACCTGAAGAATGCGGCGGCTGAAAAAGAGCTACGTGCAGCGGGTCATACCTTTAGTGAGCCTTCTGCTGAGTTGCTTGCAAAAATTGCTGAAATTCGCGTAAAGATGGTTGCGGATTGGGAAGTGGCGGCTAAAGAAAAAGGCATTGTTGACCCTAAAGCGATGTTGGCTGACTTTGAAGCGGACTATAAAGCGCTAGAAGGTAAGTAGTGCAATCCATACACACTACTTGATTATTACCCATTGAGGATTGCCTATTTCCCCGGCTAAGCTGTCGGGGAAATCATTGGAGGATGTCAGTCATGGCAAAACGTTTATTACGCATCATCAAACCGTTTCTGGAATATTTGCTGATGTTTTTCCTGTTAGTCATGGTTGCGATCAACTTTGCCGATGTACTTGGCAGACACCTGTTTAATCATCCTATCTACGGTATACATGATCTCACCGAGCATTTAATGGCACTAACCGTATTCTGTGGTTTGCCACTGGTAACAATCGCAGGGCTACACCTCTCTATTGATATCTTGGATGATTTTTTACAAAAGCCCTACATGCGTTGGTGGGCACATCTCGTCATCTTACTGATGGCAGCCATACTACTTCTTGTAGCATGGACTTTTTTACAATCCTCTCTAGAAGCAGCCGAGATTAGTGACAACAGCGGCGAGCTTGGCATTCCTAGAGGACCCTTGTACTTATTTATTTCTGTTTCAGCGTTGTTAAGTGCGCTGGGACTTTTGTACCAACATTTTCTGGTCGATGAAGACCTGATCGATTCTGATGAAAAGGGAGTCGAACTATGACCATCGGCGTTCTGGCAATTATTGCTGTCTTAATTCTGGCCTTCCTAAAGGTACCACTTGGCTTTGCCTTACTGACCGTATCATTGGGCGGCCTAACGCTACTGATGGATTTTGACGTGGCGATGACCTTGCTACCGATGACTATTTCTGAAGGGGTACTGTCTTACGAGCTGGCCGTTGTGCCCATGTTTATCATGATGGGAAATGTGATCTCACGTACCGGTATTTCTCATGACCTGTTCAAATCAGCTAATGCCTTTTTTGGTCATATTCGTGGCGGTCTTGCTTTGTCAACTATGGTTGCCTGTGCTGGCTTTAGTGCAGTATGTGGATCGAGTTATGCGACGGCTGCGACTATGTCGAAGGTGGCCTATCCTAGCATGCGTAAGCATGGCTATTCTGAAGGTTTGGCTACTGCCACGATTGCAGCGGGTGGGACGTTAGGGATCTTGATTCCACCTTCAATCATCCTCGTTATTTACGGCATCATTACACAAACGAATATCGGTGATTTGTTTATCGCGGGTGTCGTACCCGGCATCCTTGGGTTGATGATGTATATGCTAGCCATTTATTTGGTAAGTTTGTGGAAACCGGAGAGTGCCCCTGCTGGTGAGAGAACGAATTGGAAGGGCCGAATCGCCTCACTTAAAGGTGTATGGGCTTTTGTATTCATCTTCACCTTGATTATTGGTGGCCTCTATTTGAAATGGTTTTCACCGACTGAAGCAGCAGGCATTGGTGCAGGTATCGCATTAATCGTCGCCACACTTTCAAGGAAGATGAGTTTGCCTATATTGAAAGATGTGCTGATGGATACCGCACGCACCTCGATCATTTTGTACACCGTACTTTTTGGTGCTTTGCTATTCTCAAAGCTGATTTCATACTCTGGGCTTGCCGACGGTATTTTAGAGCAGGTTGCTGCTTTTGGTATCTCTGGTTTAATGCTAATGCTAGTCATCATTCTGGTATTTTTAGTACTAGGATGCGTAATGGACTCCCTTGCTATCATCCTCATTTTTGTACCTTTGTTTGCGCCTTTAATAGAAGCACAAGGCTATGATCTGGTTTGGTTCGGTATTGTGGTGGTGGTTGCCACTGAAATAGCGCTGATAACACCCCCGCTCGGGATGAATGTATTTGTCATGCGAGCAACGTTGCCAGAAGTTCCGCTAACGACGATCTTTAAAGGGTTGGTGCCGTTTATTGGAGTGGACCTGATTCGTTTAGCGCTGTTGACTGCGTTTCCGGCGATTACGTTGTGGCTGGTAAAACTGTCATCGGGCTGATGTATTTGAAGGACGAAACACAGATTTAACCATAAGCCGAGAGACAATCATGTCTCGACTTTTCTTTTGCTCCTAGCAAGGAATTAAACAATGACTAATTTAATGACTAATCTCGAAACTGACTTTGACCTAATTAAGGGGTGGTTTGAACACTTGCATCGCAACCCAGAGCTTTCGATGCAAGAGACCAAGTCGGCCCAATACATCGCCGATATCCTACGTAGTTTTGGTGAGTACGAAGTTGAGACCGGCATCGGTGAGTACGGCATTGTTGCTTCTTTAAAAGTGGGCGATGGTGACCAAGTTATTGGTCTTCGTGCTGATTTTGATGCGCTGCCGATTCAAGAAGATAATGATTTGGATTACGCGTCAGAAACTCCAAAGGTTGCTCATTTATGTGGCCATGATGCTCACACAACCATGCTGTTAGCGGCTGCTAAATACTTAGCTGAAAAGAAAAGCTTCAACGGTACGGTACGATTGATTTTTCAGCCCGCTGAAGAAACGATGCAAGGTGCTCCTGCGATGATGAAGGATGGGCTTTTCGAGCGTTTTCCTGTTGATGCGATCTTTGGCATGCACAACATGCCGGGGCTTGAAATGGGTAAGCTGTATTTCACTGAAGGCGACACGATGGCCGCAGTGGATAACTGGGAAGTGGAAATTACGGGTAAAGGCGGTCATGGTGCGATGCCAGAATTAGCGACTGATCCGGTGGTTGCTGCCTCTTCATTAGTCATGGCGTTGCAAACGGTTGTGTCGCGGAATGTTGCTCCGTCAAATAAAGCGGTTGTCACGGTCGGTGCTTTTCAAGCGGGTCAGGCAGCCAACGTGATTGCGCACAGTGCAATTCTAAGGCTATCGATTCGCACGACTACACCAGAAGACCGTGTGATGGTGAATACCAATGTTCGTCGATTGATCCATCAGCAGAGTGAGTCTTTTGGCTGTGTTGCTGAAATCAGAGATGGCGTGCCTGGGGCCGTATTAACTAATAGTGCAGAAGAGACCAAAAAAGCTGCTCAGATCGCTCGCGAGGCCTTCGGTGACGATAAGGTTTCAGAAGAAGAACTAGCCTATCTTGGGTCAGAGGACTTCGCTTTTATGCTTCAAGAGGTGAAAGGTACCTACTGCTTCCTTGGTAACGGTGACAGCAAATTTGTTCACCACCCGGAATATGTATTTGCTCAAGATAATTTGTTGGTAGGGGCCGCTTATTGGGTGGCGTTAACTGAAGGTTATCTTCAATAGCACGGCTGGATAAATAGATTATTTTTGAGGGGATTGATGACTAATGAAGTTTTCAGAATACAGCGCAGGCCAAGTACTTAAGTTTGGTCACTATAAAGTAGAAGCAGCAGAGATCCTTGAATTTGCTGAACGCTATGACCCGCAATGGTTTCATACCGATCTCGATAAAGTTAAAAGTGGTCCTTATGGAGGATTAATTGCTAGTGGCATTCAGACGCTTGGTGTTGCGATGCGTTTGGTGGCCGATGAGTTGCTTAAAGATTCTCGAAGTTTTGGCTCTCCCGGCTTAGCTTATTTGAAGTGGCCTAATCCTGTGCGACCAGGTGATGTGCTATCAATCACCATCACCATACTCGAAACCAAACAGTCCCAAAGTCGCCCAAATCTGGGGATTTTACGTTGGCAGTGGCAGTTATTTAATGGTGAGGGTGTTGAGGTTCTGGACCTTGAGGCGACTAGTTTTTTTGATATTGCCCCATAACTAGAGGCTACCTCTCAAAGCCATGACTGAGTGCCCACACGGCGGCCTCTAATCGAGAATTCATTTTTGTCTTGCGCAAGATATTCTTAATATGCACTTTCACCGTTCCATCACTAATATTTAACTCACGTGCCATCAGCTTGTTATTCATTCCTGCCACTAACAAACTCATGACCTGAGTCTCTCGCTGCGTCAACTTTACGTTTTCCAACGTCTCAGCATGACTACCTGACTTAAACATATTCGCCAAAAGTATAGAAATATTACCGTCAGTGACCATACTCCCTTTAGACACCAGCCTAAGCTTAGCAAGGATATCTTCGGGCTCCATATCTTTGAGCAAATAACCATCAGCACCCAGCTGTATTGCCTTTGCCACATCACTGTCTTGATTGGAAACGGTCATAATGACAACTTCAGTCTTTAACTCGCGCTTCTTGATCTCCTCCAAGACATCGAGGCCTGACATGGATTTCATATTAAGATCTAAGAGAACCATATTAGGCTCCAGCAACTCAATCATAATTAAACCATTCACTCCACCAGCGGCCTCTCCGACGATTTCATATTGCTCGTCCATACTCAGGAGTTGCCGTACACCTTTTCTAAACAAAGGATGATCATCAATAATAAGAATCGTTTTTTTAGTCATGCTATTAGCTTAAATTTAGAAGTAATATTAGGCCGTCCCTTAAGCTTCAGACACGATGTACTGTAAAATTTCTACCACCTGCTGTGGGGTCGTTGTCCATGCGTATGCAGAGCCATCCACTTCTTTCAATGCATGCCCTAACGACTCCTCATGCAACGTAATATAGGCTTTGCCCAAAGCTGAGCAGTAGCCTGCGTCATAAGCAGCATTCCACTGTTTGTATTTATCCCCAAAACGAATGATCGCAAGATCACACTTTTCAATTGAATTTTTGATGCGGATAGCATTGATTCTTGACGACTTGTGGTCTCGCCAATGGACTTTATCTTCTTGACCAAGGCAGTCACCGGCTGCATCACTGGCTTCATGATTGGTCACTGCGGATGAAAATGAAATATCCAGTCTCAACTTTTTACAACCTTCAATAATTTGGTCTCTCCAATCCGAGTGTATTTCCCCAGAAAGATAAACGTTTAATTTCATGCTTGACTCCTAATCAATAATCGTATTTTCTG
>CALFUP010000233.1 GCA_937929875.1 uncultured Cocleimonas sp. | reverse complement strand
ACAGTAGCTGTTTGGCTATCAACAGTGCCATCATTCGCTTTAAAACGTATCGTATCTGTTCCTACATAATCGGCATCAGCTGTGTAAACGATATTCGGAGCAGACCCCGTAATAGAGCCATGCTGAGGTTGCTGAGTCACTTGATAGTTTAAAGAATCATTATTAGCATCACTAGCACTTAGGACCAAACTCACTGATGATCCACTTCCGACAGAGATCAGTTGATTGTTTGCTATAGGAGCGATATTCGTATTACTTTCTCCAGTAAACTGGTAGCGGAATGATCCAGTATCGGGATAGAGATCTGTTCCACTGCCATTAAAAGCAGCATTATTCCCAACAAAAACAACTCTCATTTCACTTGGACTTCCAATTAAAGAGCGAGGAAAACGCATTTCCAAATTACTTCCAGAATAACTTAACGCGGCGTTATCAACGACTGACCAACTCCAGTTGTTTCCAGTACCTGTATAACGCTCAATGACACTACCACTAATTATATAATCAGCACCGATACCACTCGTACCTTGATAACCAGTAACGGCGTTGTCATCAGTATCAAGATATATCGTCCAGCCCCAAGGTACAAAGGTACCGGAGTTATTAGTTGAATCGATATTCTGTCTATTTTGATAGTTAATAAATACATTTTGCGGGCTATGTGCAATCGATGCTCTCAACCAGTCTATTTGATTATTTGTTCCACTATTATTGTTAACATCATCAGGGTCAGTTGCATAATAATCCAAACCTGACCAATCATTTACTGAGCCGTTAATGGTAATTGCCGTATTCGATACTTGATTTGAGAACACACCTGTTGGCGCTGAAATTGACCAAATAAATTGAGTACTAGCGCTAGTTGTATCATCGCTTACCGTGACAACAACTGTACTAGTACTTACCGAATTTGCTGTACCTGAAATAACACCTGAACTGCTATTGATTGCTAAACCCGCAGGTAATCCAGTCGCACTGTAATTAAGAGTGTCTCCATCAAAATCACTCGCTTGTACTGCAACATTAACGACCTCACCCGTAGTATTCGTTTGAGAGCCGATACTAGAAATCGTTGGAGGACTATTAGTATTTACAGCAACCACAGTCCAGTTAAATTGAGTTGATCTACTTGCTGTACCATCCGATACACTCACAGTGACATTAAAATTCCCTGCAGCATTAGCAGTACCAGATATCACACCTGAATTTGAATTAAGCTGTAAGCCGCCTGGTAAACCAGTAGCACTAAAGCTCAAGTTGTCCCCATCAATATCATTCGCTTGAATAGCTAGATTTACTGATGAATTTTGTGCTGTATTTTGATTTGCTGGGTTAGAAATTGTGGGCGGAGTATTAATAGGCTCATTGACTAATGGATTCGATGCATGCCAATCTCTTGGAATGATTTTAATATGACTCCAATGCGCATCCATATGAGGAATATCTTCATTTCGTGGCATATGATAGAAAGTAGTCCCTGGCCAAACCACAATGTCGCCATTAACTAGGTTTTCGCCATTGGTAAATTCCGCTAAATTCTTACCGCCAGTAACATTATGAGAACCAAATTTTTCTGTATCTCTTTGCTTGGTAACATAGAAATCATTTTGAGTGAAAGGCTCACTAGATGGCCCGATATCCTGATGTCCCGATTCATTTATCAAAATATCATAAGACATCCCATGCCCATTGGCATTATTCAAACTCTTATCACGTACACGCCAATGACGTAAAGTTGTTGGATTTACTTTACGAGATACTTCAGAGTTAAACGTACTAATACTCCTCTGGCGCTTCCCATTAACCAAAGCAAAATTAATTTCTTCAACGACATCATCATTACCGGTAGCATTTAAATCAAAATCTAATTTCCAATAAAAATTATGTAAATGCGCAATGCCTGTTTTATTATTACTTAAAGGCCATCCTCGGCTTTGATTTGTTCCAAAACGTTGTAACGCTCCAGTAGCTCCAATTGCAGGTTCAATCGACCCATCATCTTTGAAGCGCCAGCGAGAAATATAGTAATAAGCACCTACTGGAGAAACACTAAATAAGCTTAAGCTATTTCCAGAGTCACTATTATTTCCGCTTTTATAAGCAAATTGTTCTTTATGTGTTTGTTGGCAAAGCACACGCTTCGTCCCAAAGCTTAACAAACTTCCACCAACACATTCATCTACTTGCAGATTCAGCATGTTATTACCACCAATACCATAATCGGAAATATCATGATATCTGGCACCGTTATCATCATATGGCACATGTATTTGAGCCACTGCCGCAAAATTAAAGATCATGCGACGAACACCATCTTTAGGCTTGTAGAACACATGGTGAAAAATTATGCCTTCTCTTTGTCGGTGTTCCCAACACATATCCCATGAGGATCCATTGGGTAGAGTTTCATTAATATAGTATTGATCACTACAAAACTCAGCTGCCTCAAGGTCTGAAACAGGAGTCAATATTGCCGGTATTAGTAGCATTACTGCTACAATCAGTCGATGGAATATACGATTATTTATTATTTTCATAGCGGAAATTTTTCCGTTCTTTTTAAGGTTTAATTTGATTAGTTTTAGAGGCTATTCGTAGAAGTCCAATCTCGAGGCAACAAGATAAAGTGACTCCATTGAACAGCGGCTGATGAAAAGTCTTCATCACGTGGCAAAGTGTGATGCACTAATCGATACCAAACCACGACATCTTTGGCATTTATGTTTGCGCCATTAACAAATTGGCTAACATTAGACCCACAGTTATTCGTAGGATTTTGTACCGCAAAACGCTCACAAGCCTTGTACTGAGTCATGTAAACATCATTTTTTAACCATGCAGAATTAGTATTGCCTTTGCTTTGCTGAGCATAATTCAACATAACCATTTCATATGAAATTGCTTGATTAGCGGCATTTCGAACGCTTTGATCTTTCACACGCCAAAACTTTTTATCAGCAGGCGTGAAGGATGCTGCTAACTCATTTGAAATTGTTTGCACTTGTTTAGTTTTACTTAATCGATCTGACGAAGGCACGCTTTTAATTTGCTCGATAATATCGTTACCATTATCACTAGCTATATCAAAATCCATACGCCAGAAATAATGGTCTGTAAAGCCTGTAGCTATACGGTTTTGTGCTGTTACTTGCCAGCCATTTGCACTATTTGTTGTGGTTTTATTGAATTTTCCGGTTAGACCTGAAGCAACTTCGATTGTGCCATTTTCCAAGAACGACCATTTGATAATAAATTCACGAGCATTGATATTTGAAGCACTAAAAATATCCAACTTACTGCCTTGGCGACGAGTGCTGTTTCGATAGCGATAAATATATCCGTTCGCTTTTGTCACTTCACATAAAATATTACGTCCATCATGCTGACGCAATTGACCACCTTCACACATTGAAGATGATAGCGTTTGTAAATTGCTACCACCAAGACCAAACTCGGTCACTAAAAATTCAGTTGCAGAACCATCATCATATTCTGTTTGTATCTGCGAAAGACTGGCTTCACCTAAAACTCTGCGTCTGGTTTTATTTCGCGGCTTATAATGCACATCACTTAAAACGACACCCTCTTCATCACGTACTTCCCAGCACATATCCCATGCGGCCCCCGATGAAAATGTTTTTGAAATAGTATTACCCGTTGGGCAAGAGCTAGTATTAGGCCTAGCTTGAGCAATATTGCTTAAAACAAGAAAAGTAACAGAAAGTAGAACTAAGGTAACTTTCAACATACCATTACCTTGGCTTAGCATCTTTGTATTTATTTTATTAAAATTAAGTGTTTTCATATTAAAAACCAATTCTCTGTGTAACAACGCCTTCAGATAAATTTACTATCGGACTAATTTCAAACACGATATTTTCGTGAGTATAGAGCATCAATTGTGCACATCGATGAACGCCACATTGCTTGCTCGCCTCATTTACACGGTTTGGTAAGCTATCCGCTAGAAAAGTAAACGCCTTAATATTTAATTCGGATGTATCCGTTAACTCACGAGAACTTATTCGACGAAATTCCGACTCTAAAATCGCACGCTCATCTTCATCTTCAAATACTATTTGCTTAGCTCGCTTAAGTTCGTTGGCGGTTAGAGGCAATTGCACGCCTTGCTTGCGTTCTGAACGAATAACTTCAGATGTATTTAAATCGACAAGCGATTCAATAAGCTCATTGGATGAATAATCATAAATAAAGACATCAGCTCGGCGTTGATCTTTCGGCGCACCTTTCTGCTCATTTCTCTCAATAAGTAATACCTCTTGAGAATCATTTATTATCGAGCTTAAATCATTATCAACCCCACGCGCTGAAAGTTTCGGACCTATGGTTAAAAGCGATGCTTTCGATACTTCATCTAAAGAGAGTGGATCATTCTGATGAGAGGAATCAGAATAAGTCTGTGCGTTAGTTGTGGATGCCGTTAAAGCAACAGCAAGAAAAACACCATGAATAATTAACTCATTCATAGAAAATAGTTTTTTTACAATCATAAGTAGCTCGGTAATTTATTTTCAATTTTGATTACATTTTAAATCATATTAACTATCAATAGTATGTTGATAGTCTTAGCGCTATAGCCGTTAATCTGATTTATAACTTTCCTAAACTATATAGCGGACTTAAACCGTTTTAGAGTTCATTTAATTGGAATTTATTACATAAAATTACGTTTAAAATGACACCCCCCTACTTTTTAAACGGCTTATCTGTTATTAAAAAGTGACAAGCGCCATTCAACAATGGTTAAACAATAGAAGTAGCCGCACCACTTCCTGATATAAAGAGAGTCCTTTATTACCTTCAGACGTGCATTTTAATATAGACAGATCCGTGCTATTTGGGTGTAAGTCGTTTCTAACTAAAGTATAATTTTCGCCTTTCATGAAACATCCATAAGGCGCACAACGTATGTCGCAACTAAAAACGACGCAGCAAAATAAAACGCAATACGATACATCTACTTTTCAAGGCTTAATTTTTGCCCTACAAGATTATTGGGCAAAACAAGGTTGTGCAATTTTGCAACCTTACGATATGCCGATGGGTGCAGGCACCGATAATCCAAATACTTTCCTACGTGCGATTGGGCCTGAGCCTTGGAATGCAGCTTTTGTGCAACCTTCACGTCGCCCTACTGATGGACGTTATGGTGAAAACCCCAACCGTTTGCAACGTTATTATCAATTTCAAGTATTGATGAAGCCATCGCCACTAGAGATTCAAGAGTTATATTTAGGCTCCTTAGAAGCACTTGGTTTTGATCCTTTAGAGCATGATATCCGTTTTGTTGAAGATAACTGGGAATCACCAACGCTTGGGGCTTGGGGCCTTGGCTGGGAAGTTTGGCTAAATGGTATGGAAGTCACGCAATTCACCTACTTCCAACAGCTAGGCGGATTAGAGTGTAAGCCAGTTACCGGGGAAATTGCTTATGGTTTAGAGCGTCTTGCGATGTATTTACAAGATGTTGAAGTGGTTTATGACTTAGTTTGGACTATCGATCCAATGGGCAACGAAGTGACTTATGGTGATGTTTATCATCGCAATGAAGTTGAGCAGTCAAAATATAATTTTGAAATCGCCAATGTCGATGATTTATTTCATCACTTTGATGCGGCGGAAAAAGAGAGCCAAGTATTGATCGAAGCTGGCTTGCCGCTGCCCGCTTATGAGCAAATGTTAACTGCATCACACGCATTCAATATGCTCGATTCTCGTAATGCAATATCGGTGACAGAACGTCAGCGATATATGTTGCGAGTTCGCTCTTTATCACGCGCAATCGCCGAATCGTATTATGCTTCTCGTGAAGCTCTTGGCTTCCCTCTAGTAAAAGACAACTCGAATAAAAACAAAGAGGAGAACGCTTAATGTCTACTCAAACTAAAGATCTATTAATTGAAATTGGTACAGAAGAACTGCCGCCGAAAGCGCTAAAAACATTATCAGATGCTTTTACTGCAGGTGTTGTAGCAGGCTTAAAAGATGCGTCTTTGGAAGCAAGCGAAGTTATTTCGTATGCTGCGCCAAGACGTTTAGCTATTTTGTTAAAAGATACTCCGATCAAACAAGCAGATCAATCTGTCGAACGTAAAGGCCCAGCTAAAGCAGCAGCGTTTGATGCAGAAGGAAACCCCACTAAAGCCGTTGAAGGCTTCGCTCGTTCTTGTGGAGTGAGTGCATTTGATCTTGAAGAAATTGAAACACCAAAAGGCATTTGGTTAGTTTTCCGCCAGGAAGTTGCAGGTAAAGATACCGCTGAACTAGTACCAGAGATAGTAAGAAAATCATTAGCGAAGCTTCCTATACCAAAACGCATGCGTTGGGGTGCAAGTGATATTGAGTTTGTCCGTCCTGTGCATTGGATTGTGATGATGCAAGATGACCAAGTTATCGATGGAGAAATTCTAGGAATTCAATCAGGCAATACCTCTAAAGGGCATCGCTTTCATCATCCAGACTCTATCACTATTAAAACCGCTTCGACATATGCAGAACAACTGCATCAACAAGGTCATGTAATCGCAGATTTTGAAGCACGTCGATCAGAAGTTCGAAACCAAGCCGAAAACGCGGCGAAAGATCTTGGAGGAATTGCCCAAATCGATACCAACTTGCTCGATGAAGTAACTGCATTAGTCGAATTACCGATAGCGGTTAGTGGTAGTTTTGGTGATGAGTTTTTACAAGTACCGCAAGAATGTTTGATCTCAAGCATGCAAGATCACCAAAAATACTTCCCAGTGGTCGATTCAAATAATAAGTTGATGCCATATTTTATTACCACTAGTAACATCAAAAGCTCAAACCCAGCGGCAGTTAGCCAAGGTAATGAGCGAGTTATTCGCCCTCGCTTTGCGGATGCTAAATTTTTCTGGGATCAAGACTGTAAGGTTAAATTAGAGTCACGACGCGAAGATACAAAGAAAATTGTTTTCCAACAAAAACTCGGGACCCTCTTTGAAAAAACAGAGCGAGTCAGCACACTAGCTGGTTTTATCGCGACAAAAATCGGTGCCGATAAACAGCAAGCAATGCGAGCGGCAGAACTAGCAAAGTGCGACTTACTTTGTAATATGGTGCAAGAATTCCCTGAACTACAAGGCATTATGGGGAGTTATTACGCAAAACATGATAACGAAGCAGAAGCCGTTGCCGCAGCGATGCATGAACAATATCAACCCGGTTTTGCTGGTGATGTAATACCAGCAGGTGAAATAGGTAAAGTGCTTTCATTAGCGGATCGCCTCGATACCATAATGGGTATATTTGCGATTGATATGAAGCCTACAGGGAGTAAAGACCCTTTCTCACTTCGTCGAGCTGCTTTGGGTGCGTTGCGTATTATCATCGAAGGAAATTTAAATCTTGATCTAAAAGCATTGCTTGTTGAAGCAGCTAAAGGCTTACAAGTAAAAGTAGATGCAAGTAAAGCCGTTGATGATGCATTTGCGTTTATCATGGAACGCTTAAAAGCCTATTACCAAGACCAAGGCATAAATAGTGATACGGTTAATTCAGTGGCTAGCCTAAGTCCTACACATCCATTAGATTTTGACCAACGTTTAAAGGCTGTTGCAGACTTTAGAAACCTTGCTGAATCAGAATCCTTAGCTGCTGCAAATAAACGTATTAGCAATATATTGAAAAAGGTCGACGGGGGAATTTCTGAAGATATAAATCAAGACTTACTCAACGAAGATGCAGAACTAGCACTCTATAAAGCTATTGTTGATCAACAAAATAAAGTGCAACCTCTTTATGCTAAAGGAGAATATTCTGCAGCATTATCTTCACTTGCCGTCTTGCGAGAAGATGTAGATAACTTCTTTGACAACATAATGGTGATGGATGATAACGTAGAGTTAAGAAACAATCGTCTTGCGTTGTTATCTCAGTTAAGAGGATTATTCTTAGAGGTCGCTGATCTTTCTCGATTATAAAAAAAGCGTCTAAGAAAATATCTTTCGATGAAAGCAAGCTCTAACAGAAAAATGTCAGCGGTCATTAATAATTGACCGTTGATTTTAAAAATGCATTTCGTAAGGTGTTAATGACTGAGTATCTCACTTATGTGGCGTGGTTTTATAGCAGTTGTTATTATCTCAATTCGTTAGGGTTTTTAACTAAGACATTAATAAAAATAAAGCACATACTCGTACCTCAGGAATAATCTTGCTAGATTAACTAAACTTGTTTTGTCTTTATTTGTGTCTATTTTTCAGCTGAATGCTGACTTTTAAACGAAGTGCTTTTATCGGGGAAGGTAAAAGTAAGAAAACCTTGAGGCCGGTAGTTATTTTATTTTTATTATTTAAGTAAAACTACTCACAACCTCAGGGGCTTGCTATTAATGAATATGCTCTGTCTATTATTAGAATTATTGTCATATTCTTTATTTCAAAATGTCGTTTGTCGCTCATAACCAAGCACAAACGCCACCTTTGTAAATTAGGTTGTATCTCTCTACCGGGGAAAGTAAAGAGATACGGGGTTGAGACTGGTAGTTATTTTATTTTTATTGATTAACTAAACTACTCTTCGCCTCAGGGGCTTGCTAAAAAATTCTGTTCCAAACATCTTGGTTTGGATTATTGTTATATCTAATATAATGCAATGACGATGCCAACTTTTCTTAAATCACAGTAAGCTATTGTTTTAACTTAAAATATAAATTATTTCACTTGGTTTTTCATACCTGATTTAACTGTCAAAACATGACAATTTAAAATTATTAGTGTCACTTGTGTCATGTTTAAACCCACCACACTCTTTAAATTGGCTCTAATTAATTCGAGAGACATATAATTATCATTATCTGAGCCAGTAATGAGAGGCTCACTCTAAATAATGTCCCGTCCTGAAATAAGTTGACGGTTAATTAAAGAGCCAGCTTTATTATAAGCTGGCTTTTTTATGCACCTGATTTGGAGTCTTCATATCCAAATTCAAATGCGGACGATACTGATTGTATATCATCACTGATTCATCAATTAGCTTTTTTAGTTCAATAAATGTTTTGCACTTAAAGAGTAAAAATTCCTGTTTAAGTATGCCATTGATACGTTCAGCTAGGGCGTTTTGATAGCAATCTCCTCCATCAGTTGTCGATGGTTCTATTTTTTGCTTCTTAAGTTCCTTTTGGTAAGTATCAGAACAATATTGAGTCCCTCTATCGGAATGATGTATCAATGACTCCTCTTTGTCGAAACGATGCTTCTTCGCATTACGCATAGCCTTAACAACACTCTTTGCACTCATATCCTTACTTAAATGGTGTCCGACAATCTTACGAGAATAGGCATCAGTAACCAAAGACAAGTAATGGATACCTTCATCACTTTCTACATAGGTGATGTCACTAACGTAAGCTTGGTTTGGCCTTTCTAGCTTAA
>CALFUP010000232.1 GCA_937929875.1 uncultured Cocleimonas sp. | reverse complement strand
ACTTGTATCTACGTCGTTTTGACTCGTAGAAGAATTATTTTTAAGTTTGTTCAATAAATCTGTAGCTGAACTGTTAGTTTGTGTCGATGTGTCATCTTGCATCATTGACGCTGTTGGTGCCAAATTGACAACTTTTTGAGGCTCAACTTTATTCTCTAAAACACCAGCTTGAACAGGTGCTAATCCCTCAATAATAATTTCTTGATGTTCATTTGTAACACAAGTAGTGGCTTTTGCTTCGCTGGTTTTTTGATACCAATCGACGAATTGAATTACGCCGTCTTCGTGTAATTCAGAATAGGGTCCAGGCTTGTAGTTAGGAGATCTTATTCCACGATGATTTTCTTCGACCAGTTCTAAATCTTGTTGATTGGTGGCTTTCCATACTGCTGTAAGTGTATCCAAATCATAATCTTTACCCTCTACCGCATCTTTATGAACTAGCCATTTGGTCGTCACCATCGTTTTATTCGCACTAATGGGAGTAACTCTAAAGCTTATAGTATGGTCCGATAAAAAGTGATTCCATGTATTCGGATAATGAAAGAAGAGCAAGGTTCCTAAGGCTTTATCAGTGGATTCCACCATCGGTTTATTGGATGCCACTTTGCCTAGCATGGTGAATGACTCAGCCTGATTATGTAATGGCATACGAGTGATTCGGTATTGACCATCATCGCTTAAGTGAAATTCAGCAGGAATATTCAGCGCTTTGCATTTATCCCAATGCTCTTGCACCACCTGTGAGGTCGGGTCCAATTCATCAGGGATACCCGTTATAGATGGGTCGTCAGAGTAGGTTCTGCATAATTCAGGGTGACTTCCCGCACAGTGATAGCACTCTCGATTATTTTCTAAAACTAATTTCCAATTACCTGCTTCGACAATATTGCTTTCGTGCACGACTTTGGCATTTGTTAAATTATGCGGTGCTAAATAAGGTTCGATAGTTTTTTTAAATAAAGAAAAATCAGGTGCGTCAGAATTTAAGCAGATATAAATTGTACCCTGCAAAGTTTCACAGTTTACGCTGTGTAAATTATGATCGTTAGGATTGAAATCTTTACCCATGTCTTTGGCATATTTTAAGCGACCTGATAAATCGTATGTCCATTGGTGATAGGGGCAAACCAGTTGTGATTTCTGACCTTTTTGTTCTTTACATAAACGCGAGCCGCGATGTCTGCAAGTATTTTGAAACGCTTTAATTTGATTGT
Source organism: uncultured Cocleimonas sp. (assembly GCA_937929875.1). Classification (GTDB taxonomy): domain Bacteria; phylum Pseudomonadota; class Gammaproteobacteria; order Thiotrichales; family Thiotrichaceae; genus Cocleimonas. Next base: position 8,067 of record CALFUP010000232.1, on the reverse strand, counting down.
TTGAATCACGCAAAATAATAATGTCATGATTGCCAATTTCATATAAGAAATAGTCACCAATTTCAGGTATCTCACAATCATGACCGATAAATAACCATTCACTGTAAAACATGTTTTCTAAATCGGCGTTGAAGATATCTTCATCCATATACAAAGCTTGGGGCAAACTCCATTTAGGTTTACGTTGCGCTAGCTGTTGTAATAATTTGGACTGTGCGTGAGGTGGTATTTGCATTTTCTCAATTACTCATTTGTAAAATAGTTATAAAAAACAATAACTTACGTTTGATTATGATATTGGAAACTTTAGTCGTTATTAGTTTTCAATAATAATTCTAGGCAAATATAAACAGTGTGTATTTTTTTACAATCCATAAGAATCAAGAAAGTAAAATGAGATGCTTGGACGTCGCATATTGAATAATATGAGAGAGAAACTAATAGAAAAGTGAAGGATTAGATCGACAGTGTTTAAGTCAAAGAGTCGAGTTTAGTTGATTCAGAATCGCGTCAATAGACTCATTTTATTTAGTGATTGGTAAAAAATTATTAGTCAAGAGTCACTCTAAAAGTCACTTGAAATGAGGGATTGCCTGCCCCTGAGGCGGCAGCGAATTCTCCAGATGGATGAATTCTAATATGAGTAACAGCCGTAGATTGTGTCGTGTTAAAGGTTACTCCGTCTGTCGAAAACAACAGAATTGAGGCTGCGGGTGCTACAGGTGAGGTATTAAGTCCACTTGCAGGAGTTCCATCAATAAACGTTAAAGAGTTTACGATATAACTAGAATTTGCGGGAATACTATCGTTGATAACGATGGTGTCATTTGTCGCTTTTCCGGCACCACTGTTTGTTGCCGTTAGAGTGTACTCTACTACTGCACCTGGTATCCGTTTTGGGTTAGTAGCGTTAATTCCATCGTTTATGACCATTGACGTTTTTTGCAATGATATAATCGGGGGTTGAGCTTCTGGAGCGCCTAAAGTTGCTGTTCGAATACTCCATTCAAAATCATCGAGCTTTACCCATGATCTGTAACCATTGTCTGTAAATGAGTCTGCCGTCACTTCAAAATTGATATTTGTACCAGCGTAGGGTGCTAAATTCAGCGTCGCCTGTTGCCAACCCGCGTCTATAAGCGAAGCTGAAAATCCATTTCTTCGACCGAAACCTGTATTTGATATGCGCAGAAGATTTCCAGGGTTAGCTATACCTAATCCTGTATGATTAATTAGTGTACCGTTGACCGAAACATTCACATGGTCGTAATTTGATGTTCCATTCCAGCTATCAAATGCTTGAACTTGGAAAAAGAAAGTGAGGGTACCTGGATTACTCGCAGGGACTCCAATAGTTCTGGATAAATTAATTTCCTCACTTGTGCCAGCCCCACCATCCTCACAGTTATTTCTGTAACCTAGAAGATGCCATTTACGTCCAGTAACATTTGCGGCAGAACCACTATTGTTAGGGGAGTTATTCGCATTATTAATCACTTGATCACTACAAGTGGTTGCATTAGGTTGAGTAAAAGTCGCACCAAAAGCTGTGTCGTAAACTTCATTATTTTGTGCGCCATTGGCATTTAAGCTTGTAGTCGCCCAGCTGGTGGGTGTTGTTCCTACCGAATGCTCTAGGTTTCCATTAACAGGTGGTTGAGAATTAGCGGGTTTTGGACCGTTAGCTGTGGTGTCGAAATACAGATAATAGGTACTTGGACCAGCGTCTTGTAATATGAATTTAACTTCACCTCGAGCATTGGATGCGGCATCAATTACACCGTTAAAAATACGATCAGTGAACTCTTGTGTCGCTGCTAAAGTTTCATTTGGACGAACGATACGAACAGAATTGATATCGAAAGTACCTGCAGCACTTAAGGTACTTAACAAGGTATTGAAATTAACATCAAATGTAATCGTGCTGTTAACTGCTACTCCAGCAGGAATTGTTATAGGCACACGATAAGACCAATCAGGCGCTGTGCCTGCTGCATTACTGTCATACCAAGCTAGTACATTGCTGTAAAAGAAGGTACTCAATAAAAGAAATACGAAAGCTAATATTTTTTTTGTCATTGTTGTTATCGCTATTTTCGTTATCACTACGTTAATTTTTATATTGTTGTGTGATTTAACTATAAATAGACTAGCACAAATATATTTTATGCAAAAGTATTAATCGATAATCTGTTTGTTAGCTTTAGATTCTTTGAGATAGCAGTAATTATAATTAAGACAGCTGTTATTTGATCCCATTAATTGATTGTAAAAAAAATTATTTACACATTAAAGCGTCAATAAGTAGGGGGGTGTCATTTAATTAATCGAGCCTGACTTTATTCTTCTAAATTAAGTCCCTATCAGAAATCAAAGAATCACTTCTTTCTTAATATAGATAACGGTCCGTCCATTTCTTTCAAGCATTTATAGGTACAAGTTCCTCCCCCATCTTGGATTGCTGAACAGGAAACTATTTTTCGGTTGGGGCTGCTCCAGCTTCCCAAATCTATGTACTTAATCGTAACTTGCCACTGCTTGTCTTCACAGAATACAGTGTTTTTTGATTTTATCAGTCATAGTTAAACCTTACTTTTAGTGGGTCTAGATTTTGTATTACTTTTTTTATTGTTGTAAACGAATTGATATAGATCAATGTGAGAGAAATTGATCTGGGTATTTCCACTTAATAAGTGGGGGATAATTACGCTTATAACTGACTCTCATTTTATATTTAATTGTTTGAATAATTGTTTCGCCAAACGAAAAATACCAACTATTTCCCGAGAAGAGGACGGTGTCTTTGAAACAGTCAGCAGTGTGTATAAAGCCTTATAGTTTTATAAAAATTTCTTGCGTTAAAACCTAGCTCTAAATATTTCACTAATGTTTATGAATGATAATATTACGGTGTAAAGTGAAAGGCCGTGTTCAAAATACTGCAGAAGACAGAGTATTACTCGCTTACTGTTTTGTTCGTTTGTTTCGAGTTTTTTATCAATTATCAGTAATGTAAATATGCAAGTGCTTAACCGTTGGTAATCATGTTTACATTTATTAGCAAGGTACTTAGAGGTACAGGAAAATGACGAATAAAACGACAAAACAAACGAGTGAATTGATCTCTCCACTTTCTGGACTTCGACGTCTTATTGAAACAAATCAGCTTGATTCACCTAATGATGATTTTTTAAATGATAAATCTGCAGTTTGGTCCCCACACAATAAAATCATTAATGTGACACCTGGGCCTGCTTTTGGATCTGAATTAGTCAATCAGTTTTCATCTACCCAAACTAGAGGGATGAGAGGTCCTGGGGCAGCAGATTTTTTCACCGCAGTTCGCCAAGAGTATGCAAAGTTAGTTGATATGCCAGAAGGCGGCTTGCCATTCTTCTTTACTGGTTCAGGTACAGCGGCGACCGAAGCCGCGGCAAGCGCTTTGTACACGCCAGATGAATTAAAATCTAAAAAAACAGTCATCATTACCTTGGAAATTGGTTGCTTTAGTAACGCCATGGGCAATTGTGCCGAAAATTTAAGTCGAGGTGTGAAACGTCTCACCTCGGAAATTGGTGAAGACTTTCCGTTTGATCAGTGCCGAGAATTGTTAGAAAAGGACCTTAAAGAAAATCCTGAAGCTAACATCAAGATGGTCATGGGTCCGCATAATGAAACGGGTGCGGGTGTTACTGCTAGTGTTCAAAAAATACGGGATATGCTCGATGAATTAAATCATCCGGCTCTGTTGGTAATTGATGGTATTTCGTCCATCGGCAGCATTCCACTTTCAATGAAGGAATTGGGTATCGACATGCTTTTAGGCTGTAGCCAAAAGGGCTTGATGGGTACACCAGGTATTGGAATGATTACGATCAGTCCGAAGGCTCTGAAGCGAATCATTGAAAGTGAGCAGCAGATGCAAGATGCGGGACTAAAAAAAGGTCAACATTACCTTAATCTGGCAAAGATGATCGAAGCAATGGAAGCGACGGGTTTACACACTGAAACACCGGGCAATTATGCGCAATTAGCGGTGGCTTTGGATAGTATGGCAATTGAAGGCTATGACCGCGTTTTCGAACGTCATGCAGATTGTTCTTCAATCTATCGTGCTGCGGCAAAGGCAGCAGGTTTTAAGCTAGTTGCAAAAGAAGAACACCTTGAATCAAATGCCGTTACAGCAGTTAAAGCACCTGAAGGCTATGGTGAAAAAGAAATCACAGAAGTGCTAAGAATAATGTACAACAAACACGCGGTTGAAGCGGCAGCTATTCCGGGATATCCAGATATGGGCTGGAGGCTTTGTGCAACTGGTGGTATACAGCCACAGCACGCGCTGTTTGCATCTATTGCCTTTTTACAGTCGGCTGAAGAGGCTGGACTGCCGATTGACAGTGAAAAAGGAATATTTGCTGCGTCTAAGGCGTATGCTGAAGTGGTACGTTATCATCGTCCACTCCCTGGCATTGATATGTACGGAAGATAAGTCTATTGGCAATTAGACCATTTCTGATCATATTTTTAAGAATTATGAAATATACGTAAATAGTAGGGGGGTGTCATTTATAGAAATGATGCCTTCTTATTATTGATATTTTTATTGTTAACAGAATCAAAGCAAGTAACATCTTGCTTTAAATCGACTAGGTTAGCAGCCATGCCGCCGCCCATATTTCCACATCCAATAATGCCAATTTTCATATTTCGTACTCTCATAAAATTATGTTTTAAAGGATAGCTTAGAAAGAATTTAATATCTCTTTAGACTTTAGAAATGCTATGTAAACCCAGTAACCACTTTTTAACTGCCACTACAGAAGGCGCTATTTTACGTTCTGGGTGGGTAAGTAGAAAAATGGGTCTTTCTGCAAATACCTTATCATCATCCATTCTGATAAATCTTTTGTCTTGATCACCCGTCGGTTCTGGCAGCATGACCTCTGCACCTATACTTGCAGCGGCATTGGCTAGCAGGTCAATTCGGTCAGATCGTAGAAATGGTTCAGTATTTGGACGCAGATTTGATAGTAGTTGCATTTCAGGTAGATGCGCTAAAGACTCACTATATTGGACGATTAGACTTTTATGATGTTCATCATGAGGTTCAATAGAGGTTGCGCGATAGCGGCGAAACAGAACCGAGGATAAACGTCGCATTACTGCGATGGACTCTTCAGGCCAAGCGAAGCGAATCGCGATATCAGCTTCACGTTGTTTGAAGCTTGCAAGGCGGTCCTCGCTGATTATATCTACCGCGATTTTGGGATGAAGCTTTAAAAGTTTATCGAGATGTGGTGCGAGTACATTGGTCGCGTAAAACCCTAAGCAAGATATAGTGACGCGACCTGCCAACTCAACTTGTGCCTTTGAAAGAATTGCTTTAGTGACTGCCGAGGCATCCGCCATGCTTAGAATGGCATGCTCTGCTTGCTGGAGAAGGGATGTTGGTACTAGTTTGCCGTCTTGGCGATCGAATAATGCTCCGCCTAACATTTTTTCAAGACGTGATAGACGTCGAGATGCGGTGGTTTGATCAATCTGCAATAGTCGACCTGCACCCGATAATGTGCCTGATGCTAATATCGCGCTGATAAGTTCGATGTCGCTCCATGTTGTCATGTTGATATTAAGGCACTGCGTTTATGCAGATGCAAGTGTAAAAAATGCAGATTGTCTGCACTATTTGGTTTGCCTCATAATTCATTATTCATAATTTACTATTAAAACAAGTAGGAGAAAATAAATGTCTGAGTCTTCCCAAACGCCACAAACACTTTTAAGCCTAGCTGGATTTAAAGCTTCGATTCCGCAATTTTCTGATACGGTACTGGTTATTATCGATGCTCAAAACGAATATGTGAGCGGCCCAATCCAGCTTCCTGATGTAGTATCGACCACCGCCAAGATTAAAACCCTGCTCACTGCCGTTCGTGAAGCTAAGGGGAAAGTCATCCATATTGTCCATAGTGGCGCTGCGGGCAGTTTGTTTGACTTGAACGATTATAGAGGGCAGATTATTGACGACTTAACCCCCATTGATGGAGAGACGGTTCTTGATAAGAATAAACCTAATGCATTTGCAGATACCACTCTTGCTGACACTCTTGGTGCAGGACAGGCTATTTTAGTCGCAGGTTTCATGACTCACATGTGTGTTTCTTCAACAGTGCGTGCGGCGCTTGATCTTGGCTATCCTGCAACGGTTGCTGCAGATGCCTGTGCCAGCCGTGATTTACCAAAAGTTGGTGGAGGTGTGATTTCTGCAAAGAATCTTCACGAAGCAGAATTAGCAGGACTGGCTGATCGATTTGCATCGATTGTGTCCGTAAAACAGATTTTAGAAGGGCAGAATTAATCTCGAAAGGTTTTTGTATGCGTAGACCTATTCAATATTTACTAATCCAATTTATAAGGTACCATCATGAAATTTGAACGATCAATAACAATCCTGGCTGAACCAGCGGAAGTGTTTTCTGCTTATACTAAAGTAGCAGATTGGCCAATCTGGGATCCTGAAATGGACTCGGCTTCCATTGATGGCGAATTTATTATGGGTGCTCGCGGTAAAATAAAACCAAAAGGCGCGCCTGAATCTAAGATTGAATTAGTTGAAGTGACTAAGGATAAATCTTTCACTGTCGAATGCGGATTGCCTCTTTGTAAAATTCATTTTGAGCATATTTTAGAAAAAAATGGTGAAAGTACCGATTTACAGAATATTGTGGTATTCACAGGGTTTTTAGCTCCCTTATTTGGCAGACTCATTGGGAAAAATATAGATAAGACACTTCCAGATTCGTTGCAGGGACTAAAGCAATATATTGAGGCAACTCGTTAAACAAAACGTAAACTTCTAAGTTATTAATTTCTTATAAGCTAAGAGTTGGAGTCAATGTTTAACGTTATCGCTATCATCAGTTAAAAAACGGATTCGAAGATAATGTAATAGACGTTAAGATGACTAGGAAACGAGCATCCCTTGGATACCATCAACTAATAACTTTAATCCTACAATGAAAAGAAAGAAGTAACAGATTTGATAAATCATTTTCTCGCTTACTTTATGCAATAAAAAGTACCCCAATCTCACACCGATAGGGGCTAGGGGAATCATGACTAATGATGTCAGCAAGTTTGTGGTACTAAATTGACCTTGCCAAGTATAGGGGATGACTTTAATTAGATTCACCACGGCAAAGAAGATTGCCATCGTTCCCATTAGCAAAACTTTATCCATTTTTTGGGGTAGCAAATAAATGCTGATAGGTGGCCCCCCAGCGTGAATTCCAAAACTAGTGAAGCCAGCTACTGCACCCCAAATTCCGCCACGTACTTTACTGATTTCTTGCTTTGGTTTCTCTTTACTTTTAAACCAGTAATTAAGTGAAAAAACGATTGAGATTAAACCAAAGCAAATGCGGATCATATCTTCAGATAGGTATCGAAAACTAAGGGCTCCAACAACAATACCAATGATTGCTCCTGGTATTATTATGTTTAAATTTTCGCGACTCCATTTGCCACGAAAGCTCCACAGAGCAACGCCATCCATCACTACTAGAATAGGTAATAGAATCGCTGCGGCTTGTACGGGAGATACCGCAAGACTTATTAACGGAACAGATATTATTGAAATGCCACCACCAAATCCGCCTTTTGCCATACCGAAAATCAGGACTGCAGGAATGGCACAAAGATAAAAGAAGGGATCAATAATCATGGGTATTATTATGAACGTTTATAAAGAGTTTTATTGAGAAATAAATATAGTCAAAAGTAAGCGCCTTCTTAGATTCCTAGGAGCCAAGCAAGTAATAGACGAACTCCGTAAGGAAACGATAGGGAAGTTTGAAGCATCGTATAGAAAATCATCAAAAAGTAGGGGGGTGTCTTTTTATTGAGCCAAGGTAAATATATATAACTTGAGTTCTTATAAAAAAATGATATGATATATCATCCGATTATAAGAGCTCAAGTTATATATATTTACCTTGGCTCAATAAAAAGACACCCCCCTACTTTTTGATGATTTTCTATACGATGCTTCAAACTTCCCTATCGTTT
>CALFUP010000231.1 GCA_937929875.1 uncultured Cocleimonas sp. | reverse complement strand
GTCGTTGTTTTATATGCAGTAGTGACTCTTTTGCCATTGCTATGGATTATTGCAACAGGTTTTAAGTCCCCTTCAGATGCTATTGCGTATCCACCAAAAGTAATTTTTGAGCCAACTGCAGAAGGCTATGTAAATTTATTTACTACTAGAACAAGAGCAACTGAAGAGAATGTCGCTGAATTAGGTGAGCCTAAAACTTGGTATGACAAAATTGTTAGAAAACAGAATATGGTTATTAATGGACCTTCTCGTTACGGAGAGCGTTTTCTAAACTCAGTTATTATCGGTTTTGGATCCACTTTGCTTTGCATGATTTTAGGTACCGCAGCAGCCTATGCTTTTTCAAGGTTTAGGGTGCCATTAAAAGATGATCTTTTATTCTTCATATTGTCTACGAGGATGATGCCCCCGATTGCTGTCGCTATTCCTATATTCTTAATGTTTAGAAACCTGGGGCTGAATGATACACATTTAGGGATGATACTGTTGTATACCGCAGTCAACTTATCTTTATCCGTTTGGTTGCTAAAAGGATTTATTGATGAGATTCCAATTGAATATGAAGAAGCAGCATTAATTGATGGATACACAAGATTTCAAGCTTTCTATAAAGTTGTTCTTCCTCAGGCTGCAACTGGCATCGCGTCGACAGCTATATTCTGTTTGATTTTTGCTTGGAATGAATACGCTTTTGCAGTGCTACTAACTTCAGGTACTGCTCAAACAGCTCCCCCATTTATACCTACTATTATAGGTGATGCTGGTAAAGATTGGCCTGCGGTTGCCGCAGGAGCAACGATATTCTTGGTGCCGGTAATGGTATTTACAATTCTTCTTCGTAAGCATCTATTGCGTGGAATAACATTTGGAGCGGTTCGTAAATGAGTGCTTTCATTAAAGGGATTTTTGGATTTAAAAGAGGAGCGTGGGAGATGCTTGCATCAATACTCATCGCAGTTGGTGTGGTGATGATGATGCAGCCTTTCATAAAGTCGCTTTTTACCTACTCTTTCATAGTTACACTGATCGGTACTGTAATGTTTATCGTTGTCAGTCATTTTCCGGAGTAGAAAAGATGGCGCAAATACGTATTGAAAATGTACGCAAAGACTATGGGAAATTTAATGCAGTTAAATCTTCATCATTTACTATTGAAGATGGTGAGTTTTTTATGTTGCTTGGTCCTTCAGGTTGCGGAAAAACAACAACGCTCAGAATGATAGCTGGACTTGAAATTCCAACATCTGGTGAAATTTATATAGATGGTGAAGAAGTTGCTCAGAAACCTGCTTCTCAAAGAGATATAGCTTTTGTATTTCAGATGTTTGCTCTTTATCCACATATGAATGTTGGTAAAAACATTAGTTATCCTTTGCTAAGTCAAGGTATGCCAAAAGCTGAGGTTCGTAAAAAAGTTGGTGAAGTCGCTAAAACTCTTGGCATTGAAGATATTCTTAATAAGTCAGTAGGTGGTTTATCTGGCGGTGACAGACAGCGGGTAGCACTTGGAAGAGCAATAGTTCGAGACCCAAAAGTCTTTCTTATGGATGAGCCATTAGGGGCATTGGATGCTGAGTTTCGTGAACATATGTCTGAAGAGTTAAGAGGCCTTCACGATCGAATGAATGCTACTACTATTTACGTTACACATGATCAGCTTGAAGCAATGCAGATGGGTGACAAGATTGTAGTTATGAATCATGGTGTGGTTGAGCAATTCGGAGTTCCACAGGATATTTACGATTGGCCTGCAACCCAATTTGTAGGAAGCTTTCTAGGTTCTCCATCAATGAATTTCTTAAGTTTCAGTAGTAATTTTGAGACTGGAGATGAAAGCTTAAGTAGTAATAGTCATAGTTTTAAAATACCAAAACAGCTTGAATCTGCTTCTGGACAGATAGCATTAGGAATTCGACCAGAAAATGTTTCATTATCGTCTTCTAGTGGATTTATTGGAAGAGTCATCTATAACGAATATCTCGGTACCACTCAGGTTGTAACATTTGCTACTGATTTAGGTGAATTGAAAGCTCAAATACCTTCTTCGGAAGTTATTACTATGGGGCAACACATAGGTTTAGAACTTAACTCAGAAAAGATCACACTATTTGATGCTGATAGTGGGCAAGCATTTATCTCTGTTGCAAATAAAGGAATTATCAATCATGGCTGAAGTTAGATTAGAGAATGTTTCTAAGGCATTTGGCGATGATGTTGCCTTAGATAACGTCAGTATGACGATACCAGATGGTTCATTTGTTGTCCTACTTGGTCCTACTGGAGCTGGTAAAACAACGACACTTAGGTTGGTTTCTGGCTTAGATCATCCTGACAGTGGAAATATTTATATAGGCGATAAATTGATGGGCAACACTATACCCGCACAAAGAGATGTGACAGTAGTGTTCCAACAGTACTCTCTATATCCTCATTTAACTGTGAAGGAAAACTTGGCGTTTCCGCTTAAATCTCCACTATTAAATACTCCAAAAGATGAAATTGAGGAGAAGATTAAAAAAGTTGCTGAAGTATTACAGATTAGTCATAAGCTAGATAATAAAGCTACGGCTTTATCTGGAGGTGAAATGCAGCGCGTATCTATTGGTCGAGCTCTCGTTAGAGATCCGTCTATTTATCTTATGGATGAGCCGTTGAGTTCACTTGATGCAAAGTTGAGAGCGGATTTAAGAGTCGAGCTTAAACGAATACACGCAGATACTGGTGCTACTTTACTCTATGTTACTCATGACCAAATTGAAGCTATGACAATGGCTACTCATGTTGGCGTTTTAGATAAAGGCAAGTTGGTTCAATATAGTACTCCAAGAGAAATTTATGAGAATCCAGTCAGTATTTATGCTGCTAGCCGTTTAGGTATACCACGAATAAATATTTTACCTGCTGATACTTTTGAAAATTCACTAAATACAGCTCATTCCATAGGATTGCGCCCAGAGCATATTTTTATTGGTGAAGGTCAAGATTGTGAAGTAACCCGTACTGAATTTCTTGGTGACTTAGTGAGATTGCATATTCGATTAAAGGGTCAAGATTTAATCACTACTACTAGCACTGATACGACTTTACGCACTGGCGATACAATTAAAATCCGACCAAATAATCCGCTTTATTTTGACGCTGAAGGCGCACGAATTTACGAAGGAGTAAAATAAGCATGGCTCAATTTATTAATGAAAAAGAAAATATAGTTACTGATGCTATTGAAGGAATAATTAACGTTTCAGGAGGAAATTTAGCACGTTTAGATGGCTTTCCGCATATCAAGGTCGTTGTTAGGGCTGATTGGGATAAAACTAAAGTTGCCCTGGTTTCTGGGGGTGGTTCAGGTCATGAACCTTCTCATGCCGGTTTTGTGGGTAAAGGAATGCTAACGGCAGCGGTTTGTGGTGATATATTTGCATCTCCTTCGGTAGATGCGGTATTAGCAGGTATATTAGCAGTTACCGGTCCAGCTGGTTGTTTATTAATTGTAAAAAATTATACAGGCGATAGATTAAATTTCGGTTTAGCTGCTGAAAGAGCCCGAGCCTTTGGGTTGAAAGTAAGTATGGTTATCGTCGATGACGATATTGCATTACCTGAGTTGGCTCAACCACGAGGGCTTGCTGGTACTTTGTTGGTTCATAAAATTGCAGGAGCCACTGCGGAAAATGGTGATAGTTTAGATCAAGTCACTATTGCCGCTGATAGAGTTATTGCTGGTACTAAGAGCATTGGTATGTCACTAAGTACTTGTACTGTTCCAGGTTCTCCCAAAGAGGATAGGATTCCATTAGGAAAAGCTGAATTGGGTTTAGGAATACATGGTGAAGCAGGTATTGATCAAGTAGATTTCTCTAACGCAAAAAATGCTATCAAACAAGTGATCGATAAATTATCCCCGCAAATGGTAGATGGTTCACATGTTGTATTGATCAACAATCTAGGCGGAGCAACTGAACTTGAGATGTCGATACTAACCAAAGAACTTTTTAAGTCTAAAGTAGCATCACAACTAAAGTTTGTTATTGGTCCTGCTGCAATGATGACAGCTTTAGACATGTGTGGTTTTTCTATCACTGTTTATCCTTTAGAAAAGAGTGATGAAAAACTATTACAGCAAACCTGTTCTCCAGCTTCATGGAAAGGCTGTTTTGAGGTGATTCACAATGATTCAATTTCTTTGCCTGATGGTTTGACCCCCATACAACCGATACCTTCAGAGCATCAACAAACTGCAGAGTTTTTAAAGCGTTGTTGTAATGTACTGGTTGCATCAGAGTCAGATTTAAATGCTTTGGATGCTAAGTCAGGAGACGGAGATACAGGTAGTACTTTAAGCTCTGCTTCACGAGCATTAATTGGTTCTTTAGATCGCTTACCGTTAGCTGATAATACGCAACTTTATAGAGCTATTGGTCTAGAACTCAGTCAAACAATGGGCGGCTCTTCAGGTGTATTACTAGCCATATTCTTCGCCGCAGTAGGTGATGCAGCATCTAGTGGATTGCCTATGGTAAAAGCGATGCAAGCAGGTCTAGATCGTATGAGTCAAGTAGGTGGTGCTAAAGTCGGTGATCGTACAATGATTGATGCTTTGCAACCTGCTTTAGATGTGCTTGAAGATGGTTTTCAAGTCGCAGCAAATGCAGCTCGCAAAGGTGCTGACCATACTGCAAGCATTACTAAGGCCAAAGCAGGGAGAGCAACTTATCTTGGAGCTGATCAATTGCAAGGACATAATGATCCTGGTGCTGAAGCAGTTGCCCGTCTCTTTGAACATTTAGCAAAATCTAGCTAAAAAATAACAAATAAAAGAATCCTTTATTTACGCCAATATTTTTGGCGTAACAATATTCTATTAACTTGTTTTTATAGAAATTCAATTAATTGAGGAATAAGTATGACAACTAAAGTCGGTATTAATGGTTTTGGACGTATTGGACGCATGGTCTTTCGAGCAATTAAAAAAAACTTCCATAACTTGGAAGTTGTAGGAATTAACGATTTACTAGATAACGATTATCTGGCTTATATGTTGAAATATGATACTGCTCATGGTCGCTTTGATGGTGAAGTGAATGGATTTGATGATACGTTTTTAACTGTAGATGGCAAAAAGATTCGTATTACTGCAGAACGTAACCCAGCTGATCTTAAGTGGGGTGAAGTAGGTGCAGAAATCGTTCTTGATTGTACTGGCTTCTTCTTAACTGCAGAAAGCTGTCAGGCACACATTGATGCTGGTGCGAAAAAAGTCATTCAATCAGCGCCTTCTAAAGACGGCTCACCGATGTTTGTTTATGGTGTTAATCATGAAGAATATGCAGGTCAAAAAATTATATCAGCCGCTTCGTGTACAACAAACTGTCTTGCTCCGATTGCAAAAATCATCCATGACAACTGGGGTCTTAAGCGTGGCTTAATGACAACCGTTCATGCAGCGACAGCTTCACAAAAAGCAGTTGATGGACCATCAAATAAAGATTGGCGAGGTGGTCGTGCGGTATTTGAAAACATCATCCCATCTTCAACAGGTGCAGCAAAAGCAGTGGGTGTTGTTCTGCCAGAACTAAACGGCAAACTGACAGGCATGGCTTTTCGTAGTCCTTCAGTTGACGTATCAGTTGTTGATTTAACTTGTGAGCTTGATAAACCTGCAACTTACGAAGAAATTTGTAGTGCGGTAAAGCAAGCATCTGAGACAACGATGAAAGGCACTTTACAATATACAGAAGACAAAGTTGTTTCGTCTGACTTCCGGGGTATCAGTGCATCGTCAATATTCGATGCAGGCGCAGGAATTGCATTAGATGACACGTTCGTGAAGTTGGTATCGTGGTACGACAATGAATATGGTTATACCTGCAACATGTTACGCCTAGTTGAACACATCACCTGAGTACTTAAAACCGATCCGATTTGAAAATATTTTACTAAATAATAACTTAAACAATATTTCAAATTTTTAAAATATAAAAAATATCGAGAGAACAAAATGTATAGAAGGACAAAAATAGTCAGTACTTTAGGTCCTGCAACTGATCAACCTGGCGTATTAGAAAATTTGCTGAAAGCAGGTGTGAATGTTGTTAGGTTAAATTTTTCACATGGACTTAGTGAAGATCACATAAAAAGGGCAGAACAAGTTCGATTTTATGCTGAGAAGCTGGGTATTACTGTTGCTATCTTAGGGGATCTACAGGGGCCTAAAATTCGCATTTCAAAATTTAAAGAAGGTTTTACGCTATTAATAAAAGAAGGCAGATTTACACTTGATGCGGACCTAGGTGAGAATGACGGTGATTTAAAATCTGTTGGTCTTGACTATAAGAATTTGCCTAAAGAATGTAAGCCTAAAGACCGACTTCTATTAGATGATGGAAGAATTGTACTTTCTGTTAGTAAAATTGAAAACAATAAGATTGAATGTATTGTTGAGGTAGGCGGAAAACTCTCAAATAATAAAGGTCTTAATTTAGAAGGAGGAGGCTTATCAGCGCCCGCTTTAACAGATAAAGATAAGCAGGATATCAAAACAGCGGTAAAAATTGGCGTTGACTATTTAGCGGTATCTTTTCCACGTAATGCTGAAGATATTGAGATTGCAAGGTCTCTATTGCATGAAGCAGGTGGTCAAGCTGGAATCGTTGCAAAAATAGAAAGAGCAGAAGCTGTTCAGAATCATACAGTTCTTGATGAAATTATTCGCGCATCAGAAGTAGTCATGGTAGCTAGAGGAGATTTGGGTGTTGAGATCGGTGATGCTCAGCTAATGGCTCAACAAAAATACATACTCCGTCGTTGTCGAGAATTAGCTACTTGCTCTATCACTGCGACACAGATGATGGAATCCATGATTTTATCGCCTATTCCAACAAGAGCCGAAGTATTTGATGTTGCAAATGCTGTATTAGATGGAACTGACGCTGTTATGTTATCAGCTGAAACTGCCGCAGGGGATTATCCTGTTGAGGCAGTCAAAGCAATGGATAGGATTATCGTAGGTGCTGAGGAACATACCACTAAAGAAGATATACCGTTTTATCCTGATAAAAAAGTGAACACCGTGGATGAATCTATTGCAACAGCTGCTATCAATGTGGCGAATAGTTTATCCACTGTAAAAGCTATCGTTTCTCTCACTGAGACTGGTAAAACGGCCTTGATAATGTCTAGGATAAATTCTCATATACCTATTTATGCATTCTCTCGACATCAATCCACTCAAAAAAAAGTAGCTCTTTATAAGGGGGTGGAGCCTGCAGTATTTGATCCATCGGGTATGAATGATAACGATGTAACCTTATTAGTAATCAAGCAGCTTAAACAAGCAGGAAAAATAGAAAAAGGGGATGAGATTATAGTAACTAAAGGCGTTGCAAATCATATGGTTGGTGGTACGAGTATCTTGAAAGTAACTCAAGCTTGAGCATAACAATTCAATTCAAAAAAAATTAGACATAAACTGTTTTATTAATTAAATAAAATACAACATAGAGTGAAAGTCAATTATGAGTGTTATTAGGAAAGTCGAAGGACGAGAAATTATAGACTCTCGTGGAAACCCTACGATCGAAGTTGAAATTTTTTTATCATCAGGAGCTTGGGGAAGGGCGTCAGTTCCGTCAGGAGCCTCAACAGGTGCTCATGAGGCGGTTGAACTAAGAGATAATGACTCGAAAAGGTTTGGTGGTAAAGGAGTACTGAAAGCAGTCAACAATGTTAATTCAGATATAGCGAACGTAATGGTGGGTAAGGAAGTAAGCGATCAACAGCGCATCGATAACACCTTAATAGAATTGGATGGCACAGAAAATAAATCTAGTTTAGGCGCTAATGCAATATTAGGTGTTAGCCTTGCTGTAGCACATGCAGCAGCGGCAGAAAGACAGTTGCCGCTTTATCGTTATATTGGCGGAACCCAAAGTAAGATATTACCTGTGCCAATGATGAATATCATCAATGGAGGTGAACATGCCAATAACACCATAGATATTCAAGAATTCATGATTATGCCTATTGGGGCAGAATCCTGTAGCGAAGCGATACGAATGGGTGCAGAGATATTCCACAAACTCAAAGATAGATTAAGTCTGGCTGGTCATAATAACAGTGTAGGAGACGAAGGTGGTTTTGCACCTGCTTTAAAATCCTCTGAAGAAGCTTTGAACTTTATTATGCAAGCAATTGACGAGGCCGGCTACAAGGCGGGTGAAGATATTATGCTGGCCTTAGATTGTGCGGCAAGTGAATACTATAAAGAGGGTAAATATCATCTGTCTGGTGAAGGTAAAGTTTTAGATTCAAATGAAATGATTACTTACTTATCAAAACTCTGTGATCAATACCCGATTTTATCAATTGAAGACGGATTAGATGAAGATGACTGGGAAGGTTGGCAGAAACTTACCTCAGTTTTAGGTGAACGAATTCAGCTTGTAGGCGATGATCTTTTCGTCACTAATACGCAGCGTCTCAAGAAAGGTATAGAGACAAAAGCTGCAAACTCACTTCTTGTCAAAGTTAATCAAATTGGCACTTTGTCTGAAGCCTTAAATGCAGTGGAAATGGCTCATCGAGCCGGTTTTACATCAGTATTATCTCACCGTTCTGGTGAAACAGAAGACACTACTATTGCTGATTTAGCTGTTGCCACAAACAGCGGACAAATTAAGACCGGATCCTTATCAAGAACAGATCGTTTGGCTAAATATAATCAACTTATACGCATCGAACAGAGTCTTGGGAAAAATGCAGTCTATGCAGGGAAAAGCGTGTTGCGGGTTTGATAAATTATATAATGCAACTTCTAACTATTTATTATAATTATAAATTTCTAATTTAAAGCCCTAACTTATTTACAACAAAGACGTAATGTTAAAGGAGTATATCTTGGATATAAAAAGTACCGAACTGACCATTGCTTTAGTTGCACATGATAGAAAAAAGACTGATTTGGTGCAATGGTTTCAAAAACATATTGAACAATTGAAAAACCATACAATAATTGCAACAGGTACTACTGGGCGCTTATTAAAAGAGAGTGTGAGTTACATAGCGAAAATAAAAATAGAAACGGTTAAAAGTGGTCCATTTGGCGGTGATCAACAAGTGGGTGCAATGATTGCCTGTAATGAAATTGATGCCTTAATTTTTTTGGAAGATGTTCTTACACCTCAACCCCATGATGTCGATATTAAAGCGTTACTTAGACTAGCTGTGTTATATGAAGTACCAGTTGCATGTAATAGAGCAACTGCTGATATGCTGATTTCAAGTCCTCTTTTCTTTAATAAAAATAGTAGGTTGAAATATCCTAATGTACAGTCAGAATTTGAAGATTACTTAAAGCGTCAGCTAATAAGCTAAATTCTCATCACTTGAGGATTTAAAAAGTTTGGTCTTGATAGTATTTGAAATTACTCATTTCATTTTTTGCCAAATTAAAAAAACGAAAGCATCAAGAACTAGGGGGGTGTGCTTTTAGTTTATTAAATTGATACTAAACGTCATTTTAAGCTCAGCAATCATTCTAGTTCATCAATCTAGACTAATCATCTCCCCAGACCAACTCACTACAAGCCCCAAGGTCATAGCCAGTAAGAATTTCAGCCATTTGCTGGCTGGGTAATGATTTCAATTCATTGATGAATTCTTGAAATAAGTGTCTAAACCAGATATTTCTCGGTAAAGCGAAATCGAATGATTCCCAGCCTAGACCGATAAAACCTAAGCCAAACTCTGTGGCAATTGAGCGTGTACCTGGTGCAATGTCTGCAATATTCATGGTAATAGCAGCGGCGGCTTCACGTTCCGAATTGGCGACGCCTG
>CALFUP010000230.1 GCA_937929875.1 uncultured Cocleimonas sp. | reverse complement strand
AGTAGGGGGGTGTCATTTTAATTAATTGAAATGACACCCCCCTACTTTTTGAAGATTTTCTCAGTGATTTTTCAATAAAATGACTAATGCAGGCTGTAACAGAACCTATGCGATTTTAATGTCATTGGAGTTGAGCGCAATATCCACTATTTCTTGAGCGGCAACTGGTTTTGAATATAAATAACCTTGTACGGAATCAGCGCCTAGTAGCTTGACTAATGACAGTTGCTCAATAGTCTCGACACCTTCTACAACTACCGATACCCCTAAACGTTTCGTTAAAGAGATAGCCCATTCTAAAATAGTCGTGTTTCCAGATTCAGCAGTTAGTAAGATACTTCGGTCAATTTTTACTGTATCAACGTCAAGTAAAGATAATCTATCTAGTGAAGAATATCCCGTACCAAAGTCATCCATAGCAATTGTGAAACCTTCTTCTTTTAATATTTTTATTGATGGCACTAATTCATGTGCTGCAATTTCTTCATCTTCTGTGATTTCAATACAAAATTGATTAGTATCCAATTTTTCTTCTTTAAAAGATTGAATGAAATTTTGGAGCAATTTTGGACTTCTTAACATATAGGGAGGTAGATTCACATTAACAATAGTATCTCCTATCACATCTCTGTGTTTGGCAATCATTTTTATGCATACTTGAGTTAAGGATGTTAAAAGCGAATAGGATTTTGCTTGCTCTAAAAACTGACCAGGAAGTAATAGTCCATGTTTTTTTGAATTTACTCTAATGAGAAGTTCTAATGATTTTAATGATCCGTCTTTTAAGTCATAAATAGGTTGGAAATGAACTGGCAAATAACAATCATCTACAGCTTGTTGTAATATCTGCCTCAGTTCATGGCGAGGGATTCTATTTTCAACTCTATCCTCTACGAAAAATGCAAAAGAAGCATGCTGACTTCTTGCTTGCTTTAAAGCTATTTCTGCTTGTTCGGCCAGTTTTTCAGGTTCAAATACTTCACCGAAACTAGCTCCTATAGTTAATGGAACAGCAATAGACTTGCCTTGTACAGTATCCCAAATACCTAAGTCTTTTTGTATGATTTCGATTAATTCTTTAATTCCATAATCTTTGGTGTGAAATGCGACTAAAAATTGGTCTGATTGAATGTGAGTTGCTAAAAGACTATTTGGCAATTGTTTCAGTCGTGTGGCAAGGCTTTGCAGAACCTCGTCTCCAGCCTCTCTCCCATATAAATCATTAATTGACTTGAAGTCCTCTATATTTATATGAACCACTAGTATATTTTTTAACTTAGAAAAAGATAACTTTTCTAAGTAACCTTGATAATTTGGGAGCCCAGTCACAGTATTGGATTTTATCAATGCGTTTAATAGTCGTTTTTGCTGATTAGAGTTCGCAATTAAAATGACAATTCGCCAAAGAACGACAAGACTAGTTAAAATGCTTGTCATGCCTATTATCAAAAGATCCAATGGTGGGGCATCTAGCGTTGATCTTATTACAAGACCAAAAGGAATTGCCAAAATGGCAAAAATACTCGATACCCACATGAATAAACGACCCATTTGGGTTGGTGCGATCGCTGAAAAATCTAATGACAGGTCTTCGATAAATACAAAGACGATAGCTAATGCGCCGGCAAGATAGAGTACGCTCAAAGATAACGTGTTTATCAGTAAATTTTCGTTGGCTTCAAAGCTAATAATAATTTCTAAACTAAAATGGACTATGAGTAGCAGAGTTAAGAAAAATCTTAGGCCATCAGTAACACCGACGCTTTTAGTAAAAAAGAAATGAGTAATACTGAGAGCTAAAATAGTTGAACTAATGAATAGGTTAAATACGAGTATTTGTTGTTGAAAATTGAATAAATAAATCAAATCATGAAGTAGATTTGGGTTTACTAGTAAAAATAAAAATAATACTGAAATTGTCAATAAGCCAAAATCAACCGCAAAGCCTTTTATATTGAATTTTTTTTCGAACATTAATGCATGAGTAAAGGCAAATATAATGATGAGTAATATGCCTATTTCTTCAAATACAAGAATAAAGTGTTCTGATACAGGAACATTGAAATACAGTAAGTTTTGCAAGGCCTCCCCTATGCCGGTTATTGCTGCACCGGTAGTTAAAATAATTCGAGGAATATTAATTTCATTGTGAGCCTGAAAAGCCGCTAGTAATCCAAAAAGAAAAAATGGGCCACTTAGTGTTAGTAAGGTATGTACTAAGTCTTGATTTTTAAAAAATAAAACAATAACAAAGGTATTTAATATCAAACAAAAGATGAGGAGTTGCCAAATCATAGGCATGCCTTTTTCTTTTAAATGTTTGCTTATTGGGTTCATTAGATGCAGTTATTCTTTATTTTTAGTATTAGGCGCTAAGTTGTAACTTGTTGCAGTAACTCAAGGGGTATTTTACTAAATATCATTATTACCTAACTGAAATCTTCAGTCGATTAAATTCAGACGAGCAGTGGATCACAGATAAATTGGATATTTCTTATGAATAAGAGTGCATAAAAAGTATAAAAAAATTAACAGTTGTGTTTTGATAGCTTTTTTAAATCTCTATTGTTGTTTTAATGATCGTACTTTCCGATGTTACGCTTCGTCGTGGCCCTCAAAAACTCTTGTCTGATGTCTCAATCAGTATTCATCCTGCTTATAAGGTTGGCTTAACCGGAGCTAATGGTACAGGTAAATCCAGTTTGTTTGCGATGCTGAGAAATGAACTGGGTCAAGATGAAGGTGTCGTTAGTATTCCGCCTAACTGGGTAGTTGCGCATGTCGCCCAAGAAACTCCGGCTACTGATATCAGTGCCTTAGATTACACTTTGCAAGGTGATATCGAATACGTGGAGCTGCATAAACAATTAGAACATGCAGAGGGTGCTCATTTAGGTGAATTGCATGCTCGCCTTGAAGCGATTGATGGTTATACCACAGAGAGTCGCGCGGCGACCTTGTTGCATGGTTTAGGTTTTTCGCAAGATCAAATAAACAATCCAGTAAATAGTTTTTCTGGAGGCTGGCGGATGCGTTTAAATCTTGCGCAAGCGCTAATGTGTAGGTCTGATCTATTGCTGTTAGACGAGCCAACCAATCATCTTGATTTAGATGCGGTCATTTGGCTGCAAAGCTGGTTGGTGAATTATCAAGGTACTTTGGTTTTAATCTCTCACGACCGCGAATTTCTCGATGCTGTCGTAAGACATGTAGCACATATCGAGCACGCCAAACTCACTCTATATACCGGCAATTATACGGCGTTTGAAAAAATCCGTGCTGAGCGTCTAGCACAACAGCAAAGCGCTTATGAGAAGCAACAGCGCGAAAAAGCCCACATGCAGAAATATGTGGATCGTTTTCGCGCCCAAGCAACTAAAGCAAAGCAAGCACAGAGCCGCTTAAAAGCTTTGGATAGAATGGAAGAGATTTCGGCTGCGCAGGTCGACTCGCCGTTTAACTTTCGTTTTTTGGAGCCAGATAAGATCCCAGAACGTCTGTTAAACGTTGATGATGCGTCAATTGGTTACGACCAAACAATGATAGTTGAACATATCAAATTACAATTAATGCCCGGTCAGCGTATCGGTCTAATTGGCCCTAATGGTGCAGGTAAATCCACATTAATTAAATATTTAGCGGGCGAGTTGACAAGTGAAAAAGGCGAATCATGGGAGGCACAAGACCTTAAAATTGGTTATTTCGCACAGCATCAACTGGAGCAGCTCAATCTTGATCAAACCGCTTTAGAGCAATTGCGTGATATAGATAAAGCCATGGACGAGACAGGCAACAAGCGTGCGCGCGAACAAGATTTACGTAATTTCTTGGGTGGTTTTGGTTTTCAAGGTGCACGAGTCGATGAGCCAGTAAAACCCTTCTCGGGTGGCGAAAAAGCTCGTTTAGTGTTGGCAATGTTGGTCTATCAAAAGCCTAATCTATTATTGTTAGATGAGCCAACGAATCATTTGGACTTACAAATGAGGCATGCCTTGAGTGTAGCTCTGCAAGGCTTTTCCGGTGCAATGGTGATTGTTTCGCATGATCGTCACTTATTAAAAACAGTCACTGATGAATTGATTATTGTTCACGATAAAAAAGCGGAAGTATTTGATGGGGATTTGGATGATTATGCGGTTTTTATTAATCAGTCAAAACTAATCGCTAAAAATAGTAATACTAATTCAAGTGATGAAGCAACAGCTGAAAGTAATACTGATAATGGCTTATCTAGAAAAGAACAACGACAGCAAGATGCGAATCGACGTAAGCAACTACAGCCGCTAATGAATAAACTTAAAAAATCAGAACAACAGCTAGATGAGTTGACTTCAAAAAAAGAAGCACTTGAAAAACAACTAGCTAACCCCGATATTTACCTTGAAGAAAATAAAGAAAGTTTAAAAAAAGTATTATTCGATAAAACCAAAGTAGATAAAGAATTAAATGATGTCGAAGCAGATTGGATGAAAATTAGTGAAGAGCTAGAAATTGCATCTGAATTGATAGACTAAAAACCTTATCTGAAACTATCAAAAAGTAGGGGGGTGTCATTCTTATCCTACTATAATAGGTATTAAACGAAAAAATGAGTTAAACGTAAAAGCACTACGTTTATCCACCTTTTTTTAGAACTTTTATAGAATATGTTAGACTAACTACTGTATTAATAAATTACTGTTTATTGGAGAAAAAAATGAGTCAATTAGATGTAGGTTCCGGACAAATTGTTGCAAATGCAGCAGAAAGCGAACGTGCGAGTTTTATTAAACGTACTTATGTACACCTAGCAGGCGCAATCGCAATTTTTGCGGTTCTAGAAACGATACTGATTCAATCAGGTGTTGCGAACTCGTTTATGTCTGTTTTAGCGGGTAGCAAATGGAGTTGGTTGATTGTTCTAGGTGTGTTTATGGTTGTATCAACTGTGGCAAATAACTGGGCGCATTCAGGCGTATCTCGCGAAAAGCAGTATCTTGGTTTAGGTTTATTTATAGTTGCAGAATCAATCATTTTCATGCCTTTGATTTTCATGGCTTTAATGAGAGATCCTAGTGGAACACTATTGCAAAATGCTGCCGTAGTTACTGCTGCGCTAGTTGCTGGTTTAACCTTCACTGCATTTTCAACAAAAGTTAACTTCTCATTTATGGGGCGTTTCTTGATGATTGGCGGCTTCATCGCAATGGGCTTGATCCTTGCAAGTATCCTTTTCGGATTCTCGCTAGGCCTTTGGTTCTCAGGTGCAATGATATTGTTCGCGGCAGGATCTGTGCTTTACAGTACTTCTAACATCATTCATGAGTATCATACTGAGCAACACGTTGCAGCGTCGTTATCACTGTTCTCAAGTGTTGGCTTATTGTTCTGGTATATCCTACAGTTCATGATGAGCATGGGTGGGGATGACTAATTTGGTTCACGCCTAATCTTTCTTTCAATTCTGCGTTGCAATCGTACTCGAAAGTAATCACGTACAAAGTACGCTCATGCTTTCTCTGTGCGCTTGCGCCTTGATCTGAGATGAAATATTAACCGCTTAGATTTTCGCTAGTTATTTTTAGTGCTAGAGTAAACTAACAAAAAAGCCCGAGCTTCTTGCGAAGTTCGGGCTTTTTTATGTCTTTTCTAAAAAGTGTCAAAAAGTATGGGG
>CALFUP010000229.1 GCA_937929875.1 uncultured Cocleimonas sp. | reverse complement strand
CTCAAGGATAAAATTAGTGCTCTAGAAGCTGACTCATCAAAGCAGAAGATGCAACTAACTGACTTATCGTCTGTTTCTAAGGAGTTAGAGACTCTTAATAATGCATTTAATAATTTAAAAACTGAAAACCTGAAAATAACTAATAAGTTTACTGCTGCAATGCTAGATCCAGACAACGATGGGGTTGTAAATGAGCTTGATCAATGCAAATCTTCACCACTAGGGAGCTCCGTAAATAATATTGGCTGCCCAGATATTGCAGATGCTGATGGAGATAAAGTCCCAGACTCTAATGACCTATGCTCAAATACATCAGCGAATGCAAAAGTTAACAAGTTTGGTTGCGCTTCAGATAAAACCATCACTCTTGAAGGTGTAAATTTCGCAACAGGTTCTGATCGATTAACGAAGAATTCTTTGTCCATTATCAATACAGTTGCAAACACACTAAAAACAAACCCTAGCATTAAAGTTGAGGTTGCAGGTCACACTGATGGTTTAGGTGTAAGGTCAGTAAACCAAAAACTATCTAAACGGAGAGCTAACGCTGTAGCAATTCAGCTCATCGAACAAGGCGTAGATGCATCTAGAATAAGCGCGAAAGGCTATGGAGAGTCCAGTCCTATTGCACCAAACACAGATGAAGCTGGACGCCTGAAAAATAGACGTGTCGAATTAAAAATTCGATAATATATTTCTTCACCTTTAGGTTACACAACTAAAAAGCCCCAGATATGGGGCTTTTTAGTCTTAGCGAAATAATGACTATGGAATTAAGAGCAGTTAAGTATGCAACACTACAAAACTAAGAAACGCTTCGGCCAACATTTCCTTAATGATTATTCAGTAATAGAAAAACTCATCTACGAAATAAATCCAAATGCTGAGGATAGTATTGTTGAAATAGGCCCTGGATTAGGAGCCCTAACCTTTCCATTATTAGAGAAAATTAATGCTTTAGATGTGGTTGAAATAGATAGAGACGTGATCTCTAGATTACAACAAAGAAATGAAGCTAAGCTAACAATACATGGTGTCGATGCCTTGAAATTCGACTTTTCTTCACTACAAAAGAGCGATAAAAAATTAAGAGTCGTTGGAAATTTACCCTATAACATTTCCACACCACTGATTTTTCACTTACTTGATTTTAAAGATAAAATTAGTGACATGCATTTCATGCTCCAAAATGAAGTAGTGAAGCGTATTACCGCCGAACCTAATAGCAAAACTTATGGCCGATTATCAGTAATGGTGCAATATCACTGTAAAACAGAATACTTATTTTTTGTTGGACCCGAATCATTTGATCCTCCACCTAAAGTTGATTCCGCAATACTAAGATTATCACCTTGGCAGGATCAACCTGTTAAGGCAAACGACGAGAAACACTTATCAGAAATGGTGGCTCTTGCTTTTTCAATGCGTCGCAAGACATTACGTAATAACCTTAAAAAAATAATCAGCGCAGAACAAATTGAAAAGCTTGGAATTGACCCCAGTCATCGAGCAGAAAATTTAGGTATTTCTGACTTTGTTAAGTTAAGTAATTTTATAACCTCTCTGCCAAATGGTCAGAGTTAATTATGCTCAACACCGTTGCCCCGGAGCCTATTCCGTTAAGCTTATATATTCACATCCCTTGGTGTATAAAAAAGTGCCCTTATTGTGATTTCAACTCACATGAGGCACGGAATGAAATCCCTGAAGAACGTTACTTAAAAGCCTTAATTCAAGATCTAGAAAATGAGCTTCCAAATATCTGGGGCAGATCAATTGAGTCAATTTTTATAGGTGGCGGTACGCCAAGTTTATTTTCCGCGAAAGGTATCGACAAGCTATTAAGAAGTCTACGTGAACGTTTAAACATAAGACCAAATATAGAAATTACCATGGAGGCTAACCCTGGCACTTTTGAACAAGCAAAGTTTAGTGGTTTTAGGCAAGCAGGAATTAATCGCCTTTCAATTGGTGTTCAAAGCTATAACGACAATCACTTAAAACGACTTGGACGAATTCATGGTAGCGAAGAAGCATTAAAGGCAGCAGAAATTGTGCAAAACTCTGGTTTTGATAACTTTAATTTAGACTTGATGTTTGGATTACCAAAACAGACTATCAATGAAGCTCTTGATGATCTTCATCAAGCGATTAAAGCTAAACCCAATCATATATCTTGGTATCAACTTACCATTGAAGAAAACACACTTTTTCATTATTCCCCGCCACCTGTACCTAACGATGAATTGATTTGGAATATTCAACAACAAGGACAATCACTACTCAAAGAAGCAGGTTATGAGCAATATGAGGTTTCAGCATATGCTCAAAAAAAACAACAATCACAACATAATATGAACTACTGGCAATTCGGTGACTATCTTGGTGTTGGTGCAGGAGCTCATGGGAAAATTACCATGCCTGATGGCTCTATTACTCGACATACTAAATTTAGGCATCCTGAAGAGTACATGAAACAGGCTGAGAAAAATAAAGCCAGATCAACAGAGAAACCCTTAAAGAAAGATGACGTTACTTTTGAGTTTATGCTGAACATTGCTCGTTTAAAAAATGGTTTTACCGCTGAACTATTTGAAAAAAGAACATGGATGGAATTTACTGAAATAAAAGACAAGCTAGACACATTAATAGAAGATGGACTGATCTTAAAAAAGGGGAATAATTATAAACCTAGCGAGAAAGGCTTTTTATTTGTAAACGATATTGTTAATCGTTTTCTTTAAAATAAAAAATGGGTGGGTCACTTTTTGAATTAATAAAAGCCCCCCCCACTTTTTTACTGGTTGTAAATTAACAACTTGAAAATTAGCGCGACATAAACGCTTTGAACGCCATTCCCAATACATCATCAATCATTGATCCATCTTTATCGCGATCGAATAATTGCGTTAAGAAGCCTGTTGATTCTTGTCGAGAAATCGATTTACTGCCACCTAAGAATTTTTTGCCTAAACTACCCATCACCATTGTGGCAACTACCGGTAACATTTTTTTCAGTAAACTAGCACCTAGCCCTGTTTTTTCTGCAGCTCGTTTAGCTACATGACGACTGACGTCTTTGTTACCAAAGATATGACCCAGAATACTATTCCCATCCTCTACAGTCTCTTCCCTAGCAAGCACTGAAGGTTCATCAATATAACGTGAGTGTTTACCGTTTTCTAAGGCATCCATAAGGCTATCAAGCCCTTTTATATCTTGGGTATTTGCACCAAGCCCGCGTGATAGGGACTCTGCCAAAGTTGAGATTGCATCTTTAGCTTGGTTTTCGTTGACGCCAAAGTTATTGGCAAACTCTGAAATTACGTTTGAATTACTTTTATCGAGTAACAGATCTGAAATATTCAATATAGACACCTTTATTTAAAATAAATAATAATAAGTGTCACAAGTATAGCATGCTGTAAAACAAGTGAATATTTGGTTATTCACAGCATTATCGTATTTTTTACTAGCCTATTGTAGGAAGAGCTCCAGTCAATTCAGGCTTACTATTGACAGATTTAGCCGCAGTATCTTCTGCATTATTATCAAAGCTTAGCATCCACTCAAGGTTATTTTTGGAGCTCGCATTTTCTAATGCATTTTCACGGCTGATTCGACCGGCTTTAAACATCTCAGCTAATGACTGGTCAAAAGTATGCATTCCGTCTACGCTACCTTTTTCGATAATATCTTTTAATTCTTGCATTCTGCCTTTTCGAATCACTTCAGCAGAAAATGGGGTATTCACTAAGACCTCCGTCGCTAAAGCATAACCACCATCAGTACCGGGGATTAAACGCTGTGCGATAATGGCATTTAAGTTAAGAGACAGGTCCATTAATACTCTTTCTTTTTGATCAGACGGGAGTAAATATGTAATCCTTTCTAGTGCCTGTACAGTACTTGTAGCATGTAGAGTACTGATAACTAAATGCCCAGTATCAGCAAAACCCATTGCTGCTTCTACAGTCGCTGTACTCCGAATCTCTCCGATCATAATAACATCGGGAGCTTCACGCATTGCTTCACGCATAGCATTATCATAAGAATGAGTATCAAAACCCACTTCACGTTGACCGATGATAGATTTATCATGGCGGTAAGTGAATTCAATCGGGTCTTCAATAGTTAGAATATGACCTGTTTCACGCTGATTTCTATATTGTATCAACGATGCCATAGAGGTAGATTTACCCGCGCCCGTTGAACCAACAAACAAAAACAAACCTTCTTTCTTCATTACTAGGTCTTTAAGGACTTCTGGTAACCCAAGTGCCTCAGGTGCTTTAATATTTGATTTAACATAGCGAATGACCATTGATATTTCGCCACGTTGGAAATAAACGTTTACTCGAAATCGCCCCATATCGCGAATCGAAAGACCCTTATTCATCTCTTTGGTACGATGAAAAGTTTCCCATTCTTCATCAGACATCATTTCTTTTGCGAATGCACCAATGATTCCTGGCATCAGTTTATTTTTAGAAATATGCTCCATTTTACCCATGACTTTAATCGAGGCGAATGCACCAGTCGTTAGATATAAATCTGACGCATCTCGTTTAACCATGAACTCTAGATAGGGTATTATTTTCATTATTTTTGGGCTCTAAAAGAAACTCTTCTTATAATTGATTCGTTATTTTTCTCTAATTATTCGCTATTCACTAAAGCTTTGGCGTGTACTCATCTAAAGACTCCATAGCAAGATCATCAGTTCCTTTAAAGAAGTCCCCCTTTTGAGCTTGGCGGCTATTCAATTTCAGTTGTAATCTTAGATCATTAACAGAGTCAGCATTACGTAATCCTTCTTTGACTGTAATCAATCCAGCATCAATCAAGCGGAAGATAGCTTGATCAAAAGTACACATGCCTAAATCATTAGACTTTGAAATCAACTCTTTTATTCCAGGAATATCACCTTTGTATATCAAATCAGCCATCATTGGGGTATTTAACATTACCTCTACAGCTGGTAAACGACCATCATCTTTAGACTTACGAACTAAGCGCTGTGATACCACACCTTTAAGATTCAACGACAAATCCATTAAGAGTTGATCACGTCTTTCTTCAGGGAAAAAATTAATGATGCGATCTATTGCTTGGTTAGTACTATTCGCATGTAATGTGGTCAAACATAAATGCCCCGTTTCTGCATAAGCAATCGCATATTCCATTGTTTCTCTATCACGCACCTCGCCCAATAAAATAACATCAGGAGCTTGTCGCAATGTATTTTTCATTGCGATGTCATAGCTAACAGTATCGACCCCAACCTCTCGTTGAGTGACTAGACAACCATGGTGCTCATGGGTAAATTCAATGGGATCCTCTATTGTTACAATGTGTCCGGCTGAATTTTTATTACGGAAATCAATCATCGAAGCCAAACTAGTAGATTTACCAGAACCCGTCGCACCTACCATAATAACTAGACCACGCTTTGTCATCGCGATATCTTTTAATATGGGCGGTAATACCAGCTCTTTAAATGTAGGAATATAATCAGGAATATGTCGTAACACCATTCCAGGTGCTCCACGCTGTGTAAATGTGTTTACACGAAAGCGACCTTTACCCGGTAAGCTAATAGCAAAGTTGCACTCCATATGCTCTTCATATTCTTTCATTTGTTTGTCGTTCATTATCGAACGCACAATAAAACCAGCCTGTTCAGCATTAAGTTTTTGATCTGAAAGCGGCTTCATTTTTCCATCAGCTTTCACCGATGGCGCTGCCAAAGAAGTAATAAACAAATCTGATGCATTCTTATCCAGAGTTGCATGTAACAATTGATGAACGTAACTTATTGCACTATCTTTATCCATTTTTCTGCTTCGCTTTTTTAGTGGTTATTCAGTTTTTACTGAGTTATTTTTATTATTCTTTAACGCTTATTTTTATTGAACGACCGTTATTTAAAGATGATTCCTAACGACTCGTTTCTACTTAACTTAACAGCCGAACTCAACTTTAGAATTAAGCTCTTTCCATTAATCCATTAGGGTTATCAGCTTTCTTCAAAGCTACATCTCTAGAAATATGACCTAAGGTCATCAGTTTCTGCAAGCTCTGATCTAAGGTCTGCATGCCATCTGAAGAACCTGTCTGTAGTGCAGATTTCATCTGTGCAATTTTATTTTCTTTAATCATGCTTCGAACCGCGTTAGTTCCAATCAAAATCTCATGTGCCGCAACTCGTCCACCTTGCACGCGCTTTAATAGTGTTTGAGAGATGATTGCCTCTAATGATGATGAGATCATCGAACGAACCATATCTTTCTCAGCTGCTGGGAATACATCAACGATACGATCGATAGTCTTTGGTGCAGAAGTGGTATGAAGTGTTCCAAAAACAAGGTGACCTGTTTCCGCTGCCGTTAATGCCAATCGTATTGTTTCCAAGTCACGCATTTCACCTACGAGAATAGTATCTGGATCCTCACGAAGGGCTGATCTTAGTGCTGCATCAAAACCTTGAGTATCACGATGAACTTCTCGTTGGTTAACTAGACTTTTCTTACTATTGTGAACAAATTCTATTGGATCTTCGATTGTTAATATATGACCATGATCAGTATCGTTTTTATAATCTATCATTGCGGCTAGTGTTGTTGACTTGCCCGAACCTGTTGGCCCAGTAACAAGCACTAAACCACGAGGCTTATCTGCAATTTTCTTAAATATAGAAGGAGCATCTAAATCTTCTAAAGAAAGTACTTTACTTGGGATCGTACGAAATACTGCTGCTGCACCACGGTTTTGATTAAACGCATTGACACGAAAACGAGCTACACCGGGTATTTCAAAAGAGAAGTCAGTTTCCCAATGCTCCTCATATGCTTTACGCTGTTTGTCGTTCATGATGTCATACACCATACTGTGAACTTCTTTATGTTCCATCGCGGGCATGTTCACCCGACGCATATCTCCGTCAACACGAATAATGGGAGGTTCACCTGCAGAAATATGTAAATCTGAAGCTTTGTTTTTAACCGAAAAGGCAAGTAACTGTGTAATATCCATAAGAAGAGTACTTTTTTATTGTTATTAATATTTCAACCTAGTCATTTTTTGTGTATGTTTTCCTTTGTCTTTAAGAATGCATTAACTTTGAGTGTTAATGTCATCTCAAGGTGCCCCTAGAAATTTATACGACTGGCTTATAGAGTTTAAACTTAACATATATGACTAAAATTAGAGAGAATCTCCAGACAATCGGTGTAAAACTGAAGCAGTATCTATCACAATATCAACGTAATGAGGAATCTGTTCAATTGCTTGCTGTAAGTAAACGCCATCCTAGTGATAAAATTCGTGAAGCTTATAATGTGGGTCAGCATGCATTTGGCGAGAATTATGTACAAGAGTTATTAGATAAAAATCAACAACTTGATGACTTAGAAATAGAATGGCATTTCATTGGTCCACTGCAATCCAATAAAGCTAAAAAAATTACAGAAGTCGCTAGTTGGGTGCACGCTGTCGACCGACTTAAAATTGCACAGCGTTTAAGTGATTATAGACCAGTTGATATGCCGCCTTTATCGATTTGTTTACAAGTCAATATCAGCGGAGAAAAAAGCAAATCAGGTGTAAGACCAGAAGAACTTTTGTCACTAGCAAAAGATATTGTGCAACTACCTAAGATTAGACTTCGGGGACTAATGGTTATACCTGCTCCTGAAGATGACTTTAATAAACAACGCGAAGTCTTTGCAAGAGTATCTAAGCTAAAGGTCGACTTAGAGACACAGCTTCAGCAAGGTGGCGTAAACATAAAATTAGACACTCTCTCTATGGGAATGAGTAATGATATTGAGGCTGCAATTGCCGAAGGGGCCACTATAGTTAGAGTCGGTACTGCGATATTCGGCCAGCGAGAAACGTAAATGTTTTTGAGTTTTTGATTAAAGGAGACCTTTGCAAGAGAGAATGGCGAGATAAAAAATAGCGTAATTTCAACTATTTTTCTTAAACTTGAGCTTAATAGCAGGGCTGTTGAGCGAATTTTTAAGGAGAATAGGAGAAATTTAAGCAATTTTAATACGTCATATCTCTCACCCAAAGGCCTCTAAAGATATAAAAATAGATTTGGAGAAAGTATAGAGATGAACAAAATAATTACCTTTATCGGTGCGGGCAACATGGCACGTAGCTTAGTCGCGGGTTTGACAGCTGATGAAATGCCATACGACGTTAGATTATCTGATCCTAATCCTGATCAACTCCAAGGCATTCAGCAATATTGGCCATCAGTAAAGACATTTGAAGATAATATTGAAGCCGTTGATGGGGCTGATATAGTTATTCTTGCGGTCAAACCACAAATTATGGAATTGGTCTGCGAACCTTTGCAAGCTGTCATTAAAAACCAAGACCCTTTAATAATCTCAATTGCTGCAGGTATTACTATTGGTAATATAAGAACGTGGTTAAATAACGCTGATACGGCAATAGTACGCTGCATGCCGAATACCCCTTCTCTTGTTCAGTCTGGAATGACAGGGTTATATGCAAATTCAGTAGTGACCCCAGAACAATCAAATATAGCAGAGTCCATATTACGCGCTGTAGGAAGCACTTTATGGCTAGGTTCTGAAGATAAGCTAGATGCGGTTACTGCTGTTTCTGGCAGTGGCCCTGCTTACTTCTTCTTAGTTATGGAGGCAATGCAAAAAGCCGCCCAAGAATTGGGATTAAGTGCTGAAGACGCCCGCTTATTGGTCTTACAAACTTCCTTCGGAGCCGCTAAACTAGCTCTAGAGAGTGACGATGATGCAGGAACACTTCGAGAAAGAGTAACCTCTAAAGGCGGCACCACAGAAGCGGCTTTAAATAAACTCATCGGCGGTGGATTACCAGCTTTATTTGAAGAAGCTATAGTAGCTGCCGCGATACGATCAAAAGAATTAAGTAAGCTTTAGAAAAAACTATACTAAGATTCAAAATTTTCGTTTAAACACTAAAAATGACACCCCCCCACTTTTTGACAATGTCTTTATTTAAAAGACGCTAATCTACTAGTGCAAAGGTCTCAAAATAGATAATTATCCAAAAAACAAAGGAGTTCAACCGTGCTTGGATTAGCTGTAGGTTCTCAAATAGCATTATTTTTAGTTGAAGCTATTTTTTCGTTGTACATAGGCGCTGTCGTTATAAGACTTTTACTCGGTTTTGCTCGCGCTAACTTCAATAATCCTTTGTCACAGTTTTTGGTAAAAGTGACAAATCCTGTTCTTGTTCCGATGCGTCGATTCATTCCATCTATTGGTAAAGTTGATACTTCAGCTGTAGTCCTTGCTTATGGCTTAACAGTAATAAAAGTCAGTCTGATTTATTTGATCGTTCGAGGCGCAATTATGTTCCCCGAGTCTTTGATCATTGCACTTGGTGAAGTCATCAGAACCGTAATATGGGTTTATATTATTGCACTTATTTTACAAGCAGTAATTAGCTGGGTAGGTAGCGCTCAAGGTAATCCCGTCTCACCATTAATACACAGTTTAACCAATCCAATTGTTAGACCTATTCGTAAAGTCATTCCTTTGATAGGAATGATGGACTTATCACCATTGGTGGCTATTTTAGGTCTCAACATATTATTGATTGTTATAAATAATCTGTTACCCAGTATTTAAAATGCTTTTAAATTTTTATTAGATTGATTGATGAAACCAAAAATAATGTTCAAAAAAAAGCCTACTTAATCAGTAGGCTTTTTAATTATCAATAGTTGTTACTTTAATGATTCCAAAGTATCTCAACTTTACGCTTTCCCCAACGGAAGGCTTTTTTCTTATTTATACCCATATAAATATCGATTTTTTTGCGCCAACGTTTGTTCATTTTATCAAGTACTAGATATTCACCTTCAAGACCTTTAATACGTACTTTTTGCTTATGCTTCAGACCATAAACATTCAATAGATCACGTGATACTGCAATCGACTTCATACCTGGCTTTAAACGATCGCCCCAAGCAGCAATGTTAGGAGTACTATCCGTTTGGTCTACGTGAGACGTATAAGCGGTAGCCGTTACTTTAAGACGCTTGTTATATCGGCCATAACTCTTTTTTTCATTCTTCTGAGAAGTTAGTTTATTAGAACTAAATGATGCATTGATCAAACGAGGCTTATTATTTTTTGCCTCTTCTAGCTTTTTATCCGCTTCTTTCTTTTCACTCATTTTTATTAAACGAATATAAGCAGCTTCCATCTGTGCTTTTTGAGCAAGAATTTGTGCTTCATTTAATTGAGTCTTAACCACTTGCTTATTATTTGCATTTGCCGTCATTGAAAGTGACATAACTAAAGCAATGAACAACATTGAAGTGATTCTAGTCTTTAAGATCATTTTATATATTCCTATTAACATGCTTTTAAAGGGGGTAAAAACATGAGCGCGCACATTATAGCAAACGTATTATATAAATATAAGCTTAGTCTAAATTTAAATAAGTAATAAACATCAACAGGTGCATTAGATTATCTAACAAAATATAGAGTCCATATTGATTCAAGTAACTAAATAGTTGGATTCTAGAATACGAATAATTTTCTCACTAAGCACTTGATTGCAATATGATTGTTCTATGCAAAGCTTTATGAGAGAATGCCTGATAAATCAAGGGGATGATTATTATGCAACAAAGTAAGTTAGCGCAAGGATGCTCTAGCCTCAATAAAATAGCTTTCGTAGGCTTTTTAGTATTGGCATTAAGTAGCTGTGATACAGATAAATCCAAGGAAGAAGCTCCAACTCCACCACCACAAGATACGTCTATTATTCTGTCACCCGATGGCATTGGTCCAATTAATGCGACCACATCATTCAATATGCATCAGATGACATTGGCCTTCAATCAGTACAGTGTCGTTGAAGAGATCAATTATCAAGAAGGCAATCCTCTTCCTGCAATCCGCGTATCTGAAGGCGTCAACACGATACTCAATATTATTCCCGATGCTTCACAACAAGGAATTTATTCCGTCATTGTAGAAGACAATGCAATCAACAACAGTCTAGGTCATCCATTAGGCACCTTGTATAGCGATGTCTATTCTTATGGGCAGAACGAGCAATGCCAACCTGGCGCTGAAGATCTTGCAGGAAAGTTACTGTGTTATGCACCCAAGCATCCAAATATCCTGTATGTGTTCAATGGCAAATGGGATAACGCAGCAACTGCCAAAGCGCCACCAGCAGACGTTTTACAAGCGTGGGCATTAGAATCAATTATTTGGCGACCTAAAAGCTAAAATCAATTAAGCTTCGATTTTTAAAAATTTGGATTGAGTATGTCTATTGATAATGCGCTTTTA
The DNA here is from genome assembly GCA_937929875.1 of uncultured Cocleimonas sp. Taxonomy (GTDB): domain Bacteria; phylum Pseudomonadota; class Gammaproteobacteria; order Thiotrichales; family Thiotrichaceae; genus Cocleimonas. The sequence continues at coordinate 29,985 of CALFUP010000229.1, read as the reverse complement.
CAACGTGCGGAATCTAAATGCGAATTATGTACCGCTACTGATAATTTAAGTGCTTATGATGTCCCGCCAGTAACATTAGTCACTTTAGATAACTCAGTCTTGCTCTGTAATAGCTGTATCGAGCAGATAGAAGATCCAGACAAAGTGGATCCGAATCATTGGCGTTGCTTAAACGACAGCATGTGGTCCGCTACTCCAGCAGTTCAAGTGATGGCTTGGCGTATGCTTAATCGTCTGAAAGCTGAAGGCTGGCCTAATGACCTACTTGAAATGCTCTATATCGAAGATGATGTAAAAAAATGGGCGATGGCAGATAAGAGCATCCGCAGTGTAGAAGAACCAACTGTGGATTGTAATGGCGCTGAATTAATAGCTGGGGATTCCGTCATTCTAAACAAAGACCTATACATAAAAGGTGCTAACTTCACCGCAAAACGTGGCACTTTAATTAAAAGCATTTCACTCACTGACAATGACTACCAAATAGAAGGGAATATCAACGGTACTCGAACAGTTTTAGCAGCCAGATATTTGAAAAAGGCATAATTGTTTAAGGAACTCTAATCATATCCAACAATATGAAATTACAGTTTTATTGAGAATTGTGCTTAACCTTTCGGAGGCTTGTATTGAGCCTGTCGAAATGCCTGTATTGAGCCTGTCGAAATGACTCGTGCTGAGCTTGCCGAAGTACACCCCCCTACTTTTTGATGCTTTTACAGCGATAACTTACTAGGGGTCTTAGATTTTAATCTAAAGGCACAAAGTTCAATACTCCATCTAATTGTTCCTCAGTAAATAGAGTTTCTACAATAGGGAACAGCTCCCGCTCTTCAACGCGTGTGTGAGTTTTTAATATTTCAGCAAACTCCATTAATAATTCTTTCGCGTTTTCAAGGCTTAATCGAGGCACCAACAAACGCATTGCTCCGTGCTCTTTTAGTAAGGGGCCCGCTAGCGGAATATGTTCTTTATATTCTTTAAAAATGGGGGCGAAAATTGTCCGTTCTTCATGTTGAAAGTGTACTTCTAATTCATCTTCATAATAATTTTTGACTTTGTCGATAGCTGCTAATAGCGCCTCATCACTGCCATCTTCAACTGCTTCAAACAGGCGTTTTGCCATAACTAAAGAATCGTGATGCTCTCTCGATAAATTTTGTAATTGTTCTGCTCGTTTCATTTTTTTAATTATCCTTAGTAGTCATTATGTCTTAATACTACCTGCAAACCTTAGACATCATATTTGTGGAGCCTAGCCTAATACTAATTAGAACTATTATCTTCTAGATTTATGACTTATTTAAGTTTATATCAGTTTTAAATGACACCCCCCCACTTTTTGATAGCATAAATTGTTATTGCTTAAGCTCTCATCGATCCATAACAATTTCAAAATATAGAAAAAAGCGTACAAAAAGCGTATTATCGTAATTATGTCTCTTGAAAACTTTCATCCAGCAATACAAAGTTGGTTCAATTCGAACTTTGCTGCGGCGACTGATATTCAAGAAAAGTCATGGGATGCCATCAATCAAGGTCAACACACTTTATTAGCTGCACCCACGGGATCGGGTAAAACACTCGCGGCTTTTCTCTCGGCGATTGATCAACTTGTTAAAGAGGGATTGAAGCGGGGCGTACTTGAAGACGAAACCCGCGTGCTTTATATCTCACCACTTAAAGCCCTATCTAACGACATACAAATCAACCTACAGCAACCATTGCAAGGCGCACGCGATGCATTGTTAGAACAAGGCCTGCATGATGTTGATATTCGTGCCTGGGTTCGTACGGGCGATACCTCACCAGCCGAGCGAGCAAAGGCCATTCGCACGCCACCTCATATTCTTGTGACCACGCCAGAATCAATTTACATTCTACTAAGCTCAGAGTCTGGTAGAAAAATGTTGAGTACCGTCAACACCGTTATTATTGATGAAATTCATGCGGTTGCTGGCAGTAAACGTGGTTCACATCTAATGCTCTCATTGGAGAGGCTTGAAGCGCTAATCAAAGAAAACCGCCCTAAAGCACACTTACAACGCATCGGTTTATCAGCAACACAAAAGCCAATTGAGATGATGGCTAATTTTCTTGTGGGTGACAGAGATGAAAAGACTGAGCCCTGCGCCATTATAGATACAGGTCATTCGCGACAGCGTGATCTCGCCATAGAAATACCACTATCACCACTCAGTGCCGTTATGGCAAACGAAGTCTGGGATGAGATTTACCGACGTCTAGAACATTTCGCTAATACACATAAAACCATGTTGATCTTTGTGAATACCCGCCGACTCGCTGAGCGTGTTGCTAAAAATATCGCAGAACGCATTAACAAAGACGACGAACAAAACGTGATGGCGCATCATGGCAGCATGGCAAAAGAAAACCGCTTAGAAGCAGAGCAACGACTTAAGCGGGGCGATTTAAAAGTTCTGGTCGCGACTGCGTCATTAGAGTTAGGTATTGATATTGGTGATATCGATTTGGTCGTTCAGTTAGGATCACCGCGTTCAATTGCTGCTTTTTTACAACGCGTCGGGCGCTCTGGTCATGCCATAGGGGCAACACCTAAAGGTAGAATATTTCCACTGACACGAGACGAGTTGGTGGAAACTACGGCCTTAGTGCATGCAGCAAATAACGATGAATTAGATCGCGTGATCATTCCGCATCAACCCTTAGATGTATTAGCACAACAAATTGTGGCAGAAGTTAGCAGTCGTGAGTGGTTAGTCGATGAGCTTTATGAAACGCTTTGCCGTGCCGCCCCTTATTCAAAACTAGAACTGAGCGAGTTTGATAAAATCATTCAAATGCTCGCCGATGGTTATTCAACACGACGTGGTAGACGTGGCGCATATTTACATTACGACGCGATTAATCGTCGCGTGCGCCCACGGAAAAGCGCTCGGATTATTGCACTCACTAACGGTGGTGCAATCCCCGACCAGTTCGATTGCGATGTGATTTTACAACCTGAAGGCTTCCGTATTGGTACGGTGGGTGAAGACTTCGCCTTCGATAGTTTACCGGGAGATATTTTTCAATTAGGTAATCGCTCCTACCGCATTTTAAAATCTGAAACAGGCAAAGTGTTTGTCGAAGATGCTCAAGGGCAACCACCCAATATCCCCTTTTGGTTTGGCGAAGGTTTTGGACGTAGCAATGAACTTTCTGCCGCGGTTTCCAGTTTACGCTCAACCATCGATGACTTACTCGACGAAGGCGAAGATGTCGCACTTAACTTTCTCCAACAAGAATACAAACTCACTGTTGAAGCTTCTATACAATTAATTGCGTATCTGCATTCTGCTAAAGCTGCGTTAGGTTTATTGCCCACACAAACAGATATCATTTTTGAACGCTTCTTCGATGAAGTCGGCGATATGCACTTTGTGATTCACTCGCCCTTTGGTTCGCGTATTAATAAAGCTTGGGGCTTAGCTTTACGTAAGCGTTTCTGTCGGAAATTTAATTTTGAATTACAAGCAGCTGCATTAGAAGACAGTATCGTACTGTCGCTATCTTCCACTCATAGTTTCCCAATGGAAGAGGTATCGCGCTACTTAAACTCCAACACTGTACGTGACGTTTTAGTGCAAGCGATGCTAGACGCTCCAATTTTTCCCACGCGTTGGCGTTGGAATGCAACGATTTCGTTGGCTGTTTTACGTAACCGTTTTGGTCGACGTTCGCCTCCTTATTTTCAACGATCAGATGCCGAAGATTTAATGGCGGTGGTGTTCCCGGATCAAATTGCTTGCCTAGAAAATATCGCAGGCGAAAGGGAAATTCCCGAACATCCCTTGGTAGAGCAAACGATAAAAGATTGCCTCAATGACACTATGGATATTGAAGGCCTAATCGAGGTAATCAAAAAAATTGAAACAGGGGAAATCAAAATAACGTGCTGTGATTTAACCTCTCCTTCGCCGCTATCTCAAGAAGTGATCAGCGCCAAACCTTACGCCTTTTTAGACGATGGTGATGCCGAAGAACGTCGTACTATGGCGATCAAATCACAACCGTTTATGAACGCTGAAGAAGCCGCGTCATTACGTAAATTGGATATCAACGCCATTCGCAAAGTGCAGGAAGAAGCATGGCCGACGGTAAGAACAGCGGATGAGTTGCACGATGCTTTAATGGTAATGGGCTTCATTCAGGAAAGCGAACAAGGCAAGTATGCATTAGCTTTAGACATTCTCAGTGACAGCGGTTGGGAGCATTTGTTTGAACAACTCTTTGACGATAATCGTGCATATAAAATCAAACTAAAGGACGATGGTTTACTCTGGATTGCAAGCGAACGACTGCATGAATTTATTGCTCTTTTTCCTGATATTCAACTACTGAATAAAACGAATGCTACGGTTGCTGAGCTTAGTCGAAGGCCTGTATTGAGCAAGGTTGAAATGACACCCCCCCACTTTTTGGGGGTTTCCACAAGCGATAACCCTTTATTAGAAATCATAAGAAGTCGTTTGGAGATTCTAGGACCTGTCACTGCCTCAGAATTAGCCCAGCCTTTAGGGATTAAAAATAGTGAAGTGGATCAAGCTCTGTTGCAATTGGAGCAAGAAGGCTTTGTTATTCAAGGTCATTTCACTCAACAAAACCAAGAAGTAGAATGGTGTGAACGCCGCTTATTAGCTCGAATACATCGTTATACCATTACTCGTTTAAGGCGCGAAATTGAACCCATCAGCCCAAGCAAATACATGAGTTTCTTATTTGAATGGCAAGGCCTAACAGATAGAAGTGAAGGCACTGAGTCTCTCGCCCATGTATTAGAGCAACTCGAAGGGATTTCTGCCTCGGCAAATGCATGGCAAAAACATATTCTACCCGCCCGCATAAAAAACATGAGTATGGATATGCTCGATAATCTGTGCATTTCGGGACGACTAAATTGGCTTCGCTTAAATGTTGTAGACACTCATGATAAACGCAAAAAATCACCCGTTAGCCATACTCCAATCGCCTTAATTCAACGCAATCATTTAAACCAATGGCAACGTTTTAGCACACCACCCGAAAAATATAATCTCGGTCCTTATGCGCAGAAAGTCGTAAACGTTCTCAAAGAGAAAGGCGCATTATTCTTCTTCGATATTGTTCAAGAAACAGGTATTTTAAAAACCCAAGTTGAAGATGCTTTGGGCGAATGTGTGAACTGGGGTTTAGTCACTTCCGATGCTTATGTTGGATTACGAGCGCTGATTACACCGTCGGCAAAACGCCCAAAGTATAGTTCTCGACAGGGACGGGGTCGAGGTGCAGCGAAAATATCCCCTTTTGATAATGCTGGGCGCTGGAGTTTAATCAATTCAAATAGCCTTAACGAAACCCAAAAAAGTGAAGCGTTGAATAGCGAAGATCTGGAATTTATCGCCTGGACGCTATTACATCGTTACGGTGTTCTATTTCGAAAAATGCTAGAACGCGAACAAAACCTACCACCATGGCGTGACTTGCTAAGAGTGTATTGGCGCATGGAAGCACGCGGTGAAATTCGGGGCGGACGCTTTGTCAACGGAGTGAGTGGCGAACAATTTGCTTTGCCTGAGGCACTAACGCTTTTAAAAAAATCCACAAAGAAGGAGAACAGCAAACAACAAGTGAGTATTTCATCAGCCGATCCACTCAATTTGGTGGGTATTCTGTTGCCTGGAGATAAAGTACCTATTTCACCACACAGTATGATTCACTTTATCGATGGCGTAGTTTCAGATGAACCCTGCAAAAGCAACAACACAAATACAATCGGGATTACAAGTCTCCCCATTTCTGTTGGCAAGCGCTAAGACCCGCTATCACCGCCGTTTCAGCACGTAAAATTCGACTACCAAAATTTACGGTATTTATTTTATAGCGTTCCATCAAGGCTTCTTCATCATTGGTGAAGCCACCCTCAGGGCCAATAAATAAAGCGACATTTTGATTTTTAGCTAAGGGAGGTAAATCTTGAATTTTTTCACTAGACGTTGGTAGCATTCCTATACAAAAATCATTCTCATATTTACTTAAGCAATCTTCTAAAGATAGTGGTTCCTCAATGCTAGGAACCTGCGTTCGGCCTGATTGTTCACAAGCTCCAACAATAATCGCCTGCCAATGCTGCATTTTTTTCTGCAAACGATCTGCCTTAATTTTAATAACACTGCGCTCGGAAATCATCGGTTGAATATGCGTGATACCCAATTCCACCGCTTTTTGAATCGCAAAGTCCATCTTATCTGACTTTATCGTAGATAAAATCAATACGCTCTGTAATGGTGATTCACGATTAATATCATCGAACGATTCCAATACAACGGCTGAATCACGTTTATTACACACGCTGATTTTTGCCTTGTACTCACCGCCCTTACCATCAAATAGGATAAGCGACTCTCCTAATTTCAAGCGTAATACTTGAATAGCATGACGGTGATTGATTGTTGATAAGGCTTGTTGTTGCTGAACGTCAACATCAACTTCTTGATAAAAGCGTGGAATTCTCATTAAACTTAAAACCCGGTAAGTGATTCAGTAACAACTTTCAACAAAGCCTCATTTTGATCATCAAAAAAGTGATTAGCCTTCGCCACTTCAATGTGTTTATAGCGCTTATTATTCGCTGAAAAGCTTTTCCGTATTGGTGCAGAAGCTAAAACATTAGCCAGGTCATTCTCACCAAAAATATCGAAAATTGGGATTTTTATATTACTAAAATAATTATTATCATCCGTTCCCATGCCTACACTGACAAACACAACAATTGGCGTTTCGGTTTGTGCTTCTTGGTACTTTTTCTTATGTGATAGATAGTAACTCGTCATTCTCGCGCCCATACTATGAGCAACGATCGCTATTCTTTTACTGCCTTGTTTGCTTAAATGACGAATACCTGCATCAATTCTTAAAGGTACATCTTTCATCAGCGGCTCGTAATCTTCAGCTTTAGCATCATTGCTTAACACTGGCATTTGCAACGATAGTGTATTCCAACCAGCTTCAGCAAGTTCCACACGTAGGGGTTGTATTACAGCAGGCCAATCTGGATGAATGCCTATTCCGTGAATGATTATCACACCCAGTTCATTCGCATCTTCGGCTTGTGTTTCTATCGCTAAAAAATCATGGCTACCATTGTTTAAAGTAACCGCTTCACCATCAAGCAAAGAGTCGCTGATTTGCTCAGCCCAGCGTTTTTCTTTAGCTAAGTCACTCGCCCAAACAGTTGGGATAAAGCTAAAAGCGATGATTAAACACAAACAAAACGAGTAAAAAGTGGGGGGGTGTCTTTTTGAATTCATTTAATGATTACGTTCCAAGGGTTGTTAGTTGTTAACCGTATTTTCGTTATTTTAAATGTATCACATTTTATCAATTTGGAACGTAAGTAGATAACTATTCAGAACTAAGTTTTGACAAAACAGTTACTTTCAATATACTTGACTAATCAAGCATATTGAAAGTAACTTTACTAAGGTATACGTTAAATGAAAATACACACGGAAGCAGTCATTAACCTTTGGGTAAATAGCACCACTATTTCAAGAAATATAGACTTAACCCTCAGTGGTCTGCATGGCATAGGGTTTTCTGAATATATGGTTTTATTTCACTTAATGAATTCGCCCAATAAAACGCTACGCAGAATCGATTTAGCTGATGCAATAAGTCGGACAGCGTCTGGCGTAACACGCATGTTGATGCCAATGGAAAAAATAGGGCTGATAGAAAAGGAGATTAATCCTAGAGATGCTCGTGTTAGTCTTGTAAAAATAACTGAGTCAGGAGAAGCGTTATTTGATAACGCTTCAATTTCATTAGATGAAAAGTCAGCACATTTACTGAAGCGAATTGATAATAAAGATATTAGTCACTTATTGAAAATATTCGACAAACTATCATGAGTTCACAAAACAAAAATAAATCAGAAAAACCTTTGCGCAACTAAAGAGATAGCCACTCTTCTGCAATTACCTCACCTGTGAGATGTTGAATTGAACTAATGGCATTTTTCTTAAACTTTCTACGTAAGACGTCGTTGTAATAAAGTGTATCAATTGCTTCGCTAAACGCATCGACGTTTTCATTTTCGACTAATAAACCATTTTCATTGTGGCGGACTATTTCACGCGGGCCAGTGGGACAGTCAGTTGCCACTATGGGACACTGTAACGCTAAAGCCTCAATAAGCACCATCGGAAATGCTTCGGTACGACTGCTCAAGGTCAAAAATTTTGCACCCGCAAGATAGGGAAACGGATTACTCTGCGTGCCTACAAAATGCACTTTGCCATATAACTGTAGGGCATTAACTTGGTTTTCTAAGCTGCCTCTTAATTCACCATCACCCACAATGACTAAATCACAATCATCCTTCATTTTACTTTTTGCATAGGCATTAATTAAAAGATCATAGCGTTTTACTTCATGAAAACGACCTAGAGCTACTATGTATGGCTTTGGATGTTCGTAAGGTTTATCAACTTGGGCAGTGACATCTTCAACATCAACAGGATTATAAATTCGAGAAACATTTTTTAAGCCGTAATCACTTCTTAAAATAGAAGCTACGTCCTCTGAAACCGCAATCACGTTTTTCACCCTTGAATACGTTAATCGAACCAAGAGAGATTCGAAAAAACTTAATTCACGGGGATTACAATGTACAGATAAAGCCGCATCTTTAAATACCATTGCGGTAGGGAAATTAGCCGTTTCCATAAAACCATAGACATGGTCATACTGTTCTTTTTTGATTAACGCTTTTAGCTTTTTTGCACGCTTAAAGACATTGCGTACCTTACCAAAAAGGTTGCTCGATTGTGGACAATCTAAATGAATTAAGTCACCCGGAGCGTCATAATGAATCTCATCATCCTGAAAAATAACAATGCTAACTTTATTATTTTTAGCCAAAGCATTGGCAAGGTTAATCGCAACCCGTTGGCCGCCACCAAGATCTAAATCAGCAATGACAATAGCAATTTTTTTCATGAGCGTAGATTTGACTTCGTAAAACTCTAAAGCAACAATTATTGATTAATAATTAAGCAAAAGAAACAAAGTAAAGATAAGTGGGCAAGTAAATTTTAAAAAAACTAATGAGTAGGAAGATGGGATAGCTGCATGTCTACCCAAAACTCAATTCAAAATCTACTTTAGATAACCATTGTTTTTCTTGAATAAGATCCGCTTCTAAGAGAGCTTGATCATTGATATCGCCCTCAATATCGATGTGTAATTTATTTTTGCTACCCAAAACTTTGGGCATTGCATCTAGCTCTTGACGCGAACGATGAAATAAAACTGCCAGTCTTAGCAGAACAATAAGATAAATTACGGTTGATCGCTCGTCTTCAGAAAGCTCATCAAACAATTCAATAGGTAATTTTTTGCGATGTGACATTACCATCATCGAAAGCCAGTGCTGTCTACGCCTAGCAAAACCAGGAATGTCAGCATATTCTAGAATATGCGCACCCTGCAAATGATGTTTATCATGAGTAATACTGATGCCCAACTCATGCAAATCAGCGGCCCATCCAAGAATACGTTTGCGTCTTTTCGGCAAACCCCAGTCTTTTCTCACACTTTTAAAACAGTGCAAGGCTGTGCTTTTGACTAAGTCAGATTGCACAGTATCAATATTAAAGCGTTGCATTAAATCGCGAACACTCCGATTCCTGACATCTTCATGGTTTATTCTGCCTAGCAAATCATACAGAAGGCCTTCTCGCAAAGCACCTTCGGATACTGTCATCGTTTCAATTTTTAAAGCTTCGAAGATAGCAATTAAAATAGCCAAACCACCCGCGTAAACAGGTAATCTCTCACTATTTATAAGCGGAAGCTTTAGTTTGTCGATTGTTTTCATTTCAATCATTTGATCACGAATCTTATTCAAAGAACCCAAGGTAATTTTGAATTTTTCCAATTCAAATGCGTGAATGATCTCTTGAGTTGCCTTTATCGTACCTGACGAGCCTATTGCGAATTCCCAATTTTTAATTGAAAACTGCTTTGCTATTGGCATTATTTCCAAACGAAGGGCGGTGTTGGCTTTCTTCCAGTTCTTTTTAGTGAGTTTTCCATCAGAGAAAAAACGTTTAGTCGCGCTTACAGAACCAAAATTCAAACTTTCTAAAAGTTTGGGTTCAAACATTTCGCCAATAATAAATTCTGTACTGCCACCACCAATATCAATGACTAATTGGTTGCCGCGATCATCTGATAAGGTATGCGATACACCGAGATAGACTAAACGCGCTTCTTCGCGCCCAGGAATAATTCCAATCCGATGTCCCAATGCTTTATTGGCTTTGCGCAAAAAGGACTTTGATTTGTTCATCGTCCTTAATGTATTTGTACCAACAGCCCTTACTGAACTTTTCTCCAAATGACGAATTCGATCACCGAAGCGCTGCAGACAATCAAGCGCATTTTGCGCCACTGCTTCGTCCATATTGTTCTCTTCATCAAGCCCACCACGAAGGCGTACCATCTCCTTCATTTGATCAACCATAGAGAAATTTCCAGATTCATCGACACGCGCTACGATCATATGAAAACTGTTCGATCCCAGATCGACGGCCGCAATCATTTCAGGATATTTTTCTAAATCCTCATCGTCTTGTTCATTAATGATTATTTCATTCAAAATTATAGTTAGCCTGAGTATTACTTATACAAACAATAACTTGCGTTGACATTTGAAGCAAGAAATCAGTCTAAGATGACTTTCTTTGATGCACACGCTTAAAAAAGTAGGGGAGTGTCATTTCGACTTAGCTCAATACAAGCATTTTGACGTTGCTCAATACAGGCATTTCGACTTAGCTCAAAACATGCCTATGACGAACTTAGCGCAAGTCTAGAAAGAACTTCATTTCTATTTTTTTTGATTCTTCTTTGTTTCTGGTACTGGGTCATACCCATCTTTTCCCCAAGGATGGCATTGACTGATTCTTTTTAAAGCTAGCCATGATCCCTTGAAAGCTCCGTGCCTTGCAATGGCTTCATGAGAATAGGAAGAACAGGTAGGTTCAAAACGACAACTACTGCCAAGTACGGGACTTAGAAATAATTGGTAACCGCGAATTATTTTTAGCAGTAGCCACTTCATTGGGAACTACTCATTGTTTATTTATATAATTCTTTAGGGTCAATCAATGGATCTGAATCGATCTTTAATTCACCTTCTTCTGCCACTTGATAGAAACAAGTTCGACGCCCCGTATGACAAGCAGGTCCAGTTTGATCCACTAGCAACAATAAGGTATCCGCATCGCAATCGACACGAAATTCTTTAAGCATCTGCACTTGCCCAGAGCTTTCACCTTTACGCCAAAGTGCTTGACGAGAACGAGACCAAAAACAAACGCGACCTGTTTCTAGCGATTCTTCAATTGAGGTCTTATTCATCCAAGCCATCATCAACACTTCATTGGTATCGTGTTGCTGTGCAATCGCAGGGATTAGCCCATCTTCATTGAATTTTAATGTATCGATAAATGACATTCTGGGACTCTTTTCAGTGGGTACATTTACTGGTTAACACACTACAAATTGAAATCATTAGTCTGGCTTATAAGTTTGGACGGTTGAGAATGAAGTCATCTCTTCACGCTTGTGTCCTGCCTCTTCACATCGCGCTAAATAGTCAGCCCAATATTCATCATAATCTTCACCAAGCTCCCGTAATAAACCCCAATCATATAAACCACTGTCATGATTATCATCAAAAACGAGTTTAATAGCATAGTGGCCAACAGGCTCAATGGCTTTGATATTTACATCTTGTTTACCTAATTGTAATACCTCTTGCCCCGGGCCATGCCCGCGCACTTCGGCAGATGGCGAATAAACACGTAAGTACTCGACGGGTAAATTATGCACTTCACCATCTGGCCAAGTAAGTTCTAAAATTCGCGATGTCTGATGTAATGCGATATCTGTTGGTGTCATTTTTGCCATGCTGGTCTTTCCATTTAAAGTTAATGGAAGCTTTACACTTCCATTTTTGCTACCTAATACTAGGTTAAACTAATGCTTAAATTAATAAATCACTAGAGAATATAACGACTTAAATCTTCATCTTCTATTAATTCACCAAGAACATCATCAACCATTTTTGCATCAACGATAACATCATCGGTACAATCTGGGGCACAAAACAATACTTCTTCTAATAAGCGTTCTACAATCGTATGTAAACGTCGTGCACCAATATTTTCGGTCTGTGCGTTAACTTGAAAAGCAGTTTCGGCGATACGTTGAATACCATCATCCGTAAATTCAACGTTAACACCTTCTGTATTAAGTAATCCTTGATATTGTTCAGTCAATGATGAATCAGGCTCTACCAAAATACGTTTGAAATCATCAGCCGTTAACGCACCAAGTTCCACTCGAATGGGTAAGCGACCTTGTAGTTCAGGAATCAAATCTGACGGTTTCGCCGTATGGAATGCCCCGGATGCAATAAACAAGATATGATCAGTTTTGATAATACCGTGTTTTGTTGTGACCGTGCTGCCTTCAATTAGCGGTAGTAAATCTCGCTGAACGCCTTCGCGAGAAACTCCCGCTCCACCCATTTCACCTTTCTGAATGACTTTGTCAATTTCATCCAAAAATACGATACCGTTTTGCTCAACATTATCTAAAGCAATTTGCTTTAAATCTTCTGTATTCACCAGCTTATGTGCTTCTTCTTCGGCTAATTCTTTCAAGGCATCTTTGATTTTTAACTTACGCTTTTTGGTTTTACCCTGCCCCATGTTCTGGAACATGCCTTGCAGTTGGCTCGCCATATCCTCCATACCAGGTGGGGTCATGATCTCAACACCCATTGGGTTTGCAGAGAGTTCTATCTCGATTTCTTTATCATCAAGATCACCTTCACGCAGTTTCTTACGGAATTTTTGACGGGTCGAACTATCTTCGGCGGGCTTTGAGTTATCATTACCATCTGAATCCATGCCTTGCCATTGTGCATCGGCTTTAGGACTCGGTAATAGAATATCTAACACTCTATCTTCCGCAGCATCTTCCGCACGATTTTTTACTTTTTCAACTTCTTGGTCGCGAGTAAATTTAATCGCTACATCCACAAGATCTCGAATAATCGAATCGACCTCTTTACCAACATAACCCACTTCAGTAAATTTAGTGGCTTCAACTTTAATAAAAGGCGCATTTGCTAATTTTGCTAAACGTCGGGCAATTTCAGTTTTACCCACACCGGTAGGTCCAATCATTAAAATATTCTTGGGAGTAACCTCTTGGCGTAAATCTTTATCAAGTTGCTGTCTGCGCCAACGATTACGTAAGGCGATAGCAACCGCACGCTTCGCATCTTGTTGTCCCACAACATGCTTATCTAATTCTTGGACGATCTCTCTTGGTGTCATTGACATAGCTTTTCTCTTTTTCATCTGTTTTATATAGTTGCTGCACTTCGGTACAACCTTCCCCGATATTTCCTCACGGAAATTATTCTGATACCTCCCTGATTCCTAAAGAGTCTAGGGAGGCACACCACTTTTTGGGAGTTTTTATTTAAAATTCTATTTTAATCGATACAAGGTTTAGTTTAGAACGTTTAGATTTCACTTCAAATCAAGGCATTTTCGCACGCAGGGCGGGAGCATATATATTATATGTGACCAACCGAGTACGAAAATAATGCCGAGTTGAAGTGAAAGATGAATGCTCTAAGCTAAAGCTCCTCAATGGTGCGATTCTGGTTGGTATAAATACAAATATCACCTGCAATTCCAAGACCTTTTTCCACAATCTCGCGCGCTGACAAGTCTGTGTTTTCTAACAATGCCATAGCTGCTGATTGTGCAAACGGTCCTCCTGAACCTATGGCTATTAAATTATCTTCAGGATCAATCACATCACCATTACCAGTGATAATTAATGAGGTTTCTTTGTCTGCTACCGCCAACAAAGCTTCTAACGAGCGCATGCCTCTATCTGTTCGCCAGTCTTTGGCAAGCTCAATTGCAGCACGCGTTAAATTGCCATTGTGCTCATGCAATTTTGCTTCGAATTTTTCAAATAAAGTAAAAGCATCGGCTGTACCGCCAGCAAAACCTGCAATCACATTATCGTTATATAAACGACGCACTTTACGCGCATTGCCTTTCATTATGGTATTACCCAACGAAACTTGCCCGTCGCCACCGATGACAACTTTACCGTTTCGGCGCACGGATAAGATGGTTGTGCCTCTATATTGTTCCATGTGTATTCCAGATCTGTTTTTAGCTTTAAAAGGACACCCCCCTACTTTTTGATAACTAGTAGGACAGTAGTTTCACCATTATAAAAGGATTGGGTTAGATTGATCTATTTCAATACCGATTGCAAAATCCTTCATATTTATTTAAGGAATTGAATAATAGAGTTTTAGATTGCGTATAGAAGCTTATAGATAAGCTTATTTTAATATCACTGACAAATGACAGAAATGTTGAAACTGGTTATACTCGCGACGCATTCAAGAGTTAGATATGCGCTCGTAGCTCATCTGGATAGAGTGACGGCTTCCGAAGCCGTAGGTAGGGGGTTCGAGTCCCTCCGGGCGCGCCATTGAAGTAATTTGATTTGTTGTTAAATGGTAAAAGCGCTACATGCCCAAGTATTGATCGAGATAAAAGTAACACCCGAACCAATGGAGAAGTCGATTTACACATTCGTTTTTACAAGCGCAATCAACCATTCCCTAGTTAGCCGCAAGACAAATAATATCTAATATTTTATGATAAAGGCGTAATGACCAGCTCCATGCAACTTGTTTACTGAAACAAGGTTTTAAGAATGCGAAGGTCTATCGCCCAGATTAGAAATGATTAAAGCGGTGTAAAAAACAGAAACTATTGCTCTAATAAAAACTTAGCTAATGTTTGGTTTCCTTTTATAGTGAAATGCCCATCACTAGGGAAAAAATAATCACTGGTATTTGGTTTAAATAATTCTCCCAGCAAAATGACTGGCTGAGACGTTTGTGCTTGAATCTTTGGGCCTAAGGTTTGGTAAATATTCTGTTCTATTTCTGCTTTAGTGAAAATGACATATAGCTGATATTCAAATCCATAGGCAATACTTAGTGACTCTAAACGAGTAAATTCATTTTTAGTGATTGCTAGCGCTTGTTTCAGTTTTTGATCATTTTCTTCAGCACTATTTCGAATCATGGGTAATATTTGAAAATATGCAATTCGAAGTAGATTAGAGTACTTTAATCCTAGATCTATTGTTTTTTCTACAATTCCTGTTTCGCTTTCTGTTGCAAGACTATTTGTTAATTCTCCTGGTTCATATCCCTCACCTCTTGACCGTTTTTCATCGGCGTCTATATTATCGCCAAAGTCATTACCGGTAAAAAAGAAGAAATGTACTTTCTTAGGACGCCATTTATTCTCTACGATAAAACGTTCTAATCTATCATTTTCATATAATGTACTTGAGCCAGGAACAGACAAGTTCGCACAATTTAATTGTTTCTTTTGACAATAAATAGCAGGAAATGCTTCGGCATCTTTTACGCCTTGAGCATAGGTAAATGAATCACCCATAAATATTACATCAGGCTTACCGCTTGCAGCTGGTGCTCGATAACCATCAGCAGTTATCGATGTTTCGGCATCGTAGTCTGGTGTAATAATACGAAAGGTTTGACTTGGTTCAACATAGCTAATTTGTCGTTTATTGCCTTCCATATCTAAGATACTAGGCCCAGGAGAAATAGGAACGATATAACGGCTCGCTACTTCACCCACTGCGAAAGCAATGAGTAAGCTGAAACCTAGTAGAAACATATTCGCGATAATTTTCATATAGTTGCTTTATTAAGTGTTTAAAACAAAGTGTAAATGAAGGGTGCAATAGCAGAACCTTGGGCTAATACCAACAGTCCTCCTAACAAAACCATAATGAGTATAATAGGAGCGAGCCAAAACTTTTTGCGCTCACGCATAAATGCCCATAAATCTTGTAATAAATCTAACATTCTTCTGTCCTTTAATTTCTATTTAGCTATGAATTAACTCTTTTAGCTTTGTTTAATATTTTGTATTGCCTAAAATGGCTTTTCCAAATGTTTAGGGTCACGCTGCTTACTTATTCTTCTATAAGAGTCAGTATCTGATTCTAGTTTTCGATTCATTGCATCTTTTCCAAATACTTTAAGCAATAATCCGATTGGGAAAATTAGTAGATAAAACATCACTCCTAAAATAATTCGGCTATTAATCCAGCCTAAAACGTTTCCGATTTTGATCCATATTTCGTTTACCTTACGCAAACTTTCTGGAAGTATTAATGCTAAAGCCCAGAAAACTACTAACACAATAAATGGCCATCTTGGCCAGCTCTCTGCATTAAAAATCCAAGGCAACAGTCCACCAAAGATTAATGCGAACATTCCGCCCATGATGAAACCAAACTTTCTCAAATCTGTTTTTGTTACATCTGCTGTATTTATGTTGTGAGACATGTTTCGTTACTCATTTTTCTATCAGTATTTCAGTATTTAAAGTGAAAAAAGTAGGGGGGTGTGCCTTTTTAAATGGTTACAACACCTCTTTTGGTTCATTTAGTCCAAGGCAAACTCGTTACGCCAATCACCCTCTTCTTCCCATGCGGGTTGAATAGTTTTATCGATTAAAATATTTTCCATCACCAAATAATCCATTTCTGTACGCATAAAACAACGGTAAGCATCTTCTGGTGTATTCACTATTGGCTCTCCACGAACATTAAATGAGGTGTTCACCAATACTGGACAGTCTGTTCTTTTTTCAAATGCATCTAGCAAATCATAAAAACGGGGATTAGTCTCAGGATGTACCGTTTGTACACGAGCTGAGTAATCAACATGGGTGACTGCTGGAATTTGTGAACGAGGAATATTAAGCTTATCAATGCCAAATAAAGAATCTTCATCTGTAGACATTATGGTGCGCTTTTCCTCTTTAACAGGTGCAACAATTAACATATAAGGGCTTGGGCCTTCGTGTTCAAACCATTCTGATACTTTATCGAATTTAACTACAGGGGCAAACGGACGGAAAGACTCACGGTATTTAATTTTAAGATTCATCACTGTTTGCATTTTTGTGCTGCGCGCATCACCAATAATTGAACGAGCACCTAATGAGCGTGGCCCGAATTCCATTCGACCTTGAAACCAGCCTACCACTTGTTCGCCTTCCATTACCTCGGCGAGTTTTGGCATTAACGCGGCATCTTCTAGCTTTTCGTATTTTGCACCAATTTTATCTAAGTAGTTTGTGATTTGCTCGTTGCTGAATTTAGGTCCTAAATATGAACCCTTGGTTGCATCTGGCACTTGTAATTCGCGTGGTTTTTCCATGTATTCATGGTATGCAGATAACGCTGCACCAATGGCTCCACCTGCATCGCCTGCAGCAGGTTGAATCCAAATTTCTTTGAACGGCCCTTCACGTAGCAAACGGCCGTTTGAAACACAGTTAAGTGCAACACCGCCTGCAAGACAGAGATAATCCATACCTGTTTCTTTGTGTACGGCACGACCTAAACGTAAAACAATTTCTTCGGTTACCCATTGAATAGAACGCGCGATATCCATTTCTTTTTGGGTTAACTCACCTTCGGGCTCTCTTGCTGGTGCGTTAAATAACTCCGCGAATTTTTTATTGGTCATAGTTAGACCCGTCGCGTAGTTAAAATATTTCATATTCAGGCGAAATGTGCCGTCTTCTTTGAGATCGATCAAATTATCTAGAATAAGATCTACATATTTTGGCTCACCATAAGGAGCAAGTCCCATGAGTTTGTATTCACCAGAATTTACTCGAAAACCTGTGTAATATGTAAAAGCTGAATACAACAGACCTAATGAGTGAGGGAAATCAATTTCCCATTGTGGTGTAAGTTTATTGCCATCGCCCAACCACATCGATGTGGTAGCCCATTCACCGACACCATCTAAACATAGCACTGCTGCTTTTTCATAAGGAGAAGGGAAAAAAGCGGATGCCGCATGTGATTGATGATGCTCGTTAAACAATAAACTCGGTAACTCTTTTTCTGTTGTACCGAAAACCGATGACAATTCACGCTTTAAGGTCTTTTTTAAAAATAATTTGTCTTTTAACCAAATCGGCATCGCCGTTAAAAATGAACGAAAACCAGAAGGGGTATATGAAAGGTAAGTTTCTAGAAGCCTTTCAAATTTTAATAAAGGTTTATCATAAAAAACTACGTGCTGAATATCAGCATGAGTGATACCCGCTTCTTGAAGACAATATTTTATTGCTTGTGTAGGAAAAGCAGGGTCATGCTTTTTACGCGTAAAACGCTCTTCTTGGGCAGCAGCCACAACTTCACCATCACAAATTAAAGCAGTTGCGCTATCATGGTAATAAGCCGAAATCCCTAAAATATAACTCTTCATAATTTTTACTTTTTTATTTGAAGTTTTAATCTTACTTACATCATTATTTTGGATATTTATTTTGAATATGAGTAGACCAATTAATTATCTCCAATAATAGAGCAATTTGGTTAAAAAATAAGCAACAAAAGATTAGAGGACTGAAACATTAGATAAACTGCTCATAAAAAGCCTGAGTAAGAATCAACTAAGCTGAGAGTGGGATTGTTTACAGCTGAACGACAGCCATCTTTAATGCTTACGATTGAAGCTATTCATTTTTATAATACTGTATACTTTTCTATTCTGAATGCTTAACTAAAAGTAATTTGAATTTTTAATACTTGCCGCAGTATCAAATACCTGCATTATTTATCTGCAATAGAACTAAACTTTAAATAATAAATTATAATGATTCTGTATATACAGAAGATGGAGAAATTGAATGCCCAATAAAGATAGTGTTACGCTTATTGATAATCGTACTGGTAAAGAAATTGAGTTAGACCTTCTTAAGCCTACCAGTGGCCCGATGACTATTGATATCAGCAGTCTTTACAAAGAATTAGGGTATTTCACCTATGATCCAGGTTTTATGGCGACGGCAAGTTGCTGGAGTAATATCACCTACTTAGATGGTGATAAAGGTATTCTTGAATATCGAGGTTATCCTATCGAGCAACTAGCTGAAGAAAGTACCTTTACTGAAACATGCTACCTGTTACTCAATGGAGAATTACCAACAACTGCTGAGTTAGAAGAGTTTGTAAAAGCGCTCAATAGCCGTTGTATGTTGCATGAGCAACTTAAGACATTTTACAGCGGATTCCGTCGTGATGCTCATCCGATGGCAATCATGGTAGGTGTTGTAGGCGGCTTATCATCATTTTATCATGACGATGAAAATGTTCATGATGCGAGTGACCGTATGGATGCTGCCCATCGTTTAATTGCTAAAATGCCAACAATTGCGGCGTGGAGTTATCGCTACGCCATGGGAATGCCTTTTGTACAACCTAGAAACGATTTAGGCTATAGCGAAAATTTCCTACACATGATGTTTTCCATGCCATCAGAAGAATACAAAGTCGACCCAATAATGGCGAAAGCGTTAGATGTTATTTTAATTCTGCATGCTGATCATGAGCAAAATGCTTCAACTTCAACTGTTCGTCTCGCTGGTAGTTCACAAGCGAATCCATTCGCCGTGTTATCAGCAGGTATTGCTTCATTATGGGGGCCCGCTCATGGTGGAGCCAACGAAGCGGTTATTCATATGTTGACGGAAATAAACGAATCCGGCAAACCATTATCTGATTTCATAGATCGCGCTAAAGATAAAAATGACTCATTTAGACTGATGGGTTTTGGTCATCGTGTCTATAAAAACTACGACCCTCGCGCTAAGATCATTCGCGAAATTTGTCATGAAATGTTGGAAAACAATCCAGTGAGTGACCCTAAGCATCAAGCATTACTCGATACTGCGATGGAATTGGAAAAAGTCGCCCTGGAAGATGAATACTTTAAGTCTCGTAACCTCTATCCAAATGTTGATTTCTACTCCGGCATCATTTTCTTGGGAATGGGTATACCGTTGAATATGTTTACTGTGTTATTTGCCCTTGGCCGTACAGTTGGCTGGATATCTCAATGGAATGAAATGATGGGAGATCCTAGAGCTAAGATCGGTCGCCCTCGTCAGTTATATACTGGTGAAGCGACTCGTGACTACAAAAGAATGGATCAGCGTTAGTAGGATATTTTAAGATATGAAAACCTTACTTACGCAATTACCTACCAAGTTTAAAACAAAGTAAATACTTAAATATCAAAAAGTAGGGGGGTGTGCTTTTAAAAACAGCCTTTCTTGAGACATTAAAAAGCTGGTAATAAACCAGCTTTTTAATGTCTACAATATTTCTCGTAGCTTTCTTTTTAGGAAAGTCTGTTTTCGCGTTTCTATTTTTTTTATATTTATGTTCTATTTTTAATGTGTTTCATCTTTTTGCAAATAGCTTACGATGCTAAAGATCGTTATAGCAAATCAATCCAGAAAGGACCCTAAAATGACCGCTAGAATAAACTTCGTCATCATCTCAATAGCAGTTACCATTCTTATTCTTGTGTTATCAACTATTTGGAGTTCTGCACTTCTTGCATTTATCGTTGTGTTGCCACTGATTGCTCTCGGTATTAGCGATATGACACAAAAAAGCCAAACGTTGCGAAGACTATATCCTGTTGTTTGCCATTTCCGTTATTTTCTAGAATCTTTTCGACCTGAGATCCAACAGTATTTCATCGAATCTGACACCAACGGGATGCCAATTAGTCGTGAATACAGAACACTGGTTTATCAGCGCTCTAAAGGCGCTCGTGATACTCGTGCATTTGGTTCAGTATTTGATGCTAATCGAGTGGGCGCAGAATGGCTGAATCATTCACTTGATCCTGAGCCTATTCATGATGAAGACCCGAGAATTATTTTTGGTGAGAAACACTGTAAACAACCCTATGCGGCTTCACCTTTGAATATATCTGCCATGAGTTATGGTGCCTTGAGTAAGAATGCTATCGAAGCTTTGAACATGGGTGCAAAAAAGAATAATTTTGCTCATAACACTGGCGAAGGTGGAGTGAGTCCTTATCACCTTAAACATGGCGGTGATTTAATCTGGCAAGTGGGTACAGGGTACTTTGGTTGTCGTGCTGAAGATGGTGGTTTTAGTGCAGAAAAATTTAAAATAACATCAGCTCAAAAATCAATAAAAATGATTGAGGTCAAATTATCTCAAGGTGCTAAACCAGGCCATGGTGGAATTTTACCCGCCTTAAAAGTCAATGAGGAGATTGCTGAGATTAGAGGGGTTCCCGTTGGAAAAGCCGTGATATCACCCCCAGCTCATACCGCATTTTCAACACCTCAGGGCTTGCTTGAATTCGTTACAAAATTACGCGAACTTAGTGGGGGTAAGCCTGTTGGCTTCAAACTCTGTATTGGTCATAAAACAGAGTTTTTAGCGATCTGTAAAGCAATGAAAGAAACGGGAATGACACCCGACTTTATCACGGTTGACGGTTCAGAAGGCGGCACTGGTGCTGCTCCAATTGAGCTAATGAATTCAGTAGGAACGCCTATGCGCGACGGCCTTAATTTTGTCCATAATGCCCTTATCGGTTTTGGGGTACGTGATGATATTCGTATCATCGTTGCCGGCAAGGTTATTTCAGCTTTTCATATGATGAGAGTTTTGGCATTGGGTGCTGATACTATCAATTCTGCTCGCGGCATGATGTTTGCGCTTGGCTGTATTCAATCACGCCATTGCAATACCGACAAATGTCCAACAGGTATTGCGACACAAGACCCAGCGCGATACAAAAACTTAGATATTGATCTCAAAGGAGAGCGAGTCGGTAGTTATCACAAAAAAATGATTCATTATTTAGTCGATCTTCTCGCTGTGTCTGGTTTGAGTCATACAGAGCAGGTACTACCACGCCATATAAACCGTCGTGTGAGTGAAAATGAAATTGCTACTTATGCTGAAATATATCCTACCCTAGAAGAAGACTGCTTGCTCAAGAAGAGTACCGTTCCTGAAAATTGGTTGATGGATTGGACTATGTCTGATGGTAAAAGCTGGGACCCTATTTTACCCGCAAAGAAGAAAGCACCTGTTAAAAGAAAGACAGCGCTTAAGAAAAAAGTAGCAGTTTCTTAAATAAATACTCTAGCTTTCGTTAGAGGCCTATAACCTTCTAGTTTAGGCCTCCTTATTACATTATTTTATTTTTTTACTATTTCTGAAATGCTCATGGGGTTTTAAAAAGACTTAAGCTCCTACAATTGCATTCGCCTCTTCAACAACGATTTCAGTGATCAACTGACAATCATCCAAATCAAAGGTCAACGGAATTCGCATATCCATTAACGTCTCTAGAATTTCCTCAGTCTTAGATAACTTTGGCATGTCAGCGATATATTTCCAACTATCGTAACGGCTTGTGTAGCCTGTCGGCTCTGCTCCGCCAAACCATTTCAGCATTACACCGCGTTCACTACATTTTTGTTGGAACTGGGCGATTTGCTCACGATTGAAATTAAGTACCGAAAACTGAATGGAGCTTGCAACAAATTGTTCTTTCTCAGGACGTTCAGGGATATGAATCGCTTCACTTTTTCTAAAACCGTTTGCTAATATAGAGTAGCGTTCATTCCATCGATCACACTGTCGTTTTATATCTTTTAGTTGTGGACGTAAAATTGCTGCACGAAGATTATCCATGCGACCGCTGAAGTTCGGCGTTTCAAATCTAATCTGTTCGAAGACTTCTTTTGGTGGTGCTGCCAAGTGACGTTCAAAAAGCATATAAGAACCAGAATACATTATCGCTTTCGCCATTATTTCAGGATCTTCTGAGGTTAAAAATCCGCCCTCACCTGAGTTAATATGCTTATAGGTTTGATTACTAAAACAAGCAATATCACCAAAAGTACCACTGTTTTTTCCATCCCATTTTGCTCCCATGGTATGTGCGCAGTCTTCTATCAGAAATATTTCGTATTTTTCACAGATATCCATCACTCTATCCATATCAGCGATATGGCCACGCATGTGTGACAGCATGAAGAACTTAGCACCACTGGCTTTTGCTTTAGCCTCTAAATCATCGAGATCAATACAGTAATCATCTGCCGCTTCGATTAAAACAGGTACCGCGCCAGTATTGTGAATTGCCCCAGGCACAGGTGCCAACGTAAAAGCATTGCATAATATTTTATCACCAGATTCAACACCCGCCGCACGCATGGCAATCTGTAAAGCATAGCCACCTGAAGTTACTGCCAAACAATAAGGTACACCTAAATAGTCTGCGAATTCTAATTCGAGTAATTCCGTAGGAGTCTGCTCACCTTCTAATGCATTGTAACGATGTAAGCGACCTGTTCGCATTACCTCTACAGCATCTTCAATTGCAGATTCAGGTATGGCTTCTTGTTGTGTAAATGATTTTTTAAAATGCTTCATTTTGTATCTCTATTTGATCTGTTTTAACTATTGAATTAAAAAACATCCAAAAAGTGGGGGGGTGTCTTTTTAACCTATCTAAATACTCTGATTGCCTAAACAATAATCTATTACGCGATCCACTAATATATCTGTCGATGCCAACATCTGCACTGTTAATTGATCTTCATGCAGTACTAAGGGAATTTCAGTACAGCCAGCAAGTATGACTTCAGCGCCTCTATCAATTAAAATATTCGCCATTGATAAGGTATCTTCCTTTACTTGTTCACTAATGTCGCCGCCTTTAATTCTATACATAATCTGCATAAAATCTGCGAGCTCATCTTCGCTCCAGATGACTATTTCAAAACCAGCTGCGGATATTGATTGTTGATATAACTCAGAGTCTAAACAGCCTTGAGCAGCCATGATGCCGACTTTTGTATTTTTAGCCTGAGTATTAATTAGTTCATTCGTGACTTCATCAATGATACTAACAAAAGGTATCTTCACTGCTTGCTCAATATCAGCTTTAAACGCGTGTGCGGTATTACACACCATAACCAAAAAATCAGCATTTGCATTTTCTAATCGTTTTGCCATATCAGCGAGGTGCGCTCCTACATCTTCACTAACGTCTTCGTTATTCTTTTTCTGACGAATGGCGTTATTACGATTTGGAACTGTTGGATTATGATCAATCAGCATTCTAATATGATCTTGATCACTGCCAGCTTTGTTCAAGGTTGCATTATTCTGCTTAGTTTTAGAGATCACCTTCGACATAAAATCTACCGTTGCATCTGGCCCCATACCTCCTAAAACACCTACAATTTTTTTTTGCATATTCTTTCCTATTTTTTGCAGAACTCGTTTATTCTCTAATTTACGAGTGGAAGACTCTCTTCATTTACAGTAGTAGATATTGCTTCAACCAAGGCATCCAGCAATGGTTTTAATTGCTGCATATCTTTTGTTCTTAATTGCAACATTGAAATTTCAAGGTCAACACCTAAAAAACCCTGCTCTTCAATGACAACTAATTGTCCGTTTTGAATTTCGTTTTTGATAACCGATGCAGGTAGCCAAGCAACGCCCAAACCCGCTTTGGCAGAGGCTAAACCCACACTCGCCATGCCTGCCACCAACTTCTTAGAATAAATATGTTTGGAATGAACCAATATATCGCGGTATAAGACTTCGCCTAAGAAAATATCGGAAGGATAAGCAATCAAAGGAATCAGCTCTTCTCCAGGTATTATCTCTTTAATTGTCTTCGCTAAAGTAGGCGTGCTGACAGGTATTAATCTATCCATTGTGACAAAGGTTTTTTTAACCAAACCTTTGGGCGCTTGAAGTTTTTTATCATCGGTTTCATAAGCTAACATTAAAGAGACTTCTTCCGTCATCAGTAATTGAAAACAAATATCCTGATTCGCCGACTGAATATGGATGCGTAGCTGAGATAAATGATCTTCTATCTTACTTAAAGCCAAGGGCAATGGCCCAGCTGAGAGCGAATGTACCGCAGCTATCGATATGACAGGATCCATATCAACACTTCGGCTAAAGCTGTTACTGACTCGTTTCAAACTTATCAACGCAAACTCTATCTCTTCCTGCATCGCTTTAAGCGTTTGGGTAGGAACGGCTGGACGACCAGTACGATCAACTAAATTGATTTCATACCGATCTTCAATTGCCTTCAAGCGACGCGAATAAGCAGACTGAGATACATTTCTACGTTGTGCCGCCAAAGTGATATTACGTAACTCGATAAGTGCTAACAAATCTTCTAGTGATTGTTGATCCATCTAAAATATAACCTACGCAGAAAGTCTAATTATCATGTGCAAAATGCATGCTATTTTAAACTTTAACGATTCTATTCATCATATTACACATGTTATATTATGTTTGGTAATAAATTAAGGATTCATGGTTATATTTAACGAAAGTAATTATGACTCTTCCAAACCCCTAGCAAATCAATCCTGCCATTTTTTCAGGAATATCGGAGACACATTATGGACTTAACAGCATTCCCTCGAGTACAACTCGGACACCTTCCAACACCTTTAGAGCATTTACCTCGCTTAAGTGAAGCATTAGGTGGACCTGAAATTTGGATCAAACGTGACGATTGTACTGGTCTTTCAACAGGTGGTAACAAGACACGTAAGCTAGAATTTTTAATGGCAGAAGCTATTGAACAAGGCGCTGAAATGGTTTTGACTCAAGGTGCGGTTCAATCAAACCACGCCCGTCAAACGGCTGCTGCTGCTGCAAAATTAGGTTTTAAGTGTCATTTACTTCTTGAAAATAGAACGGGCAGTACTGAGTCACTTTACTTAGATAATGGTAACGTTTTACTAGATACACTTCACGGTGCGACTTACGAACACCGTCCAGCTGATTTAGATATGCATCAGGAACTACTAGACGCCGCAGCTAAATTTGAAGCACAAGGGGTTAAAACTTACGTTATCCCAGGTGGCGGATCAAACCCAACAGGTGCTCTAGGTTACGTGAATTGCGGTATTGAATTAATGAACCAAATTAATTCTACGGGCTTGCAATTTGATCACATTATTCATGCGACTGGAAGCCAAGGCACTCAAGCGGGTTTAGTTGCTGGTTTTAAAATGGTTAGTTCTCCGATTCCGATCTTAGGTATCGGCGTTCGTGCTCCAAAAGACAAGCAAGAAGCAGCCGTTTTGGCACTAACAGAAAAGACTTTAGCTCAATTTCCCAATGCTCCGGCAGTGACTAAAGAAGATGTAGTTGCTAATTGTAACTATGTTGGCGAAGGCTACGGCATTCCATCTGAAGGCGGTATCGAAGCAATCAAAATGCTTGCAGAATTAGAGGGGCTATTATTTGACCCAGTCTACTCAGCGAAAGGCATGGCTGGCATGATCGACTTGATCCGTAAGGGTGAGTTCAAAAAGGGCCAACGTATTATTTTCTTACATACAGGTGGTTCAGTTGCATTATTTGGTTACCAGAATTATTTCGGTGCTTAAATAACAACATAAGTAGGAACATTGTAAAGATATATAGGTCGGGAATATTGATTCCTGATCTATATAATTATAGAAAAGTACTAAATCCGTTCTGCAAGGTAGATAAGATCATCCGAATCTTAAAAAAATGACACCCCCCTACTTTTTAAACGTCTGAATCTGTATCTAATTAAGAGATTTCATCGCACATTAATAGAAATAGCTTTGCCCTTTGGTTTGATATTTTTAGATTTAAGCGAATTTAATATGACTATATCTTCTTTGCTAGAATGAGTCGTATTTTGATCATGCTCTTGAAAATAGGACTCACTATTATTGTCAACAATGCTCTCATAAAAGCCATGTTTTTTACCCAGTAATTCAGTACCTTCGTGAGAAAGATGTCCCTCATCTCTAAACAAGAAAGTAGAGTCAATGTGCGTATTGCATTCACGCCCTTCACACATATAATCATCAAGGCGAACTACTTCGTATTTGTCTTCTATCGTGTCTAAAAATTTATAAACAACTTCTCTAATATCTAACATGCTATCTTTATTAAAGTTGCATGCTCTCAACTCTTTTCCCTTCCACTCGGCCCTTGTAAGACATCTACCCAGATTTATACCATTAGCTGGCGGTGGTGAGAAAACGATAGGCTTAACTCCCATTTCAGCTAACGCTTTTAAGGTCTTTTTAAATTCAGCTGATATCAATTCAATACTTGCAGCCGTTTGTTTTCCATCACTAAGTAAAATCTCTGAATCATTCCCTAAATACTGACTAAAAGGTGATGAAAGGACTGCATACTTAATACTGTCATTTTGTTCTAACCACTGTTTAACTTGCTTATTAAAACCAAGACACTCCTTTGACCAACTAACGGGATAATCAGGTTTAACTATGGGCGCGATACCTAAGAAAGGTCCACAGACATATTTTGTCATTTGAATGAGCTTTACATCAGGTTTTGATGCCATGATTCCTTTCACTAAATGCATGGCATAAGAGTCACCCCACACCATGATTTCTGGTTTATCACTGGTATTACATTTTTCTGATAAGGTAAATTGTTCTGTACATTCTAGGTCTAATCCCGCATTGATTCTCCAACGCTGATCTATTGATCTCATGGTTACATCGCTTTTAGTCGCTCTTTGCTCATAGCCATTCGTCATAATACCCGAGAGGCCAATTGCAATGAATGCAAACGAGCCAGCAGCGGACAATGTAAATATCGTTTTTCTGTCAAAATTGCCTTTCGTTCTAAAAGGCTGTTCGACAAATCGCCAACTAAGATAGGCCAAAGGAATCGACAATAGTGCAAGTGCTGACAAAGCTATGGTGCTAGGTTGATAGAAACTACCATGACGAGCAAAAGCGAGAAGCGGTTGATGCCATAGATAAATACTAAAACTTATTAAACCTAATCCAACCAATAATTTAGAGCTTAGCAATTTACCGACTAGCGTATTTGATGAGGCAAACAGAATAATCAAAGCTGCACCTACAGTAGGCACAAGTGCATACAAACTAGGGAATGGCGTCGTCTCATCAAACATAAAAACGGCATAGGCGATCATCGATAAACCAAGTATGCCCAAGGCTTCACTGAGTGTTTTACTAGGAGAAAACTCTTTGTTGTGACGCAGTAAATAAAATGCAATCAATGCACCAATCGCCAATTCCCATAACCTCGTAGGCAACATAAAGAAGTTTACAGTGGGTTTGTTATAAGCTCCCCAATGTGAAGCAGCCAAACTAATTAGGGCCAGCACCAATACGGTACTGATTATCCAACGCTTGCGAATTTTCCACATCAGCATCAAGAAAATCGGGAAGAATATATAATATTGCTCTTCAACCGCTAAGCTCCAAGTATGTAGCATGGGCTTTATCTCATTACTTTCTCCCCAATAGCCAGACTCTGACCAAAACAATATATTTGAAGAAAACGTAGGAACTGCAATCAAACTTTTGGAAAAATCTTTCAGGTCGGAGGGTAATAACCACATCCATGCAAATGGCAGAGATACGAGCATGACAAAAAATAAAGCTGGCAGAATGCGCCTCGCACGCCTCTCATAAAAATTAAGGAGTGAAAAAGACCCTTCTTGAATCTCAGATACTATGATTGTGGTAATTAGAAAACCACTGATCACAAAGAACACGTCTACGCCGACATAGCCGCCACTTAAAAAATCGATGCCTGCATGAAAAAATATCACAGGTAAGACAGCGATAGCTCTCAGACCATCAATTTCAGAACGGTATTTCATGACGGGGCATTCATAACAGATATTTCATTATAATTATTATTCGTAGAATTAAGTATATTAAGCGCTAGAAGCTACTATTTTGATAATGAGAGTATAGTCATTCTGAGGTGAATATTAGCTGAACCCATTCACATAGTATGCGAGCTGGATTGGTACTGAGCTTTTTCGAAAGATTGTATTGAGTAAGCTCGAATGACTCGTGCTGAGCTTGCCGAAGTACACCCCCCTACTTTTTGAACAACCAGCTGGTTGAAGAGACGCCCCTGAAGGTTTATTGGTTAAATAATATTGAATTAGGAATCCAAATCAGTAATCGCTTTCAACCTATTTTGATATGATCAATTTTTATGGATTCAAATCATCCAACTCTTTTAATTTTCTTGTGAGTGTATTTCTTCCCCAGCCTAATAAGTCAGCCGCATCTTTTTTTCTCCCCCCTGTTTTTTCTAAAGCGACGCTTAAAGCTATGCTTTCAAACTTTGGCAAAAGTGAATCGAGAATCCCGCTTTCTCCTCTGTTTAGGCGTTGCATCATGTCTTGAAAGAGTAACTTTTCCCAATCAATATCGGTTTTGTTGTGATTGTCGCGCAGGTCTGGTGGTAGGTCGTCTAAAGTAATTTCTTGCCCTGTCGCCATTACGGTAAGCCAGCGACTTAGGTTTTCTAATTGGCGTACATTTCCTGGCCACTTGAGTGTTTGAAGATAATCTGTAACTTCAATACTAAGTACTTTTTGTTCAGAGTTTAATTCTTGAGCTGCTTGAACTAAAAAGTGATTGAGCAAAACAATAATGTCTTCATCGCGTTCTCGGAGTGCAGGAATTTGAAGGCGAATTACATTGAGTCGGTGAAATAAATCTTCACGAAAAGTACCATTCTGTACGTGTTGCTCTAAGTTTTGATGTGTAGCCGCTACGATGCGAACATCGACTTTAAGCGCTTGAGTGCCTCCGACTCGATAGAATTCTCCATCTGCTAATACACGTAATAACCGAGTTTGTAATTCAGCAGGCATGTCACCGATTTCATCTAAAAACAAGGTTCCGCCATTGGCTTGCTCGAAGCGACCTTTACGTTGTGTTTGTGCGCCTGTAAAAGATCCTTTTTCGTGGCCAAATAGTTCTGACTCTAATAAGTCCCTTGGTATTGCTGCGGTGTTGATGGCAATAAACGGCTTATCTGATCTGGGACTATGGGTGTGAAGGGCTTTCGCTACCAGTTCTTTACCCGTTCCTGATTCCCCGG
>CALFUP010000228.1 GCA_937929875.1 uncultured Cocleimonas sp. | reverse complement strand
GCTTTCTTTTAAAATGATGGTGCCCAGGGCCGGAATCGAACCGGCACGGTGTTGCCACCGAGGGATTTTAAGTCCCTTGCGTCTACCAATTTCGCCACCTGGGCATGCTACTTAGATGGACTTACTAATCTAACCTTGTTTAAGAGTGTAAGGCTAACACTTTAATCGTTATTAAAAGTGGAGGTTGAGCCCGGAATCGAACCGGGGTCGACGGTTTTGCAAACCGATGCATAACCATTTTGCTACTCAACCATTTCACTAGGGGCAGGATAATAGCATCAAAATTTAACGTATGGAAAGTCTTTTTGAGGTATTTAATCTTAATAAGTCTTTGGTCAATTTCAATAAGAATAAGTGAACATAGTTAACCTATGCCTTACCCAAAGATTTCTGTTATAGAGTACCAAATACTGTTATTCAGCGAAAATTAAATACTCTTTTATCTATACCTAAATTTTCACTACTTAAACTGAGTACGGTTTAAATAAAAAAACCCCTGACTGAAATTTCAGGGGCTTTTGTTGAATTGGAGGCTGGACCTGGAATTACACCAGGGTAATCGACGTTGCGGGTCGTTGCATAGTACTCTGCCATCCAGCCGAGATCGATTATACTACAGCTAAAATAGGGGGCGCATTATTTGCATGACAGAAGGTTTATATTTTTTTGCTAAAAACTTAAATATAAACCCTAAAGAGATAAACTCATCATTCAAAGGTACAAATTCCAGGCACAAAAAAGCCCAGTTAAAAACTGGGCTTTGATATTTGGAGCGGGTAACGAGATTCGAACTCGTGACCCCGACCTTGGCAAGGTCGTGCTCTACCAGCTGAGCTACACCCGCTTCGTATCAACAAGAACACATGCCACTAGTGTCTCTCAACGAGGCGCGTATATTAAGTGCGAAAATGGATACTGTCAAGCATCTGTTGAATGATTTTTTATAAGTTTTATTAAAGCTTCTTCATTCAATACTTCAACACCTAAACTCTCCGCTTTCGTCAACTTAGAACCGGCTTTTTCTCCAGCAAATAATGCCGTGGTATTTTTCGACACACTGCCAGAAACTTTCGCACCCAGTGCTTCCAATTGCGCTTTTGCTTCACTTCGCCCCATTAGACTTAAGGTTCCCGTAATTACGTAAGTATTACCATCAAGCGGTAAATCTTGAATATCGACCTTAGCGGGCAATATAGGATCAATACCCGCGGCTAATAAAGCCTCAATCACTTCATTATTATAAGTTTCTTGAAAAAAGCTAACCACATGATTAGCCACTATTGGCCCTACATCATTCACTTCTTTTAGGCTTTCTTCGTCAGTGTGTTTAATTGCATCGAGTGAGCCATAATGATTTGATAAGGATTTAGCAGTGGTTTCACCTACTTCGCGAATACCTAATGCATATATAAATCGAGCTAAGGTTGGTTTTTTACTGGCTTCTAATGATGCGATTAAGTTTTCGGCTGATTTATCCCCCATACGTTCTAGTTTAATTAAATCATCAAATTTCAAACTAAATAAATCACTGATATTTTTGATGAGGTTTTCATCGAATAATTGTTCAACTAATTTATCTCCTAAACCATCAATATCCAGTGCCTTACGAGAAGCAAAATGTTTGATTGCTTGTTTTTGTTGAGCAGGACAAATTAAACCACCTGTACAACGCGAAACCGCTTCACCTTCTAATTGGACCACTGCAGATTCGCACACCGGGCATTCACTTGGCATGACTATTTGTATGGTATTGTCGGGTCGCTTTGATGGAACTATGCGGGCGACTTCAGGAATAACGTCCCCTGCTCTACGAACAATGACCGTATCACCGACTCTGACGTCTTTACGCGCGATTTCATCCATATTATGTAAAGTTGCATTGGTAACCGTTACACCGCCGACGAAGACTGGCTCTAATCGGGCAACGGGCGTTAACGCGCCAGTTCGACCCACTTGAAACTCAACCTCTTTTAACAACGTCATTTCTTCTTGTGCAGGAAATTTATGCGCTATGGCCCACCGAGGAGCGCGGCTTACAAAACCCAGTTGTTGCTGCAAGTCTAATGAGTTAACTTTAAAAACTACACCATCGATATCATAGGAAAGTTCATCACGCTTAGCCCCTATTTCTGCAAAATATGCAAGGCAGCCCTTAGCACCTTTAACTACTTTGCTATCAGGACAAATTCTAAAGCCCCAATCCGCTAATTGTTGTAATGCATCACTATGTTTTTCAGGGGGGGGTATTTCTTCGCCCAGTGCCCCAGCCATTCTGCCGGTAGCATAACAATACATCGCGAGATTTCGAGAAGCGGTAATTCGCGAGTCCAATTGACGCATACTACCAGCGGCTGCGTTACGTGGATTAACAAAAGTCTTTTCACCCTTGTCACGGGCTTTTTTATTTAATGCTTCAAAAGAAGCTTTGGGCATATACACTTCACCACGAACTTCTAGTGTTTGAGGAATATTCTCACCAGTCAGCTTCAACGGGATTGAATTAATTGTGCGAACATTTTCAGTAATATTCTCGCCCGTTTCGCCATCACCTCTAGTCGCTCCTTGGACTAAAATCCCGTCTTCATATAATAAACTAACGGCAAGACCATCTAGTTTTGGTTCTACTGCATATTCTAGTTCAGTTATTTTATTTTGAAGTAGGCCCTGTTCGGCTTCATCAAGCTCATCATCTTTAGGTGTGGTACTATTTAAACGTTCTAATAATCGTTTTTCAAACGCTAAAACCTCGCCTTCATTAAAAGCATTACTTAACGAAAGCATCGGTAACAAATGCGTGACTTGCGTGAATTCACTGATGGGAGGAGCACCCACTCTTTGGCTGGGTGAATCAGGACGTAGTAATTCAGGATGCTGCGCTTCGATCGCTTGTAATTCTCGTAATAGCTTGTCGTATTCGCTATCAGGAATTTCCGGATCATCCAAAACATAGTAACGATGGTTATGATAGTGCAATTCATCGTGTAATCTTTGAACGTTTAATTGGAACTTTTGGTCGGTTTTAGTAGTCATTACATCTTAGAATATGATTAATAGGTTAAACTTTAGGGTAACAAAGGTCACAAACAAAGTGTAATTTTATTAGCGCTTTCAAAGTGATATGGATTTGAAAAAAAGCCATGAGGATTTAATGCTCAATAATCGATATTTTTATAAATAAAACTTAAAGCCTTGGAGAAACTAAGTATTTACCCGAGATAGATTTCATGTACAATACGCGCCTTGAAAATCTGTTCCATCAGCTAAATGCTTGTTATACAAACAAGTTTTGTGCTAGCAACATCGAGAGGATAGTATGACTACTAAATCAGCAATCACCAGAAAATCTGCTTTACCTGTAGACGGCATCGAGCCTTACCAGGAAAAGAAAAATGAAGAGTATATGAATGAAGATCAACTCGCTCATTTTCGTAATATCTTAATTGCTTGGAAAACAAGTTTGATGGAAGAAGTCGATCGCACCATGGGCCATATGGCTGAGGAAGCGAGTAACTTTTCTGATCCTGCAGATCGTGCTACACAAGAAGAAGAGTTCACACTTGAACTTCGTGCTCGTGATAGAGAAAGAAAATTAGTTAGAAAGATTGATAAAACAATTATTCGCGTTGATTCTGATGATTACGGATTTTGCGATGCATGCGGAATCGAAATCGGATTACAACGTTTAGAAGTTCGTCCAACGGCTAATCTTTGCATCGACTGTAAAACAACGGAAGAAATAAAAGAGAAGCAAATAGCATAATAGCTGTAAAAAAAGAATTTGAAGGAGTTATTAGCATCAGTTAATAACTCCTTTTTTTTAACTGAAAAAACACCTAATTAAGATAAAAAATGACACCCCCCACCTTTTTTAGTGTTTTTGTATTATTGTAGATTAATGCAAAACGCTAGCAATCCAAATTCAAACACATTAACCATAGGTAGGTTTGCCCCCTCACCCACTGGCGCATTGCATTTTGGCTCATTAATTGCTGCAGTCGCTAGTTACTTGTGTGCTCGACAGCATCAACAAAGCCAATGGATTTTACGTATCGAAGACGTTGATACAGAACGTAAAATTAAAGGCGCTGCTACATCTATCATAAAAACGTTAGAAGCCTATGGCTTTGAATGGGATGGTGGAATCACTTATCAAAGTGAACGTTCTATTCATTACGAAGCGGCATTAGATTCAATCCCAAAACACGTTTACCGGTGCAGCTGTTCGCGTAAAGATTTACAAAAATTATCGACTAACATGCGCTATGGATATAATTACCCAGGTTTATGTAGAAAAGCTATTCAAAACCCTGAAGTTACATCGCCTAGTGTTCGTCTGTTAACCAATAATGAAGAAATCTGTTTTCAGGATGGATGCCAGCCAGAGTTATTTTGTCAAAATATTGAAACCGATATTGGTGATTTTATTGTAAAGCGCCGCGATGGTTTATTTGCTTATCAACTAGCCGTAGTTGTAGATGATCACTTACAAGGTGTTAACCAAGTTGTTCGAGGAGCTGATTTATTTGATAACACCCCAAGACAAATATACTTACAACAATTACTGGGTTATAAAACACCTGATTATCTACACTTTCCTGTCGCAACCACAGCAAATGGAAAAAAACTCAGCAAACAAAATTTATCTCCAGAAATTACCCCAGATAGTAAAACATCAAGCTTGCAGCTACTTATAAAGGCCTTGTGTTTTTTAGGACAAGATCCACCAGAGTTACACGAGTTTGCAAACTTAGATGATTTTTGGCAATGGGCAATGAGTCATTGGAATAGTCATGCAATCCCGAAAACAATGGATATAATTTACTCAGACAGGTAAGAACGAGTGCATAGTCAATAGCACAAAACTATCATCAACATCTAAACCTTATTCATACGTTGTGTGAACCACAAACAAACCATTGTTAATTTTTATGTCTAAAACTACGACTTTCCTTAATGAACTGATCAGATCGATTTTTAGCATCAGCTTCAATCTATTCAAATTGATGATTCCTATCATTATCGTAGTCAAAATCATTGAAGAACTGGGTGGGATTAAATACATTGCTATGGGCTTGGAGCCTCTAATGCAACTGGTTGGTTTACCCGCATCGATGGGATTGGTGTGGGCTACGACGATGCTAACCGGTATCTATGGCGGTATGATTATATTCATCAATATTAGCAGTAGCATGATGGACCAAGAAAGTTTAACGGTCGCACAGGTTACGGTTTTGGGTAGCATGATGTTAATTGCCCATGCCTTACCGATTGAACTTCGTATCATTCAAAAAGCGGGGGTACGCGTTTTATATGTATTTTTATTACGCGTCTTAGGCGCTTTGTTTTTAGGTTTTATTCTGCATCAATTTTATAGTATCGGAGATTTTTTAAACCATACGAATCAAGCGATTTGGAATCCCGTATTTAACACGGATGATAGTGTGATGGCTTGGGTGTTAAATCAATTAAAAACCTTTTCTCAAGTTTTTGTGATTATCGCGATCTTAATGACATTTTTAAAGCTATTCAAAGTTAGTGGTATCGAAAACCTTATCGCATCTGCTTTGCAACCGATATTACGCTTAATAGGTCTAAGTAAGAGCACCACCTCTATTACTATTATTGGTGTATTGTTAGGGATAATTTATGGCGGTGGTTTACTAATTAACGAAGCCAAAAGTGGCAAAGTGAATAAAAAAGAAATATTTGGCTCACTCACCCTACTCGCTCTTTTACATAGTGTCATTGAAGACACAATTCTCATTATGTTAATGGGCGCTCATATTTCAGGTGCATTATTTTTTCGGATGTTCTTTGCACTCATCATAACGAGTGTGATCATACGATTAATTAAAACAATGTCTGAAGCCAGTTTAGAGCGAATTTTGGTGTATCCAGATAAGTAAAAGGTCTTTGCTCGAGAGAAATGGTGAGTTGAGTAAATCAAACAAATACAAGGAATAAGCCACTTGTACTATCCTATAATTTCTACATACTTAGAACCTATATTCTTTATCTAATAACGAATAACGACCGAGAAAACACTATGCAAATGCAAGAAATCATCGAAAATAAGTTAACCGCTTCATTATCTCCCGAGTTTTTAGATGTGATAAACGAAAGCCATATGCATAGCGGTCCGGCCACTGAGTCTCATTACAAAGTGGTAGCAGTCACTAAAGCATTTGAAGGCAAAATGCTAATTGCCAGACACCGTATGATCAATGCCGCATTAGCTGATGAGCTAAAACAAATTCACGCCTTGGCATTGCACACAATGACGCCCGATGAATACTTCGAAAAAGCAGGTAAGGTGGCAGATTCACCTCAGTGCGAAGGTGGTAGTAAATAATCTTTTAACAGTGGTAATAAATGACACCCCCCCACTTTTTGAGCGTATTTACATAAGTTTTGCATTGATAGCATGTAAATTATGATTGGCGCTGTGTTTTGAATTCACCCAAAACTTCCTTATTTTTTCTTGTCATATTAATTGCAATGGCACTTATCCCCTTGGGAGATACCGCCGGAAAATTAATGATGGAACAAGGCGTGTCTCCCCTATTCGTCACTTGGAGTCGAGTCTTCATTGGGGCGTTATGCTTGCTACCCTTTAGCGGTTTGCGGCTATTTGAACTTAAACTTTTCTTTAATTGGCGTCTCATTTTACGTGCCTTATTATTTATTGGCGCAATAAGCTCGATATTAAAAGGTATCGAAACCGAATCGATAGCGAATGTTTTTGGTGCATTTTTTATTGGCCCAATCCTCTCATATTTTTTAGCCGCTTTATTACTTAAAGAAAAGATCACCAAACTCAGATCAATACTTTTATTGATTGGTTTTGCAGGTGCTTTGATGGTGATTAAACCAGGCTTTGGCATGACCCAAGGCATCGCTTATGCCGTTTTAGCCGGCTGTTTTTATGGATGTATGTTAGTGGCAAACCGGTGGTTAGCGGGTATCTTCAGACCGCGCTTAATTTTAATATCATCCTTGATCATAGGCACAATGGTATTAACGCCATTTTCACTCAATTCAATTCCCGAACTAAACACGCATTTATCTTTATTAGTCTTGCTGAGTGCTTTAGCATCAGCGATTGGTAATTTGTTAATTATCGAAGCAAACCGTAGATTACCCGCCAGTGTTATCGCACCATTTGTCTATACCCAATTACTAGCCGCTACATTTTTAGGCTATCTAGTATTTAATGACTTTCCCGATAACATAAGTTTTCTGGGATTATTGATCCTATTAGTCTCTGGGTTTGCATCATTTTTTATTTCGAATAAAGAAAAACATAATCCTTAATGTGTTTGTAAATAGCACAAACATGCAAATTGACACCCCCCTACTTTTTGAGAGTTTTGGTTATCAACGACTCCAAAAACCGCTGTTTTCAATTCGGAAATACTCACGTTGAATATCATTATTATCTGATGGGAAGTGTAAAGTAGTTGCACCAAACTTTACGGTATCCAATAATTCCACATTCAAGTTTCGATAGCGCTTTACTACTTCAGGTTTTGGATGCCCAAAACGGCTACGATAACCCGCGCTGATTAGTCCTATTTTTGGAGATACTTGTTGAATGAATTCTTGAGTAGATGACGTTTTACTCCCATGATGGGGAACAGCTAAAACGTCAGCTTTGAGTTTAGTTGGACTTAATTTCAATAGTGCTTTTTCAGTTTGCTTTTGAATATCGCCTGTCAATAATAGCGAATGATGCTTATTCCAAACTTTTAATACGCATGAACGATTATTGTCATTGCCTTGGAAATCAACCTGAGGTGATAGCACTTCAAAGTTGACTCCATCCCATTGCCACTGTTGATCTGTTAGACAACTTTTCCAGTCTATTTTCGGGCTAATATCATTAGTGGTCTTGCTACGCTGGCGCTCTTTATAACTACTTTTGTATTCATTAATTTCAAAGTTTTTTTGCAAGTAGACAGCACCACCGCGATGATCTATATCTTCATGTGAAACCATCAGCGTATCTATCTTCTTAATCCCTTGTGATTGTAGATACGGGCCGACCACTAACTTACCTAAATCAAAGGACTCACTGATACGCGTTCCTGTATCGTAAACCAAGTTATGATTTTTGGTTTGTAAAACAGAGGCATAACCCTGCCCGACATCTAACAGTGTGTATGTAAATTCACCCTGTTGTAACTTTGGTGCTTGATAAATTACTGCAGGCATCATTAACAACATGCCCATCCATCTTCCAGGAAAGCCTTTGGGTAGTATTAACATTAACACGCCGAGAAAAGCGACAATCAATAAAATTGATGGAATTTCAGCGAAGCTAAGTGAAGACAAAGCGGATCCACTCAATAACTCTAATCCCTTAAATAAAATCTCAATAGCAACAGACGCTAGCGCTAATAACTGCGTTGATAAAAAGCTGGATACAGGCATCAAAACCAAAGCCAATAAACTAATGGGTACAATCAATAATGAGACCCAAGGAATAGCAAATACGTTAGCTATCGGTGAAGTTAAGGATGCATTTCCAAAAAACAATAAAGTTAAAGGCAACATCGCAAAGGAAATAAATAACTGTAACTTAACAACCATCCAACGTGGCTTTTCAATTTGCCGCTTGATGAAGGTTAAGATTAAAAATACCGCTAAAAATGACAACCAGAAACTCACACTCATGGCCGCTAAAGGATCCCAAAACAAGACTAAGATTACCGCTAAGGCTAAAATAGAAAATGAATCATAATTTCGCCGAGAGACTAAGCCCCATAAGCCAATCATTACCATCAATAGTGCTCTTTGTGTTGGCAAGGTAAAACCCGCCAACATGGCATAACATATCGCAAATAATGTTCCTACTACTGCACCAGCAACACGTAACGGGATACTTTCATTCAAACGTGGAAATAGTCGCCAAAGTAACATCATAGGAAAAAAAGCAAAGCCTGCAACAACGGCAATATGTAAGCCTGAAATAGCGACCAAATGACTGGTACCCGTCGCTTGTAATAATTGCCATTGCTTGTCATCCAGTTTGTCACGCACTGCTACTAACAAAGCGCTTAAAACTGCAGCAGACGATTTATTTTCAACACGTTGTTGGATAGTTTGATGGATTTTCTGACGCAGGTGATCAACTGACCAGAGAACTTCTGGGGTGATCGTTTCCAACATCTTCACGTTGGCAGTTTGTTCGCCTTCTTTAGGCTTTCTTACATAGCCAGTAGCGATAATTCTTTGCGTAAATAACCATTTTTCATAGTCAAAACCGCCAGGATTCATAAACCCAGAAGGCTGCTTTAACTTTACTTTTAGGTGCCAGATTTCGCCTGATCGCAACTCCTCAACTTGTTGATACCATCCCAGCCGAACTATTCCTTTTAGATTAATTGATTTATTAGAGCCATCAGTAGACAAAGAGCCCTCAGCGAATGAAGAGCCTTCAGAGGATTGAGAGCCTTTAGCTAATGAAGAGCCCTCAGCTGATTGGAAACCTTCAACAAATTCCGCTTTTAAAACATCCAATAGAAACCGAACCCCATCATCTCTAACCGTTGGAATCCCGATTATTTTTCCTGTAATTATTAACTCTTTACCTTCAACCGAAGTTGCAAGCCTATTATCAAGTAACCTTGAAGCGTGGTAACTCGCTAAACTCAAACCAAGTAAAAAAGCTGAGATTAAAATAAGCAGCTTATCGAAGCTATTGGAACGGCTCTTGCTCTCTTTTAATAAGAAAAAACGAAATAAACTAACGACTAAAATTAAAACCAAACAAACCGATGAAAGTCGCCAAGAAGGTAATTGTGGTAGCCACTGAATCAGTAGAGTGCCTAAAAGAAGAAAAATTGAAAAAAGCCGCATAGTATTTTTTATGATTATGTTAGCTCGATATTAACGGATAAATAGAGCTAGATGAATGATAAAAATGACACCCCCCTACTTTTTAATGCGCTTTAAGAACAGATAACTCAAATATTCGCCTGATTTTTAGGCATAGCAAGTTGTCTATAATTACAAACAAGCGAAAAAGAATACACCTAGATTGTTAATCCACAGTTCTTCGGACTCCATCATTTTATTCACAATTGACAGAATAAAATGCGTCTATAAATCATCCATTTGCGTATCAATTACACATAATCTTAACACTGTAGGAACCTGATTTGAGTCAATCAAACTTTTCAATTAATCGCCGCAAATTAATCAAAGCGTCTGCTGCCTCGCTACTACTGCCTACGACAATTGTTGAAGCGGCAAATAAGAAAAAGCACAATTATGGGATTCTTGGACAAGTAGCACCTGAACTTGAAGTACCCACTTGGGTTGATGGAAAAGGTAAACCAAGCAGTTTTAAACTCGCTGATCATAAAGGCAAATTTGTGTTTATGGAATTTTGGCAATTTTGGTGTCCTGGTTGCCATTCACATGGATTTCCGAGTTTAAAGAAGTTGTCTGATGCTTTTAAAGATGATCCGCATTTTACTGCACTATCAATTCAAACCGTCTTTGAAGGATCTTGGATTAATACCGAGAACAAAATGGACAGCATTCAAAAAAAATATGAATTGTTTGATATTGTGATGGGGCATGAAAGCGGCGCAGATCAAGAAAACGGACATCCAACAACGATGATAAATTATCGTTCAGGTGGTACGCCTTGGGCGGTATTGATTGGACCCAATGGAAAAGTGATTTTTAATGATTTCAGTTTTAATGTTGAAAATATGATCGCTTATCTAAAGAAAGAAATTACTAAGATGACTCAGTCTTCTTAGTTTTTACCAATAGAATGCCTTGCACGAGAGAAATGATAAATAAATTTGGCTTAAAAGCGTTTAAAATAACTAATAAGCCAACTTTCAAACCAACTTTTAAGC
Source organism: uncultured Cocleimonas sp. (assembly GCA_937929875.1). GTDB lineage: Bacteria > Pseudomonadota > Gammaproteobacteria > Thiotrichales > Thiotrichaceae > Cocleimonas. The sequence continues at coordinate 13,877 of CALFUP010000228.1, read as the reverse complement.
CAAAATGTCTTTTAAAGCATTCTCCAATCTAGAATATTTAAATTGAAAGCCTGCTTGCGTCATTTTTTTCGGAACAATCTGTTTACCCGCTAGTAATAGTTCTTCACCCATCTGACCAAATAGCAACTTAACCACAAATGCTGGCATAGGAAAAATTGCAGGACGGCGCAAGGTTTTGCCCAATGTTTTAGTAAAGTTTTTATTAGTCACAGGCTCTGGCGCTGTGCCATTTATTGGGCCACTAATCGACTCATTATTGATAGCAAAACGAATTAAACCAACGATGTCTTCAAGGTGAATCCACGACATCCATTGTTTACCATTACCAATGGGCCCACCTAAAGCCATCTTAAAAGGTGGCAACATTTTGGCTAATGCGCCACCGTTTTTACCGAGGACTATACCGGTGCGTAGGTAACATGTACGAATCCCTAACGCTTCTATATTTTTTGCTTCTGCTTCCCATAATTGGCAAAGATGACTAGAGAAACTATCATCAGTTGCACCGTTAGAACCGCCTTCTTCATCAATGGCATCATCCGTTTCTGTGATGCCGTAATATCCTAAGGCAGACCCACTGATAAATACATCGGGTTTTACCGTAGCCTCTTTTATATATTCATATAATGCTTGAGTCGTTTTTATACGACTATCAATCAGTTGTTGCTTGATTGCATCATTCCAACGTTTATCGGCGATACCCTGCCCAGCAAGATTTATGATTACATCAAAGGATTGATCAGGGTTTATCTCATCTAAAGAAGCAATAGTTTTTACTTTATTTTTAGTTTGGTATTCTTCTCTTTCAGCATCAATAAGGGTAGCGAAGTGCTTTGCCGTTTTCACTTCGTTGCGCGTTAATACCGTGACTTCATTATTTTCTAGCAGCAGTTGTTTAATTAATGCTGTGCCGATAAATCCTGAGCCGCCAGTAATTAAATATCGTTGTTGGTACATAACTAACACCCTAAATTTTAATATTCACCAAGTTATATTATGAATCAATCGATGTGAAATTGCTGTTAACAAAACCTCCCATTCAACTGTCAAGCTGAATAAATACCCCCATTTTGCCAATGAGTCGATGTGCTGATCAATAGTTGCTTATTAATAACCCTAGTAATAGGTGTTTTGTTTATTAAAAATCTGCCTCTAACTTAGATGTAATCACAGGGTTATTTTCCAAGGTTCTATGCACGGGACATTTATCCGCAATTTCTACTAAACGCTGTTTTTGTTCTGCCGTTATATCCCCTTTAAAACTCAAATAGCGAGTGATCCGTTCTTCATCTTCTAATCGTTCATAAACTAAGCGAACCTTAATATCATCTAATGCCATTTTTTTACGATTTGCATACATGCGTAAGGTCATTGATGTACAGGATCCAACACTCATTAATAGTAATTTATAAGGTGATGGTCCTAAATTTTCACCACCATAATCGAGTGGCTCATCACTAATAATTTCGTGTTCTTTCGTATATAGACCGCGTAAGAATTTTTTATCTAATTCTGTTACGACTACTTCACCATCATTGACTTCTGGTCGTTTACTATCTGATGCTAGTGATTTGCTTGCAGTACTCGATTCTCCTTTTTCTGCTTCTGTTGCAGAAAGTCCAATATAACGTTCAGCCCAAGCAGCTAGCGTAGCGCCGACGTATTCAGAATCGTATTTATTACTCAGTAAATGATCTGCCTGATCTAAAGAAATAAAACTCTTAGGGTGCTTAGCTGCGGTATATATTTTAGCGGCCTCATCAACTGAGACGATGCTATCGACAGGCGAATGAAAAATCAGAATAGGTCGGCGTAATTTACCAATATGATCTGCAGATGTGTTTTTATTTAAATCATCGAGTAACTGTTTTTTTATATTGAATTCACGTAAGCCAATTCGAACCCGAGCCTCGCCTTTGGCTTCCAGTTCCGGAACGGCGTCGATAAAAAGATGCTGCACATGATCAGCTGTCGCGGGCGAACCAATGGTTGCAATCGCTTTAACTTTTGGTAAATGGTGTGCCGCACTTAACACCGCTGCACCGCCCAAGCTATGCCCTATTAATAAGCTCGGCGCCTGATACTTTTCTTCCAGCATTTTGGCAGCAGCTAATAAATCTTCGACGTTAGATGAGAAGTTTGTATTCGCAAAATCTCCATCGCTATTACCTAAACCTGTAAAATCAAAACGAAATACAGCAATACCTTTAGCCGCTAACGATCGACTAATACGTGATGCAGCTGCCACGTCTTTGCTACAGGTAAAACAATGAGCAAAAATTGCAAAACGTGTAGCCCTATCTTTTGTTGCTGGGGTTGCTGGGGTTTCCAGCAAACCCGCTAAAGTCTCACCCTGTTCATTTTTGAATTCTACTTTGGTTCTTGGCATTGTTTCCTCACATAATTTTAGAGCATATTAAACATGAAATACGCGAATTGTTTATTCAGCAAATTGAATCATGTTTATTAATACGCAACTGATCAATCAATAGAGGCACGATATTTATAAAATAAACATTACAGTTCTGTTCAGAACATGTACCGATCATGGTCTAAGTCTGACGAATTTCTTGTACAAGCATGCCAAAGCCTTGTATTAAGCTAAATCAAAATGCCTGTATTGAGCATAGTCGAAATGACACCCCCCTACTTTTTGATAGATTTAACAGCTTTCATCATTGAGTATCTCTTTTTGCATCTAAGATATTCATTGCCGCGTTATAACAACAACTATAACTTAATTTGTAACTACTGAAGCGTTTCCAATGGGTGGTTTTCAATTCCAGTTATACCTACTGAGTATTGCTATTAAATCGTCTTTAGCGGTAATTCAGCTAAAACGATCACTAATTTCTAACCGTTTTTCATTTACACTCCTTCCTTTTGGGCCAGTTTTTACTGGCCCCTTTTTTTACAATAAAAAAGAGATGATGTGTGATATGAAGCTTATGGAAATTGACACCCCCCTACTTTTTATTATTGTTTAGACGTTTAATCTACGCAATGGCCAAGCAATAAAAGGCTAATTATCAAACCTCTACATACTATGGTCTAATGGGCATATACCAATAAATAATCTTTAAACCCTTTTGAGAGATTAATTATGCCCACTTACACCACCGATTTCGTATCAGACAATTACACTTTTATAGCTAATTCCCCGGTTTTAGATAAGGTAGTTTTCACCCTTGATCACATTCATCAAGGCGGCGCAGGTTTATATAGCACCCTCGATGTGGTTAGACATTGTGCCAGTAAAAATATTCCTGTGACAATATTTGTGCAATGTACTGATCCAGCCAATCAATGTGCATTAGACAGTAGACATGCACAAGATATTTTCAATCTTGATCCCAATTTAGTCTCTTTTGGTATCCACACTTTACCTCGAGGTAACAGCCAAACGGCACAAAGTAATAACCTCAATTTAATCAGCAATATGATCATGAATATTACAGGTGAAAGACCCGTTATAAGCTCCTATCATGGTGCCAATGCTGGACCTGAAAACGGTATATCTTTTGCAGGCGTTCAATACGCTAGGGGCATTCAAAGCCAATGGTCTGCCGCACAACAAGATGACCGATTAAACACACCTGTGATGGGATTAAATAGCATCAATCAAAGTTTTGATTTTATCCGTTTGAGAAACCAAGCGGATTTATCCGCCAGTTTATTTGTACATTCAAACGAGCTAAGGAGTGGCTCGATTAAAAAGAAAGTGTTTGATACGTTAATCAAAGCGGTAAGCGATAGAGATCTTCAGGCGCTTGATTATTTATCAGCGATGCAAGGCGATTTTTCGGCATCGCCTCCTGTCGATCCTATGGTTACTCCACCTCCTCCAGATCAAGTTTGTCCCTTAAGGCATTTTACTAACCATCGTATCGTGCAATTTCTAAGATTCAATTCAAGAGATGGCGTAAACGGTATTTTTCAAGTCGCTCAATTGCAACGTTTTTTGAATGAATTGGGCTTAGGCGCAGGCGCTGCGGATGGAGTCTTTGGAAGCAACACCAAACTCGCCGTTATTGGTTTTCAAATCAGTAATAATCTCGTTGCGGATGGCATTATAGGTAGAAACACTCGCGGAATCATAAACGCTTATTGCGACTAATATTATAAGTAACACATTGTTTATAATAGAATAAAACTACACCCCCCTACTTTTTGAATGCTTGTAATCGTAATTTCAACAGTAATATTATCAAAAAGTGGGGGGGTGTCATTTAGACGACGCTCCAAACAAGCAGCAACAAGCTCAAGCGCTGATTAAAAATCAATCGATACATTCACGCCAAACACTCTTGGTTCGCCTTTTTGAGTATATTTTTCTGATGCATAACCATTGCCAGGATTATTCCCAAAAAAGAATCCACGCGTATCATAATCTTCATCTAACAGATTTCTAGCCCATAGACTGGTTGTTAGGTTTTTCTTTTTGTAGCTGATATTGGCATTTACGAGTTGGTGGGAATCAGCTCTTTGATCATGACTATCAGAGAAGTAAAAACCATCTTTACCTTCCAATGATATTCCTGCACTTAATTGAGCATTGATTTTATATTCTGCTCCTATGGCGTATTGATAATTAGGTGCATGAGCCTGATCACGACCAGAAAAATCATTATCTGGCGTTACATATTCGTCAAACTTCGCTTGAAGCAAACCAATCGATGTTGTCAATTTAAGCTTGTCATTCACGGCCCAATTTATTTCTGCTTCTAAACCATAATTACTACCCGATGCAGCGTTAGAGGTTAGGTCAACAAATCGAGTACCATTATTTCCATCAGGTAGAGGCGTTGAGTTTTTAGTTTGCTGATCTTTACGTTTTGCATAAAAAGCAGAAACACGAGTGCTGATTTGATCGTCGAGTAAAGACGAATTCACACCTACTTCGAAGTTCCATAAAAACTCTGTATCAAAGGCTAGCTGCTCAGGACTTAACTCACTGCTTGGATTAACGCCACCCGCCTTGTAGCCACGCGAGACTGTTGCATGACTGAGGTGATTGTCATTAAGTGCATACTCTAATCCTAACTTACCGCCGTATAAGGTTTCATCAACGTTAATATTATTGTCATTTGAATCAGTATAGTTGGCCCTCCATTTTTCCAAACGTAGTCCCGTGATTAGCTTAGCTTTATCTGTTAGTTCGGTATCTAGCTGACCATACAGCGCGGTGTTCTTGGTGTCGTAGTTATTAGTAAAAGTTTCATCCAAGAAGGTATAATTACGCTCTAGATCTTCACTTTTATCAGCATGATAAATGCCTGCAACCCAATCCGTTTTATCATTAAAGATTCGGCCATCATCACCTGATAATATACGCGCTTCTAGAGCCGTATTTTTACGTTTTCGTAAATATTGATCAAAGCCTGAGTAGGGAAAAAGACTGTCATCGAATTCACCTACAAAAGACCAATCATCATCATAGCTATATTCAGAATGTGAACTCGAGTGACTAGCACTGGTTTCTAAAGTGACTTTATCGCTGATATCCCAAATAGTGTTTAAAGAGAAAGCATCCGTATTTTGTTTATCATTACCGGGCTCATCGCTAAAGGTAGTGCGATTATTAGCAAAGTTAAACGCATCGTAGCCATTATCAATATCCAGGTGTAAATAACGCAAATCAACGCTTAACGCATCTGACACTAACCACTTTAGATGACCACGCGCCGTTACTTCATCAATATTATTGGTGTTATCTCGTTGCAGAAAGTTGTTGTTGATATAACCATCGGATTTATTACTGTGCAGTGAAAAACGACCTAATAATGTATCTTTAATCAACGGTCCACCGGCTGCAATTCCCGCGGATTGCTTATCATAATTACCTAGTCCGACAGCTACTTTACCTTGCCATTCATCAGTAGGTTCAGTGGCTTTTATATTGATGATGCCAGCCAGTGCATTCGCTCCAAACTTTGTACCTTGCGGGCCACGGATCACCTCTACTTGCTCAACATCAAATAAAGTCGCCGAGCCTCCACTGCGACTTAGGTCGATACCATCAACATATAGTCCAACCGATGGATTTATCGGCGTTACAAATTGACTGCGCTCACCAATACCACGGATTTGGAAATATTTTGCACGCGACGACCCACTAGATGAATTTACATTGGGTGCTTTATTCAAAGTATCTTCGATGTGTTCAGCTCCTCGGTTTTCGATTTCTTCTTCGTCGGTAACTGAGATGCTGACGGTTGAATCTTCAAGTGCTGTTTCACGGAAATCAGCGGTGACGATCACTTCTTCAAGCTGATTCGCGGCTATTTCATCGCTTGCGCTAGTATCTGCTGCATTGACATGAGTATTGAGCAACAAAGGGGCTAATACTAATAGTGATGTATAGATATTTTTGTTAGAAAACAATTTCTCTACAGTTTTTGGCAGAGTGTGTTGTCCGGTTTTATTGATTTTGGGTGACATGAGATGCTCCTAAAAAATTAAATCGGATAGGAGTCATGCTTTTGCGATGCGTAGAAAATCTGACGAATCTTGAAGACATTACCTATCCCTACGCTGGTATTATCCAGATCAGGTTCTTAGGGTTTTCTCTACAGAATCTCAGCTTATTAAGTATTAACAAGCACCCCCAGGCAGGAGTGATGTTAACGTATAAAATACGAGAAAGGCAATATTTACCTCAAAAAGTGGGGGGGGTGTCATTTTTTATAATGCGTTACAGGTCTATCGTGACTAATTATGATCAGTTTTCATTAGTTGACGATTTTTACCGTATTTATTTACGTTGCTTAGCTTAACTTAGTGACTTAGCTTGAATTAGTGACTTAGCTTAATTTAGATACTCAACTTACACTTAGTTACATCAATCGTTCACGTTCAATAATCAAATGATTAGAACCATCATTAATCTGAAGATCACCGTCCTGCAATGTGCAATTCAGGTTCATTCTCTTGTTATTGAACTGTTCTAATTCCTTGGCATTTTTTTCTTGAACTTCATACACTGTCAAATTATTAAAGGTGTGGAGTTTTGCTTTGTTTTTATCCCACCAGGTTTTGGTGTGACTTTTATTGTATGTGTACACAATGACATTTTTCGATAAGGTACACGCTTTCTTGATACGTTTAAGGTCGGGCTGACCTAGATCAATCCACAATTTAATTTTGCTATCATCATATTGTTGCATCAACTCTGGCTGATCATCATGCCATTGTTGTTTGCGAATATTAAGGTCATCGTTAGCATTGTAGATATAAGCGACGATACGCATCATGCTTCTACGAATGGTCTCTGAAGACTCTTGAGCTAGCGTGAGCTGATGTGATTGGTAGTAATGACGATCAATATCTGCAATGCAAAGTCGTGCCTTACATATATTCGTTCTGCTTAACATTGAATCCATTTTTTGCCCCTTATTTTTATTATTTGATTTGAGTTATTCGATAACAATATTGGGGGTTTAATAACGTTCATAATCCTATCAAACTGCAGCTTGATACAGGATGAATACGGTGGATTTTTCTCGGTTTTCTATGCATTTATGTGAGTTTCTATGGATTACTAATCAACTGAATCAATATCTGAATTGACAGCTTGATAAATATCCTAATAAATACCTTAATAAATACCCTAGTAAATACCCAAGTAAATAAGCACTAAAATCTAAACTTTTTTCTATTTATTCATGCCCTATCAAGTAGGATCAATACTGGTTTTGTTAAAATTATTGCCTTTCAGTCTGATTCCTTATGACAACCCATTCGCATTTCGTTAGAATTATCCTATGCCACGTAAGTTTTTAAAAAGATATTCACCCAGCGCGAAAACTATTCGAGAGAATAAAGCGTTAAGTATGTTGGGTGAGGATTTGCACAAGCCTAGTTTGTGGATCTTGAATAGAAATTCAGTGGCACGTGCATTTGCCATAGGCTTATTTTGTACTTGGATACCCTTTCCACTGCAAACGGTACTTGCGGCAATCTTGGCTATTTATTACCGCGCTCATTTACCTATCTCAGTTGCTTTGGTTTTTGTAACCAACCCTATTACGATTCCCCCTATGTTTTACTTCGCCTATAAATTAGGTAGTGTGATGTTAGGCATGGAGTTACAAACCGTTGAAATGGATTTAAGCTGGCATTGGTTCACATCAATACTAGGGCAAATATGGCAACCACTCCTCTTTGGCTGTCTCATATTGGCTATTGTTTCATCTGCTGTGGGGTATTTCACCATCAATACACTTTGGCGAAAAGGGGTGAAAAGTCGTTGGGAAGAACGTGTACAAAGACGTAACGAAAAAAGAAAAAATAAACAAGCTGCGAAAGAAGCCTTAAAATCTTAACTCACTGCGTTTGATAAATGATTAGAGTATCCAAAATTTTCTAGAACCTTCAAGTTCAAAATACACAGTTAAAGTGACATACCCTAAGTATTTTCTTTCTTCATACAAGATGCATCTGCAGGGAGTTTTTCAGAGAACATTGTTGAAAGCTTCTGCCACTCAAAGAATGGACCTGGATCCGTTTTTCGCCCTGGTGCAATATGCTCATGACCGGTGATTGCTGTTGCTGATAAACTTGAATAGGTATTCAGCAGGCTTCTAATGGCTTCTTCCAAAGCCATATATTGCGCTTCGGTAAAGACTTCAAAATCGCTGCCTTCCATCTCAATGCCAATCGAAAAATTATTGCAGACATCTCGTCCTTGATATTCCGAGATCCCTGCATGCCAAGCGCGTTGATTAAATGGCACATACTGAACCACTTCGCCATCTCGGCGGATGAGTAGATGACTGGAGACACGTAAGTGATGGATATCAGCATAATAAGGATGCTCATCCTTATCTAAGGTATTGGTAAATAACTGATCAATGCCTTCGCCTCCATATTGATTGGGTGGTAGGCTAATATTATGAATGACGATTAAATCAGGCTCACAATCGCTAGGTCTTTCATCACAATTAGGTGATGGGCATTGACGTGCGCCAATGAGTAAATTATTACGAATTGATCCATCTTTTTTATTTATTATTTTTTCTATCATAGATTTATTTCTAAGCTTAACTTTCTCATAACACACATTTAACAACTAAATCTGGAGTATCCAAAATAAAATGGGTGACTCACTGTTCAGTCCAAAAAATGAATTTAAAACTTTTTACGACAACTTTTGGGTAGGTACTTTTTATTGATTTTAGCCTGACAACTCCAGGTAGTTGATACCCCCTGCTTTGGCGGTATCATCTTCAAAGTATTCCTACTCCTAAGTTTGTTATGATTGAATGTAAGATTTATTTCTCCTGTGTTTTTACTCACTGTGATTGAATAAGCCGCGTTCTTTATATTGAGTTTTAAGTCTTCAATTTCAAATTCATTAGGGTAACGTCCGTATTCGATTTCGAAAACATTGAGTTTCAATTTAATCTGTTCTGCTGCTAAAACACCTAAAGACAATTTTGACCGAGTTTCATAATCCGAATAAGCCGGAACGGCAATCGCCGCTAATATTCCCACTACGGCAATACCTTCATAGGCGCTACCGGCAAATAAAACCTCAAGTGGGTTGCTCTCATAATTCATTTCAAAAGCTAATTGCGTTTCACTGGAGGTAACTTTAATCCCGTAACTGCTCTTCTTAGGTAGTTTCGCCTCACGCGGTGTTGCCAAAGCAAACATATCAATCGGGTTTCCTGTGAAATCAGCAAGCGTATTTAGCGCACCTAAATGCATTCGATACATTTTTTCTGCAGTTCCATCATTTCTCGCTGATAACATCATTAAAGCACCCTGCGGATCAATCCTTTGTTGTTTTTGTAACCAATCGTTGGCCGTTATTTTAGTTTCAACATAATGTCGATCAATTAAAGTCTGTGGAATATTAGACATGATTAAATAGTCGCCTTCTTGCTCCCAATAGACATGGCTTGGCAAACTCATCATTCTTACTAACAAACGTTGATCTTTTTTAGACTTCTTCTTTTTCATTTCTTCTTGGATGTAATGATCATAAAAAGAAGGTATTTTTAGATGGTGATAAGTATGACCGCCAATAGCGCGTTGCTGATAATCAAGGTTTAGTTTTTTGACTGAACTGTCTAATGTGCTTTTAAATTTTTCAGCATCATTTAATCGAATTGCCACGTAACCACCCGCTTCATCCGAGACAAAGCTGACGTCCTGACCAAAAAAATCGAATATATCTTCTACGTTAAAACCTAATGCGCTTTTAAAACTTTTCTTAGCTTTATAATAGGTCTTCATATCTTTAGGCGGTGTCACTAAAGCAATAGTGTTTTCTATTGAACTGAAACTAGCACGACTAGGAAGACCAAAGGAGGCAATCATTTTAGTCTCACCTGAAACCATAAAAGTGGGTGCGGTATTGATAATTGGTAGGTAACTTCTAAAACCAGTCACTGGCATTTCAGCAACATATTTGAAACGATTAATACCACCACTAGTACCAGATCCCAGTGCAATATTCTTCATGCTACTGACGCCCATGACAGCCAATGGAGCGAGTTCTTTTTGCATTCCCATCGTACTAGCGATACTAGATAATTTACGTGGATTAGCCCAAGCAAAAAATCCTTGGCCACTACTATCGATGCTATTTTCCAAGTCCTTCATTTGATGCGTATTGTTACTGACTAGTGTTTTCAAAAGGTCGACAAGATTATTTGGCGATAAACTGAGTCCTAGTAATATTGTTAAACGTGAACTTGCCTGATCCCATTGCAATTGTCCGTTCAAATTAACAATTTTTAGTTCAGCATAACCTTCAGCATCTATCGCTTTGGTGATTTCTAACTCAGGTAAGTGCTTTGCTAGCGTATCCAATAAGGTTTGTATTTCAGCATTGCTTTTGAAATCAGCACTACTGCTAATGACAATATTAGGGGTAGGAATTGCTGCATCAACGCCTTCAATTGCCATGGCTTCAAGTGGTGAATTGAGCTGTTTTAACACTAGTGTTGCTAATAATTGTCCCTTCTCATCCGGTATCTCAGGAATAACATTGTCAGATAAACCTGCTCGAATTGACTCAACCGCATTAAAAAATGGTTTTGCATTGATGGCATTATCGAAAACGTTGCCTTTGGCAGTACCCACAAAACTCCAAACATTGGGGATTCTCACGTAGGCAAAAGCAGAATCAGGAAGCTGATTATGTAAATACGCTGGTTTTACTATCTTCTGATCAACCGGAATTGCTTCTACTGTTCTTAGCGTAGCCGCTTTATGTTGATTGCTTGATTGTTTATTAATAGCGTTTTCATTTGAAGACGTTTTGCTGACAGGTGAATCCGACTCTTTTTTTGTATCACTCTGACAAGCTGTCAGAGCAAATATAAAAAAGAAAACTAGAAAAATTGAACACTTTGAAAACGTTGAACGCAGGTGAAGCATAAACAGTTAACCTTATAATTTGATTTGTTAGCAACTTTATAGGTTACGTAAATTACCTCTGATTGTGAAGCTCAACAGTGAATAATAATTAGAATGCTATGACAGCTCGTAGTTTAATTATTAAAATGACACCCCCCTACTTTTTGAATGAAATTAGTTCTTAATTTTTACGTATGTAAAGTTACTTTATACATAACTCGTGTTTTGATTATCACTTAAATGCGTTCAAATATTAGCTAGGTTAAACTCTTTGTAGAACACTGATAGCTGTAATGAGCTTGGGTATTTATGCAAAACAGTCGTTTTCTGCTTATAATGCTTACTTTAAGGAATCTCTGATTAACCTAGTTGAATTCTGGCAACGCCAAGTTTTCAAGTTTGAGGCATTGATTTTAAGCATAGTCATTCTATGGTTCAAATTCTTAAAAGACACCCCCCTACTTATTTGGGGTTTTAACCATATCACTAAGCGGCTGTGTTTATTCTTCAGAGGATACCAGCGTTGTTTTGCTAAAAACATCTTGTAGCGATGCACGGTTTTTATTGAAGAATGCCCACAATAAGCCGAAACCTAATATGGCCGTAATGTAACGAATAAGCGCTTGTGGTAATGATGCAAGCTGCCCTTGTTGATTAACCAATTTGACTTTCCAAACCTTCATACTGGGTGTTTGGCCATTTTTACGCCAGTAATAAGCCAGATAAAAAAATCCAGGAATAAACCAAAATGGCTTAAGAACTTGTGTCAAAATATGATCGGTGGGAAGTACTTCATCACCTATAAATACCACCTCAATAATAAATACGATTAAAGTAGTAAGGAATAAAATGATCAAGCCGTCATAGACCATCGCTAAAAAGCGTAAACGAATTTTAGCTGGAATATTATATTTTCCTAACTCAGTTTCAAGTTTATGATTATCACCATCAGTAACATCACTTTGTAACTTAGTATTTGATGAATTAAATTCATTTTTATCATCATTATTAATTTTTAGCTTTGAATCGTAAGTTGCTTTTTTAATCGGATCTGATAAAACATCATAAGCTTCTTGTACTGTCTTGAATTTTTTTTCCGCCTCAAACTTATTATTTAAATTTTTATCTGGATGCCATTTTTGTGATAATGCTTTATAAGCACCTTTTATTACTTGCGCACTTGCACCGTTAGAAATTTCTAAATCTTTATAGTAAGTGTTATCCATATGAATTATATCAATTAATTTTCATCTTCAAAAAATTACGTAACATGTCGTGACCATGATCAGTCAAAATCGATTCTGGATGAAACTGCACACCTTCAATAGCGAGTTCTTTGTGTCGAATGCCCATAATTTCGTCGATCTCGCCGTCTTCGTTTTCAGTCCATGCGGTTACTTCTAGACAATCAGGAAGCGTTTTTTGATCAATCACCAAAGAATGATAACGAGTCGCGGTAAAAGGCGAGGGCAAGCCTGCAAAAATACCTTCATTGATGTGTTTAACGGGTGATATTTTGCCGTGCATGATTTGTTTGGCGCGAATTACGTCACCACCAAAAGCTTGACCAATGGATTGATGCCCAAGGCATACGCCAAAGATGGGGATTTTACCTTTAAAGTGTTCGATCACAGCTAAAGAAATACCCGCATCAGAAGGTGTTTTTGGACCCGGAGAAATCATAATCAGTTCAGGAGCCATTTTTTCAATATCGGCTATGCTAATTTGATCGTTGCGTTCAACTCTAACTTCAGCGTCTAACTCACCTAGATATTGCACTAGGTTGTAGGTAAAGGAGTCGTAATTATCAATCATTAAAATCATCTTATTTCTCCTCTTCTGCTGCAATGTATTGAGTGACTTTGGTGGTTGCTTGTTCGCTATTAGACGCGCCATCAACCCCCGCTGCAGCTTGTCGCACCGCTTGGAATATTGCTCGCGCTTTGTTCATGGTTTCCATCCATTCCAATTCTGGCTTAGAATCATACACAACACCAGCACCCGCTTGAATATGAAGGGTATCATCTTTAATCACAGCCGTACGGATCGCAATTGCGGTATCCATATTGCCATTCCATGCTAAATAGCCAATCGCACCCGAGTAAATACCGCGCTTTACAGGTTCGAGTTCATCAATGATTTCCATCGCACGAATTTTTGGAGCACCACTCACCGTTCCCGCAGGGAAGGTCGCGCGTAATACATCCATCGCGGTCATTTTCGGTAAAATCTTACCGACCACGTTTGAGACGATATGCATGACATGCGAATATCGTTCGATACTCATGTTTTTAGTGAGTTTTACCGTACCTGTTTGGCTGACTCGGCCCGCATCATTTCTGCCTAAATCAATCAACATTACATGCTCTGCAACTTCTTTAGGATCATTCAGCAGATCTTCTTCCATTCTCTTATCATGTTCAGGATCACGACCGCGTTTACGCGTACCTGCAATCGGTCGAACAGTGATCTCACCGTCTTCCAATCGTACTAATATTTCAGGCGAT
>CALFUP010000227.1 GCA_937929875.1 uncultured Cocleimonas sp. | reverse complement strand
TGCTGCAGTGGCTACAGAAGCTCATTCCGCGGTTGCTGCAGAGTATCACGGATTAAGCGTAGGTGAGATGACTGAGTTGCGTGTTAAAGCGCGAGAAGGTGGTGTTTATTTACGTGTAGTAAAAAACAATTTGGCGAAACTAGCTTTAGCTGATACAGAATTTTCTTGTATGAGTGAAGGGTTTGTTGGTCCGTTGGTATTGGCATTTTCGCAAGAAGATCCAGGTGCTGCGGCTCGTGTCTTAAAGGATTTTGCAAAAGAGCATGACAAGTTGGAAGTGAAGATGCTTTCAGTTGGTGGGCAGCTTCTTGCTGCTTCTGAAATTGATCGTTTGGCTAAGTTGCCTACACGTGATCAAGCTCTGGCTATATTGGCTGGAACATTGAGAGCTCCTGTAGAAAAACTTGCTCGTACATTCAATGAAGTGCCAGGAAAACTTGTTCGAACTGTTGCTGCTGTCAAAGACTCTAAGGCTGCTTAATTTATTTAAGTTGTCTTTTTATTATGATGGTTTGATTTATTTTTTATTTTATTCGTCGCAATTTGCGACAACTGATTTAGGTTTAGGAGAATACAATGGCAGTTTCTAAAGATGATATTCTAGAAGCGATATCAAATATGAGTGTAATGGAGGTCGTTGAATTGATCTCTGATATGGAAGAAAAATTCGGTGTATCTGCAGCTGCTGCCGTAGCTGCTGCGCCAGCTGCTGGCGGAGATGCTGGTGCTGCTGCTGAAGAGCAGACTGAGTTTGATGTTGTAATGACAAGTTTCGGTGATAACAAGATTTCAGCTATCAAAGCTGTTCGTGGAATTACTGGTCTTGGTTTGAAAGAAGCGAAAGAGATGGTAGAAGGCGCGCCTGTTACTGTTAAAGAAGGGGCTTCTAAAGATGAAGCTGAAGAAGTTAAAAAGCAACTTGAAGAAGCTGGCGCTACTGTAGAGTTGAAATAAATATTTCTTCTTATGGAAGGGTCTTAGGATTCTTTCATAAACCAAAAGGCTGACAGTGATAATCACTGTCGGCCTTTTGTCGCTTAATCAATTGTGTATGTGTTGGTTGGGTGTTTGTCCATTGATTGGATGTTAAGTGTTTGTGAATTTATTGGGATGATGTTTATGGTCATTCTAAATCTATGTGATGTAGGTGTTATTTATCCTGTCGCATTTATGTACTGAACTGGTTTCGGAAGAGGAAATAAGATGGCTCTGACTTTTACTGAGAAAAAACGTATCCGAAAGGATTTTGGTAAGCGCCCACAGGTTTTAGATATACCTTACCTTTTGGCAATTCAGCTGGAGTCATATCGTGAATATCTGCAAACAGATGTTTCTAGAGATGATCGAAAAGACGCTGGTCTGCATGGCGCATTTACTTCTGTTTTTCCTATTGTTAGTTATTCAGGTTTTGTTGTGTTGGAGTATGTCGATTACAACTTGGCGGAGCCGGTTTTTGATGTTCGTGAATGTCAGCAAAGAGGGTTGACCTATGCAACATCTCTCAGGGCAACATTACGTCTGGTTATCTATGATAAAGATGCTCCGAAAAAGACTAAGGTCGTAAAGGATATTAAAGAGCAAGATGTTTATCTGGGTGAAATGCCGTTAATGACTGAGAAAGGTACCTTTGTGATAAATGGTACTGAACGTGTAATCGTATCTCAGTTACATCGTTCTCCTGGGGTTTTCTTTGATCATGATAAAGGAAAAACTAACACTGCAAGAAAGTTATTGCACAACGCGCGAGTAATTCCATATCGCGGCTCTTGGTTAGACTTTGAATTTGATCCAAAAGACTCTGTTTTTGTTCGTATAGATAGACGACGTAAGCTTCCTGCAACCATACTATTACGTGCACTCGGAATGGAAACTGAAGGGATTCTTGATTGTTTTTATGAGAAGTTGGGTGTTACATTACAAAAAACAAAAATCCATTTATCAATTGATCCTGTTAGGTTGAGGGGTGAGTTAGCTTCATTTGATATTGTTATTGATGGTGAGAAAATAGTTGAATCTGGTCGTCGTATAACTGCAAAGCATGTCCGTGAACTTGAAAAAGCTAAAGTTAAAAAATTGGAAGTGCCTGATGAGTACATGCATGGCAAAATGATCGCGCATAATATTATTGATGAAGCTACCGGTGAATTTATTGCAGAGGCAAATAGTGAATTAACTGAAGAATTGATAGAGAGTTTGCGCGAAAATGATATCAAGAAGTTTGATGTTATCTATACGAATGAATTGGATCGTGGTCCCTTTATTTCTAATACCTTAAAAGTTGATTCAACTCAAACTCAACTTGAAGCTATGATAGAAATCTATCGTATGATGCGTCCTGGTGAGCCACCAACTAAAGAAGCGGCTGAAAATCTGTTCCATAATTTATTCTTCTCTGAAGATCGATATGATCTTTCTGGCGTTGGAAGAATGAAGTTCAATCGAAGATTAGAATACTCAGTAGAAACAGGTCCAGCGATCCTCTTTGATTTGGGGTATTTGTCAGGTCGTTCTGATGCGGCGTCAAAAGCTCTAGTAGAGAAGTTTGGTCCGCAGTATGAAGAGTTGAAGTCTGCAGGAAAAACTGATTCCGATATCGTTAATGTTCTTAAGACATTGATAGATATAAGGGATGGTTTTGGTGTTATTGATGATATAGATCACTTGGGTAACCGTCGCATCAGAAGTGTTGGTGAAATGGCGGAAAATGCCTTCAGAATAGGATTGGTTAGAGTTGAGCGTGCTGTTAAAGAGCGTCTTACTGTGGCTGAAAGTGAGGGCTTGATGCCGCAGGATATGGTTAATGCAAAGCCAGTATCTGCAGCTGTAAAAGAATTCTTTGGTTCGAGTCAGCTTTCGCAGTTTATGGATCAAAATAATCCATTGTCTGAAGTAACTCATAAAAGACGTATATCTGCATTAGGTCCAGGAGGCTTGACTCGTGAAAGGGCAGGTTTTGAAGTTCGAGATGTTCATCCTACTCACTACGGTCGAGTATGTCCTATCGAAACTCCCGAAGGGCCAAATATCGGTTTAATCAACTCCTTGGCTGTTTTTGCTAAGACTAATGATTATGGATTCTTGGAAACACCTTATCGTAAGGTCGCAAATGGCCAGGTTCTGAATGAGATTGATTATCTATCAGCAATTGAAGAATCAAGATTTGTTATAGCTCAGGCTAACTCAGTTTTAGATAAATCGGGTAAATTTACTAAAGATATGGTTTCTTGTAGATTCCAGAATGAATTTTCTATGTCTTCACCTGAAGATATTCAATATATGGATGTCTCTCCCAAGCAGATTGTATCTGTAGCAGCTTCACTGATACCATTTTTAGAGCATGATGATGCTAACCGTGCACTAATGGGCTCAAATATGCAACGTCAAGCAGTCCCTTGTTTGCGTGCTGAGACGCCAGTGAGTGGAACCGGTATGGAGCGTGTTGTTGCTGTTGATTCAGGGACAACTGTTGTTTCTAAGCGTGGTGGTGAAATCATCGGTGTTGACGCCGCTCGCATCGTTATTCGTGTAAATGATGACGAGGCCCAAGAGGGTGGTGTGGATATTTATAATTTAATTAAATATACGCGTTCGAATCAAAATACATGTGTTAACCAAAAGCCTATTGTTAAAGTAGGAGATAAAGTAGCTCGTGGTGATGTTTTGGCTGATGGTTCCTCAACTGATTTAGGGGAGTTGGCTCTAGGTCAAAATATAAAAGTCGCATTTATGCCATGGAATGGCTATAACTTCGAGGATTCGATTCTTGTCTCTGAGAGAGTCGTGGAAGAAGATCGCTTTACTTCTATTCATATAGAAGAAGTCACATGTCTTGCTCGTGATACTAAGCTGGGTGCAGAAGAAATAACTGCTGATATTCCCAATGTAAGTGAGCATTTGCTTTCTAAGTTAGATGAGTCAGGAATTGTGCATGTTGGTGCTGAAGTAAAGCCAGGTGATATTTTAGTTGGCAAAGTTACTCCAAAGGGCGAAACACAACTAACACCGGAAGAAAAATTATTGCGTGCCATATTTGGTGAGAAAGCTTCTGATGTTAAGGATACTTCCTCTCGTGTTAAATCTAGCATGTTTGGTACTGTAATTGACGTTAGGGTATTTACTCGAGATGGTGTCGAAAAAGATGCTCGTGCCATTTCGCTAGAAGAAGATGCGCTTTCTAAAGTAAGAAATGACTTAAGGGATGAGTTGCTAGTATTTCAAGAAGATATCTATGCTCGTGTAGAGAAATTGGTTCTTAATAAAGTTGTAGATGGTGGGCCGTCAGGAATTAAAGCTGGTTCCAAGGTAACTAAAGCTTATCTAGCTGATCTTGATCAAAAAGATTGGTTTGCTTTGAGAATGAAAAATGAAGATGCAAATTCTCAACTAGAGAAATTAGCTGTTCTTCTGGATGATCAAAAGAAACGTTATGAAGCTCGTTTACAAAAGCAAAAAGACAAGATAACTGCTGGTGATGATTTGGCTCCAGGTGTTCTCAAGGTTGTTAAGGTCTATGTGGCTGTTAGAAGGCGCATGCAACCTGGTGATAAGATGGCTGGACGACATGGAAATAAAGGTGTTGTCTCACGTATCGTCCCAGTAGAAGATATGCCTTATGATGAATTCGGTAATCCTGTTGATATTGCTCTGAATCCGTTGGGTGTACCTTCTCGAATGAATGTGGGTCAGGTTCTTGAAATGCATCTAGGTTGGGCGGCTAAAGGTCTTGGTGAAAAGATTGGCAAGATGGTCGATGCTCAAGCAAAGATTGAAGAGCTAAGAAAATTTTTAACTGAGATCTATAGCACTGATGGTAACCCTGATCAGGGTGATATTAGTGAGATGACTGATGAAGAAGTCATGGAGATGGCTGGTAATTTGCGTCGTGGTGTCCCTATGGCTACACAGGTTTTTGATGGTGCGGCTGAAAGTGAAATTAAACAAATGCTGAAGTTAGCTGATCTACCTGAGACCGGTCAAACTACTTTATATGACGGCCGTACAGGAAAAGCTTTCGAAAGAAAGATCACTGTTGGTTATATGCATATGTTGAAACTTAACCATTTGGTTGACGATAAGATGCATGCGAGATCAACAGGTCCTTATAGTCTTGTAACTCAACAACCACTTGGTGGTAAAGCCATGTTTGGTGGTCAGCGCTTCGGTGAGATGGAGGTTTGGGCTCTTGAGGCATATGGAGCTGCATATACCTTGCAAGAAGTACTTACAGTTAAGTCTGACGATGTTCAGGGTAGAAATAAAATGTATAAGAACATTGTCGATGGAAATCATCATATGGAGG
>CALFUP010000226.1 GCA_937929875.1 uncultured Cocleimonas sp. | reverse complement strand
ATGCGGCGATGGATTTGGTTTGCGGTTCTTTATGTGGCAGGTGTCGTTGCGTTGGGTTCTATAGGTCTACTGATTAGAACGGTATTGATAAAATAATATAAACCCTAAATGTTTATCCAAAAAGTGGGGGGGTGTCATTTTATTCTATTACCATCTTTATGGTAATAGTGTTTAGCTAGATATCTCAATCAAACCTTCATAGAATAAATAAGATGCATAAGCTAGTAAAAGTAAAGCGTTGAAAATATTAAATTTATCTTTAGCTATTTTTGCCCCATATTTGCCAATATTAGCCCACATGAAAAATCCAAATAAATATAAGGGCATGCCAATCGCGTAAAAGATAAGGCTATTACTGATATCATTTTGCACATAGTTAGCAGTCAATACACCAGCGGGAACGGTTAGCCATACTTTGGGGTTTGTCCATGAAAGTAACAACATCGCTTTCCATGAAAAGACGAAACTTGCATCTTTGGTGATGGTGCTTTTGAAGGTTTTATAGGCGAGATATAGAATGACAGCTGCGCCAATAAAATAAAGTGAGTTATAAAAACCTTGATGTAACTGCCCAATCGTTCTCACCAGCATACTGATGAATATAATCATTGGGAACCAACCAACAACTTGATAAATTAAGAAGTGGCGAAACAATTCAGTTATCGGTGTATGTTTGGCACTACTAGCAACCGTGATCCAGAAAGGTCCAGCACTTAAAGTGAAAGAAGCCCAAAATAGAATGCTGGGCAAAATGTTTTCGAATATATTCAAAGCAGTAGAACCCTAAAAAACGCCTAAAAAGGTGGGGGGTGTCATTATTTAATATTAAGACCTAGTTCCTGTCCCTTTTTTAAGTAATTGATAAGCAACAGTATAAAGCCCTGCTGTAAACACAATAATCAAGCCAAAACTTACCCAAGGGTTAATATCTGACTCTCCCAGTATTCCATAGCGAAAACCATTCACCATGTACAATACTGGGTTGGCTAAAGAGACGGTTTGCCAAAAATCTGAAAGTAAATTAATTGAATAGAACACGCCACCTAGGTATGTCAAAGGCGTCAAAACAAAGGTAGGTACGATACTGATATCATCGAAGTTTTTAGCGTAAACAGCATTGATAAAGCCCGCTATAGAAAACAGCATTGAGGTCATTAAAAGAATGCCAATGGTAATGAGCGGATGCTTTATTGTTAAATCAGAGAAGAATAATGAAACGATGGTAACGATAACGCCAACCAAAATACCACGTGCCATGCCACCACCAATATAACCTAATAAAATGACGTGATTAGGAATAGGGGAGATCAACATTTCTTGAACATGTCCATACATCTTTGCATTGAAAAAAGCAGCAACGACATTTGAATATGAATTCGTAATTACCGACATCATAATCAAGCCAGGAATGATGTATTCGATATAATTAAAACCATCCATATCGCCAATTCTAGAACCAATAAGATTGCCGAAAATCACGAAGTAGAGTGTCATCATGATCGCTGGCGGGACTAAGGTTTGCACCCAGATTCGCAAAAAACGCATCACTTCTTTAACGATTATGGTTTTGAAAGCGACGAGGTTTTGTTGTGTATTCATGATTGAACCTCAATTGATTCTGCAATATCAGGTGTTTCATTGATCTGGTCTTTTTCAACTAAACTAATGAAAAGTTCCTCTAAGCGATTGGTTTTATTACGCATACTCATCACGCGAATATTATGTTTGCTCAAACCTTCAAACATGAAGTTTAAAGATCGTGATTTATCAATATCAGCTTCCAGGCTTTTTGCATCAATCTGGCGTAATGAAAGCCCTTCAATTTCTGGCAAAGTGTCCAATGGTTCTTTAAGGTCTAACACAAAGGTTTCGATACTTAGCCGTGAAAGCAAATTCTGCATACTGGTACTTTCTACTACTTCGCCTTTGTTAATAATGGCGATGTTTTTACACATACTTTCTGCTTCCTCTAAATAATGCGTAGTGAGGATAATGGTGGTTCCTGCTGTGTTTAACTGAGTCAAAAATTTCCACATGGATCGGCGAATCTCGATATCGACGCCAGCTGTAGGCTCATCTAATATCAATAACTTTGGTTTATGGATTAAAGCACGGGCAATCATCAAACGGCGTTTCATTCCACCTGAGAGTTTATTCGCTTGCTCATTGCGTTTATCCCATAGTTCGAGATGCTTAAGTAATTCTTCAGCACGACCCAAAGCGGTTTTGCGATCGATGCCGTAAAAACCTGCTTGATTGAGTAAAATCTCGAGCACAGGCTCCCACACATTAAAGTTAAATTCTTGTGGGACTAAGCCAAGACACTCTTGCGCCTTTTCTCGATCAGTCTCAAGGTTATGGCCAAACACTTCAATATCACCAGCGGTTTTATTAACCAATGAACAGATGATGCCAATGGCAGTCGATTTACCTGCTCCATTAGCGCCTAATAAGGCAAAAAAATCACCTTTTTCAACTTCTAGATCAATCCCTTTTAGTGCGTGAATATTTCCACCATAGGTTTTTTTTAAGTTGTTAATTTTAAGTGCGGGTATCATGTGTTACCTGAGTTTAATTGCAGATTAATTTGCGTGAATGATGTGTTATCTTATCCGACAATTCAATTTAAAAAATAAGAATGTCTAGGCGTATGAAAAATAATTTTGAGCGAGGAAAGTATGAGTATTGATTCACATCTTTTAGACTTCCTTTTAAATCAAAATGGCGTTAAAAAAGCGACTGTACCGTCAGGATTTATAGTGAGTCAACAAGGTGATCATTGCAATGATTTAATCATCGTCCTTGAAGGTCAGGTACGAGTTTACCGACCTGCGACTAATGGCCGCAGAATAACGCTTTATTATGTCGAAAAAAATGACAGTTGTATTTTGACAGCATCCTGCGTCTTCAATCAACAAGCCTTTCCTGCATTTGCTGAGACGACATCGGAAGTGACTGCACTTTTTGTACCTTTGGCTGAAGTACAAAAATGGTTGAGAACCGAACCACTATGGCAAAACTATATGTTCAGTTTGCTTTCCGAAAGAATGATGAATCTCATCGAGTTAGTGAACTCGGTTGCTTTCGAAACCTTAGAATCACGCCTAGCTGATTGGTTGGTATTAGAAACAGAAAAGAGTGATTCATTATTAATAAAGACTACGCACCAAAAAATAGCTGAAGAATTGGCAAGCTCACGAGAAGTGATTAGTCGGTTATTAAAACATTTTGAGTCAGATGGCTTTATTTTGCTACGCAGAAGTGAGATACAAGTACTTAATGTTGAGCAGTTATCAATAGACTTCAAAGTTGTGTGACTTTCATTACATACATGCTAACTTTCAATTAGATAAAATCGCGTTCTTCATAACTAAATAATTAACTAAAGAGGGAAATAATGAAACCAAATATTGGCAAAGTGGATAGGCTTCTTAGGGTCATTGTAGGAATAGTCGCGGTAACTTGGGGTGTAACGTCCAATAATTGGTGGGGAGCCCTTGGAATAATCCCTTTAATTACCGCTGCGATTGGATGGTGTCCTCCTTATGCAATTTTTGGTGTAGAAACATGCCCAAGTAATACTAAAGAGAATGAAACAAACTAGTTTTTTTAATTATCTTTAGCCTTGTGTGACTTGTGTTACATACATAATGACTTTCCATTGGATATGATGATCTCATTACTATTCATTAGAGAGAGAACATCATGACAAAGAACATTGGAAACATAGAAAGAGTCATCAGAGCTGTTGTAGGTATTGCAGTTGTAGCATGGGGTGTATCTTCAAATAATTGGTTGGGTACTTTAGGTCTTGTACCGTTAGTTACAGCTGCAATAGGCTGGTGCCCTCCTTATGCCTTATTAGGTTTCAATACCTGTTCTGTTAAAGCTAAAGATTCAAAATAAGCTAAAAAGCTACAGTTCAATTTTTGTAATACAAATTAGACCGATCTTATTGATCGGTTTTTTTGTGTTAAAGCTATGTCAATGGCGTTTGTATAAGCAGGGATGAACTTGGTGTTCATCCAATATCGCCTTTATGCTATCTTGCTGTTTATTTTAATAATTCAGTGATCTTCAATGGCTAAGAGTAGTGAATGGTTTGTGTATATTTTATGTTGCGCGGATAAAACTTTATATACGGGAATCACTACAGATGTAGAGAGACGTTTAATTGAGCATAACGCAAAAAAATCTGTCACAAAATACACACGAGTTCGCCAGCCCGTTACTATGGTTTATTACGAAACTGTTGATTCACGTTCCAGTGCAGGGAAACGTGAAGCGTTTATCAAGTCATTAACGAGAGCAAAAAAACAGTCTTTGATTAAGGAGCATACTTTAATTAAAGATACGACCTAAACTCAAGATATTGAGCAATCCAAAAATTTCA
>CALFUP010000225.1 GCA_937929875.1 uncultured Cocleimonas sp. | reverse complement strand
AAATAGCTTTAGTCCAAGCTCTTCTTCTTTTTTTAGTATTTGCCGGTTCACCGCAGATGAAGCTACAAATAACTTTTTTGCTGCCTTTCGGATAGATCCATTTTTACAGACTTCATCAAAGTAAGTAAGAAAAACTGAGTGAACTTTCATCCGTTTTTATTTAGATAAAATAAAGAAAATATTAATGGTTTTCACTAATAAGCTCAGGTTTTAAATAAGGGACTAAAAAAGGTTTGTGTTCTGTTATTTCATCTAACGTTAAGCCGCTCATTTCATAAGGGAACACCAACCAATCTTCAGTTTTATGTAAAACAAAATCAGGTTTTACATCGACGGCTTTGTAAGAAGGGCGTTGCCATAAAGTAGCTACTCGAACATCTTTTGGCATATTCCGTTTCAATCTGAAATTGAGTCGATTAATCACTGCTTCAATATTTTTACCAGTGCTAAAGACATCATCAACGATTAATAATGAATCATCAGCATTCATATTTTCAAGTAGAAACCCCGTTCCATGAACGCGAATATCAGAAACAGGAGCATTTGCCATTTCATGATATGAAGGTTGACCGCGGTAGGACGTTCGGAGTGAGAGATGATTAGTTTCGACACCTAATGTCTGCAAACACTCTTGAACATATATGCCGACAGAGCTTCCGCCACGCCATAAGCCAACGATGAAGGTAGGTTTAAAACCTGACTCAAAAATATTAACACCGAGTCGGAATGAATCTTCAATCAGCTTTTGTTCATCAAGGAATTTCTTTTTCATAAATACTCTAATTAATAAAATTCTACTTTAAAAACTCTAATTAAAAACCTTAATTTATAAAACAAGGTGTATGCTAAAAGTATCAATATACTCTGTAAGTTTGCTTTGATAAAGTCGATTGAATATTCTCAAAGGATAAATTTAAGGTTTTTATATGAACAAAGTCTACCTCACAGCGCAAAGCCTTTTGGAAGATTCGTTTAAGTTAGCTCACTTAATTCTAGAGTCTGGCTTTAAGCCCACGTTTATTATCGCAGTCTGGCGCGGTGGTGCTCCGATTGGTATTGCCGTGCAAGAATATCTACATTTTCACGGAGTACATGCCGATAATATTGCCATTCGGACCTCGTCTTATTCCGGTATCGATAATCAATCGCGCGAAGTCAAAGTCTTAGGATTAGAATATTTAATTAAAAATATGCAGCACCATGATCGACTGTTAATTGTGGATGATGTATTTGACACAGGTCGATCTGTCGAAGCGATAATCAACGAACTCAGTGTTAAAGCACGACTGAATACACCTGATGATATTCGTATCGCCGTGCCGTATTACAAGCCTTGTCGAAATCAAATAAATAGAGAGCCAGACTATGTTGTTCACGAAACTTCAGACTGGCTAAAGTACCCTCATTCACTAGAAGGGTTAAGCGAAGATGAAATGGCTGAAAAGCGGCCTGAGATATATCAAATCATTAAGGATCATTTGCCTACAAATCGAAGTTAAACTTTTTGACAAAAAATAGTAAAAAATGACACCCCCCACCTTTTTTAGTTCTTTTTCAAAGTGTTTACTATTTCTTGAAGTATATCTTTATGGATTTGTTCTCTGGTTGATTCTTCAGATTCTTTACAAATTTCACCCTCTCCCTCAGCGGCTAAAATCATTTTTCCTTTTTTAGTACAGATACTAAAGGCGCTATATAAATTAGAATTAGGTATCTCAGAAAATGCTATATTTTGGGCTTCTTTTAGCGCGCTGTCTGGTATGAGGGCAGCAGAACTATTATTGCTTATATCAATGATGTTCAAAGGAATGGATATAGTTCTAATACTGTTTTTATCAAATGTCTTTGTCAGTTCGGGGTTGATTGCTATCACTGTGTTAATTCTATTTTCTGGTTTTATTTTTGATAGTTTTTCTAAAGATAAATCATTCAACTCAACATCATTTTTTTTAAACCAGTGGCAATCGAAATTTACGTTTTTCTGTTTGCATGAGTTTTTATAAAGAACAGGATCAATTTTTACACCTGCTAGTGAAAGCATTGAAGTGCCACCTAAAAAGAAACCTAGGCCATATGTAGTAGATTCATCGATTCCATTTTTTAGTATTGATACATCATCCAAGCTTGAGAGCCCTAAAGTAAGGTCGTTTGGTCTAAGCCATAATTCATGAGGAGCAACATTTGGCTTCAGGCTGTTTGGACTTGGTGGTTGAGGAACAACAACGATATATCCGCTTTTAGCTAAAGCCGAAGCAATCCACCCGCTATTATACGGTGATGATCGCATGCCACCGTGGGCCAAAAGTATCACTGGGAATTTACCTGTTAGGAGCTTGGCATTTAATTTTGCTTTTGTAGTGACAAAGATTTTTGGATTACCGAAATCAAAATCTGCGTTTATATTTTGTGTCGGATACCAGTAGTGTATTTCGATAAGTTTGTTTCTTTCAGGACTATGAATTTTCTTAGTAATAAATCCTGTGCCATTCCCATCCAGTGCAATAGCGTTTAAAGGAAATAACGCTAAATACAAAATAATGATCTTTTTAATTATATTCACTTCTACCTTCTTCTTTAATAATTTTTTCACAGAGTAATCAACTTATAGATTTTACTGGGTTAATTTCTACCTACTTCTTTCGCCACCAATTAGTGGCAATTTTTAGGAGTTCATTTCTATGGTTTATCCCAGCTGAATCGTTGAGATTATGATTGCTATCATCAAAAATTTTAACTGAAAGTTTATTTTTATTGAGTCTGTTGAATGCGCGTTGCATAAAACTAACTGATTCTAATAGAGTTATTTCATCTAATTAATTTTTGAAATATTTTGTCCTCGGTAAAAATCGTAAACTATTGCTCAGATGAAATGACGAGAATGAGGCTGGTATTCTTCTAGTTAAACGACATCGTTGTATTTACTAAATGTGTATATTTATGGGCTTAACTATGAATAAACCTACTGGAATATTATTCAAAAAGTAGGGGGGTGTCATTTTATTCTTAATTGAGATCCAAACTATCAGAGTAAGCAAACAAAGCCGGTGCTCCACCTGTATGCCAAAATAATACACGATCACTTTTTTTGATTTTCCCCGTGCGAATCATATCGATTAAGCCGCCCATGGCTCTGCCTGTATAAACAGGATCTACCAATATTCCTTCAGTTTTAGCCGTGAGAGAAATGGCTTCGTTTTCTAATGCGCCAACTTCGCCATAACCATCTCCAACATAATCTGAGTTGAGGATTAAATCCTCATCTGAAAATTCATAATCACTTTCTATCAGTTTGGCGGTTTTATTGGCAAGTGAGATGATGTATTGGTCAAAAGGGACTTTGTCTGTTTCGCCCTTATCGATATTTATTCCTATCAATTCGACCTTTGAATTGAATATTTTTTTGCCCAACATTAAACCTGCTTGTGTTCCTCCAGAACTGGATGCAAATACGATATGCGTAAATGATGTCTGTAAGCTTTGGCGTTGTTCTTCAAGTTCTCTGAATGCTTCTAGAAAACCTATCGCTCCCAATTCATTTGAACCACCGTAGGGAACAACATAAACTTTCCTCCCTTCTTTTGTTAATTTTTCAACAATATCAGGGATGTCTTCGCCTTTACGGTTTTTGCCTGCCCAATGAATTTGGCAATCGAATATTTTATCTAATAGTAGATTTCCATCCAAACGATCTGGTGCTTCTCCGCCTAAAACAAGATGACATTCTAGTCCTAAACTAGCCGCTGCCGCTGCGGTTTGGCGACAATGATTTGATTGTGCTGCACCTGCTGTAATAATAGTATCGGCGCCTTTTGCCAGAGCATCGCCAATAATAAATTCTAACTTTCTTGTTTTATTGCCGCCCAAAGCAAGCCCCGTATTATCATCTCGCTTCATGAAGATTTGCGGGCCATCAAGTATTTTGCTTAGCTTTTTAAGTTCAATGAGTGGCGTTGGAAAGAAGCCTAAAGATTCTCTCGCCATGTTTTGGTAATCCATAGATTTTCCTTAGTTTTTTCTTGGTGAACATATAATAGCAATTCTAAAGAATAGCTAAAAAGTGGGGGGGTGTCTTTTATATGATAGCTAAACAGTATTTAGTTGTAATCATTGAGGCTCTTTTTTCACCTATTATCATCGAGAGCATGCTGATGTATTGCCGATAAGTAATATATCTATTGTCATCATTTTGAATGATTCAAGTAAATCGTTGTGGGGAAAAGTCAGTAATATTGCAGTAAGGTTCTCGTCCTTGAGCAAGGTCAGTCACAATTTTTCCTGTAATTCCACCTAAGGTCAGACCTATATGTTGATGTCCAAAAGCATAAAGAATACGATTTGAAGTAGTGGAGTGTCCTATAACAGGAAGGGAGTCAGGCATGGTCGGGCGATGTCCAAGCCATGTGTTATCAGGTTTGCCGAGATCACCAAACATTTCGTGTGATTTACGTTGTAAGTAATCAGTGCATTTGTTGTTAAATGGGGCGTCTATCGCATTAATTTCGACCGTGCCTGCAATACGTAATCCTTCAGCCATCGGTGTAGCATAAAACCCAGCCTCAGCCCAGCCGACAGGTCTTGAAAGCATAGAGCCATGATCATGATAGATAATGTGATAGCCGCGTTCTGTGCCCAAAGGAAGGTTTTCGGCGCCCGTGCCTTTTATTTCGCGTGAACGTGCGCCTGCCGTAAGCGCCAATCGTTCGCTACGAATCTGTGTGCCGTCTTTTAAATGTATGGTCACGCCTGAGTTATCGGTTTCACAGCTAGCAACGCTATTCGATAAATAGGTGCCACCCAATTCTTCAAAGCGTTTTTGCATTCTGCTGACGAGTTCTTGGGGACTGCTTATATGCCGTGAACCTTTGAAGAGTAAGCCTTTATGCAGGTTTTGTTTTATATTTGGTTCGAGATGACGGATGTCGTCTGGCGATAATTCATCAAAGTCTACTCCTTGCGATGCTCGCATTTCATTGCTTTCGCGTGCGCCCTCGTAACCAGAACGGCTAGACCAAACATAGAGGCAATCATTACTGACGATCAAATCTTCAGCGTTAGCTTCAGTGATCAGCGGGTCTAAGCCGGCATCAGTATGGGTTAGGAATTGACCAAGTGCTTCGCTGATGTGTTTTACATGAGAAGCACGACAATTGTTCAAGAATGAAATCATCCAGCGCGGGTTTTTTAATCCATGGCCGATATTGAAACTGAGTGGGCTTTCACGACTGGTCAATAAATGCGGTAAAGACGTAAATATTGAGGGGTTGTTAACAGGGATACAAGCATAGTTGGCGATTGTGCAAGCCGAGCCATAAGTGGTTCCTGAACCTGGTGGGTTAGGGTCACAAATCAAGGTTTTTAAGCCTTCTTTTTGTGCCCAGAGTGCAGTAGACATGCCAACCATGCCTGCGCCTACAACGATTAAATCAAAGTCATTTGCTGTATTAGTCACAAAATTACTTCTTCTAAAATCATCGAAGCACCTTTCTCACCGATCATCATTGATGGAGCCGAAGTATTGCCACTAATTAACTTTGGCATGATAGAAGCATCAATCACGCGTAAATTATTCATGCCTTTCACTTTCAATGTTTTGGGGTCAACGACTGCCATATCATCAGTTCCCATTTTGCAGGTGCCTATTGGGTGATAAACAGTGGTTGTGGTATTGACTAGGTAGTTTAATATTTCTTCATCGCTTTGGATGTTTTTTCCCGGTGCCATCTCTTCTCCGCGAATTTCATCAAATACTGGTGAGGCTAAAATTTCACGTGCTTTACGCACTCCTTCTATTAGCACTTTTTTGTCTTCACCTTGTTTATCAGAGAAGAAGTTATAGTCAATGATTACATTTCGTTTAGTACCATCGTTTGCGAGCTTTACTGTGCCTTTACTTTTTGGGCGTAGCACGCAAGTGAACACTGAATAGCCATGACCAAATTCAAAACTCTTGCCACGATGACTACGGTATAGCGGTGTGAAATGAAATTGAATATCGGGATCGTCATTGTTTGCTTCAGCATATTTGGTTTTGCCAAAACCACCGACTTCGGTGTAATTTGTGGTCCACCAGCCCATGCGTTTAAACCAATACTTTAGCGGCGCAGGGATAACATGAGGAAGTAAAGTACGCAAGGATACGCCAATAGTGCGTGCGCTATTTGAACGAACTGTGACCATGCTATCAATATGATCTTGTAGGTTTTCACCCACTCCTTTGAGGTCTTTTTTACATTCGATTCCTAATTCTTTTAACTCATCTGAATTGCCAATACCTGAAGCAAGCAGAATACGTGGCGATGAAATAACCCCAGAACTTAAAATGACCTCTTTGTTGCAAGTAAGCACTTGAGCGATACCTTTTTGTTCAATGTTTATACTTTTAACAAT
>CALFUP010000224.1 GCA_937929875.1 uncultured Cocleimonas sp. | reverse complement strand
ATTGTTGCCCATAATACTCCTCCTAAGTTGATAGAATTATCCTTACTGCTCTACTTCTTACTTCTTACTTCTTACTTCTTACTTCTTACTTCTTTGGAACTTATTAATATTTTAATTTTGAAATAAGTTCAAAAATTATATCTAGTATTTATTTCAAATTGCACATTATTAAATTTAATACCTAATTTAAATTTTCTCTTATTGTTGTTCAATTCTATTCCAGAGTGTTAGCTTAGAAATAGTATAGTAAAGAGAACCATGTTTTACCAAAAATAAAAAAATATTCCTTATGGGAATATAATTACTTTAATATTATTAAATTAATTCATTAATTTTTCTCTACAGTTAATTTGGCTTCAAAATTAAGATAAAGTTATGAATAAATAACTTTCTGTTCCTAGACATTTTATGATTTAAATCCTAATCTATAGACCAGTAAGGCAATATTAACCCATTGGATAGTTTTTATAACGTATGCTCGCTTGCATAGTTATTCAGAGGCTAAATAATGGTAAATCTACTATTCTATTATAGTAGCAATAGACAATTGAGGAAGGTTCCCCAAGAACCTGACTCGCTGGTATATTAATACAACTAAGAGTGAATGATATGAGTGAAAGAGATCCCAGTTATAATGATAGAGAATCCATTTTAGCCTCGCGCCACCGCGCCCTAGGCTCAACACTTGACAAGTGGTGTGGCATGGGAACAGCATGGAGTTATGATGCTGATGCTTGTGATGAACATGATGCAATTCGTGAAGCTGCTGGTCTATTTGATGTATCTGGCTTGCGCAAGTTTTGGGTTACAGGCCCAGACGCACAAGCAGTAGTAGATCATGCTATTACACGTGATTTAACCAAAATTGTACCTGGCCAATCTGTTTATGCATTAGTGCTAACAGAAGAAGGAACAGTTACTGACGATTGTATCGTGGCTTGCTTTAGCAATGAGAAGTACCTTGTTGCTCATGGTTCTGGGCATTGCCAAGATATGGTTGAAAAATCTGCTGAAGGTAAAGATGTTAAGGTAGAATTTGATGATTCGATTCAAGATCTTGCATTACAAGGTCCTAAGTCTTATGCGCTTCTCAATCCGCACACGCCTTTTGAACTAAAAGACCTTAAATACTTCCATCAAGTAGAGACTACTCTATTTGGTCATGATGTGATTATTTCTCGAACGGGTTATTCAGGCGAGCTTGGATATGAAATTTATTCTAAGCGCGAAAATATGCCAGAAATCTGGGATACCATTCTTGAGCTAGGTAAAGACGAAGGCGTTGTTCCTTGTTCTTTTGATTGTTTAGATAAAATCCGAGTTGAAGCAGCTTTATTATTCTACCCTTACGATATGCATGAAGAAGTTTCTCCGTGGGGTCTTGGTGTCGATTTTGCTATTTCACGTAACGAAGGTGACTTCCGCGGAAAAGAAGCATTATTTGCCGCTGAAGGTAAAAATAAAGTACAGGTTGTAGGTGTCATTGTTGACCACGATGATGCTGCTGAAGAACAAGCAGAATTACATATTGATGGCAAACAAGTGGGAGTAATCAATAGTCCAGTTTGGTCACATCGTATGAATGCGTCAATTGCTTTGGCCCATATCGATCCTGCTCATGCTGCTGTTGGAACTAAACTAGATGTTCGTGGCAATATGAATACAACGGCTGAAATTCACAGCATTGCATTTTATGACCCTAAAAAAGAAAAGCCACGTACGATTTAATCGTTCAGTGGAAATCGAAACCCGACTTTTATAGTCGGGTTTTGTAATACTATTTTAAAACACTATCACCAGTAGGAGTTAGGTTTGACCGTAGCAGACGAAGAATACATCGATATAAAAAGTAAACCGATTTATGTCCCTTTAGAATATGATCCAAAATCACGTTGGTCTTTATTGGTAGCTGAAACAGAAGGACTCAGAGGATTAATTGATCTTTGCAGTAATTCACCTGCAATGCAGGCATCTACTACCAATGTCGTTTTTGCAGGAAACGATACTGAACAATCAGAAGCACAACATCATTTTAATAGTGATAAATGCAATCAACTTAAGCCATTTGATAACCAAGAAACTTTGTTAGCAGCGTTACCAGAAATTCTTGCTGATAGTAGAATGGGCTTACGTTTATACATTTGTGGCTCAGAAGCATTTATTTGGAAAGTCGCTAAACTTGCTCGTGATGCAGGTATGAATAAAAGCGAATACCGAATGAAACTCATAGGTTCAAAAGCACGAAGAGTGTATTGTCCTCATTGTGAAGTTATCAACGAAGGTATAACAACGGATATTCATGAATGTCAGGGTTGTAATTTATCTTTAGTTAATTGTAATCATTTTTCACGTGAGATGTGCGCCTACTTAGGTTATCGAGTAGATGCTGAGGTTCCAGGAGAAATGCCAGATAGACAGGAGTTATATAAATGACAACCGCTTATTCAAATACAGTCAGAATAACCAGTGTTGAACAAATAACACCTCTCATTAAACACTTCAAGTTTGAACGCATCGATGGCGAACCATTCCTACCTTATTCTGCAGGTAGTCATGTTGTAGTGAGCATGAAATCGGATACTGAAAGCCATAAAAATCCCTATTCGCTTGTTGGTTCATCTAATAATTTCAAGGAATATGAAATTGCGGTTCGTTTGGAAGACAATGGCCGGGGTGGTTCTAAGTTTATGCACACCCAAGTTGAAGTAGGGTCAGAACTTGAAATTGGTCATCCTTACAACCTATTTCCTATTTATAAAATAGCACGTAAACACTTGTTTATAGCGGGTGGCGTTGGTATTACCCCATTTATGACGTTTATAGACGAAATGGAAATGACCAACGGTAATTTTGAATTACACTATGCAACGCGTAACACGGATCATACTGCCTTTGGCGAAACTTTAGTCGGTAGGCATCCACAGAATGTAACACTTTATCATGACGATAAAACACAGCTAGATATTCAGGCACTCCTTGAAGATCAGCCGCTGGGAACTCACGTTTATGTATGTGGGCCAAAAGGTATGGTTGATGCCGTTCTAAATACTGCGGAAAAACTATGTTGGCCAGAAACATCGTTACACAGTGAAGAATTTAAAGCACCTGAAACAGGAAATGCATTTAAAGTCCGCTTAAATAAATCTCAACGAGATATTCAAGTCAGCGAGAAGGAAACGCTACTTGAGGCACTAGAGAAAGCGGATTTAGAAATCCCTTACTCTTGTCGTGGTGGTGCTTGTGGATTCTGCAAAACTGATGTCGTGGAAGGTGATATTGAACATAGAGATTACTTCTTAAGTGATGAAGAAAGAGCATCAGGCAAATGCATTATGCCTTGTATATCTCGTGCTAAAAGTGACAACTTGATATTGGATTTATAAATTTAAGAATTTGTATTGATAGTGATAAATAGCAAAAACGCAAATTAAGAAAGAGAACAGAATATGACTAGTGTAGCGATTAAAGACCCTATAGAAACATTTCGTGATGATTTTACTTACACAAACAGTGAATTTGCCATAGAACGTTTTCCATTTCCGTATCCTGAAGATGAGTACATGTACTCGGTCAACATGGAAATGCACGATGGAGGACCCGAAGGTTCTGTGTATGAAAATACCTTTGATGTGGATGAACATTATCTTTCGGAAATGACTGAGCGCGCCATTGTATTAGAAAAAGATCCAAACCGTTTCGGCACTCTTGATCATATGGATTTGCACAATTGGGATACGCTCGAATTGATTATGGAGTCATTAGCTCGCGATTATCCAGAGCACTTTTCTTTGACTAAAGATGGCGATCAATGGACGTGGGAAAACCGTCCAATGAAGATCAAGGACACTTTCACCTTCGGCGATAAAAGCACGCTACCAATGGATCCGTTTGAATACATTGGTCGCCAAGCTCAAGGCGATTTTGTTGTTATGGATCAGCGAGATGAAACACTTTGGGCAGATGCTTCTTTAATTACTTGCGCCGCTGATTGGAGTATCCAATTCGATCTTGGTATGTCATTTATGGAATGGCACGGCCCAGTACCGTTAGCGCATGAAAAAGGCATTTTTGAACGCGCACTTAAATATTTGCTCATGGTTCGTTTAGGTCAACCGGTAAAACGCCTAAATTGGACGATTACAATGAATCCTAGAATGGATACAGCACCTGAGGTTTATCATGAGTGGGGACACGAACGTACTTCTGTAACACCTGAAAATGTTGGCGAAGTGGTACATTTACGTGTTGAAGTACAGACGTTATTTAGATTGCCACGAAGCAATGGCATGTTGTTCGGAATTCGTACTTATCTTATCAATATGAATGATCTGTGCACTAACCCGGTTTGGGCAAAACGTATGCACCGCGTGATGAAAAATCTACATCCTGAAATTAGGGATTACAAAGGAATTACTCGTTACCACGAAACATTGACTAACTGGTTGTCTCAGTTTGATAAGTAATCAAGCTTGTCATTTTTTGACTAGCTATTAAAGTGACACCCCCTAGGTTTTTTAAAGACCTAGG
>CALFUP010000223.1 GCA_937929875.1 uncultured Cocleimonas sp. | reverse complement strand
GCTTAGCGCTTATTCACGCCAATAATCCTTAATCCACTCTGTTGGACGAATAGGGCGATACCACTTTGTCGTAATTCCTTTGATCGCTTCAGAAGGCTCTGGATGGCCGTGAAAAATAATGACTTTTGCACCTTCTGGAATAACAGAATCTTGAAAATAATTGAATGGCCATTTCTTCATACAATGATATTTATAGCTAGGACACCAAGACTCAGGCCAAAAACTTAAATCTCCTTTCTTTCTAACTTCATCAGATAAGTACGCTTGTTCATTTCGATAGTCTTTTTGTACTTGAGGGAAGTTTTTGCGAAAGCTTTGCAACACATCATCGTAACGCCCAATTTTGAAGCGATAGACTGAGGTGTTACCGATCATACTGCGAGTCAATTTTGCATCTCGAATTACGGCAAACTCTGCTGGGAAACTAAATAATTCATCAATATTATCAACAATGACGACATCCAAATCTAAGAACAGAGCTTCGCCACTTAAGCCACCTAAACCCGTTTGAAGTGTCGTAAGCTTATTCCAGCCTCTTTCCGGTGCACCCTCAGGTAAATCTAATGGCGGTAAATCTTTAATCACGACATTGGGATTAACTCCCGAACCATCATCCGTAAAACACACCATCTGAAACGGAAGCGTTAAGTTGCGCTTAACCATCCCATAGAGTTTATTGACGTATTCGGCACCGTATTTAGTGCCCCACTTCATGCAGATGATTGTTACTGGTTTGTTGTCTGTCATGGAGTTTCCAAAAAATGGGGTTGATAGATATCACAATGTAATTTTACTAGCTATATTACTAAAAGTGACACTAAATATCTGAGTTAAATATGAGAATACTTATTTGTATTTTTTCATAAGGTGAAATTGTTCCGATATTTTTATAGTTCTACGATTAGCAATATGAATATGTCGAAGCTGATTGAAGCCTATCTTTAATTCGCCCACTAACCGTCTTAATCTAAATTTCCACTTTTGTTTAGGTTTTGAAGTGCTTGTTTTGGGATCTATTGATGAACTTACTTCGATCGGCGATTTGATCCCATGAAATTGACATTGATCTAACTGAATAACGCATGCTGGTTCAATTTGATAGGATTCTAATGAATAATTTTCATTGATAAACTTATCCGCAATACCAATACCTTTTGCTTCCATTTGATGAAGTAATTTTTTTGCACCACTTGGCCATAAGACATAGCCTGCCGCTCCCGATCGACCTTGGTAGAGTCGAATTAAAAAAGATTCACAGAATTCAGATTTACTCTTTTTGGAAAGCAGTTTTTTTCGATTCTTTCTTTCTTCGAGGTTAACGTAATCAATCTCGTAACCTTTCTCGTTACTAATGTTCTCTAGATAGGATAGCTCTTTTAAAATACACGAAAAGTTTTGAGCTAGGAGCGCATCATCTTCTAAAATTAACATGGCTTGATTTTCTTTAATGACTAAATCCCATGCTGTTTTATGACTGAAGAAACAAGACACCTCTGAGATACTCATGGGACGTTGCCAAGTCTCAAAGTATTGCTGATAAAGTGGATCGTCAAATTGGTTGATTTTGAAGGCGGGCAAGCGCTGATAGTCAATGGCTAAAGATTGTAATTGTTGGCTTTGAAACTCCATGCGTTCAACTGCGGAATCTACATTTATAACAAGTGCTTTCATTTACGATTCAAATTCATTTTAGTGATTCAATTCTGTATTTTAATGATCAAAATATGGCTATATCAAAAGTGAGAGTTATTTAGGTTTCTATTCTACTCAGGCATCGGTTAATATTTGGATCTTTAGTGTACACAATTAGTGGAATTATGCGGACTACAATTATCATTGCTTCTTACAATAAGCCGCAATACCTCAAGTTGGTTTTAGATGGGTATCGTAATCAAAGCGTCCTTAATCAAGGACTTAGTTTTGATATTATCATTGCTGATGATGGTTCAACTGATGAAACCAAACAATTGATTGAAGTTGAGAAACAAGATTACCCTGTGTCAATTAAA
The DNA here is from genome assembly GCA_937929875.1 of uncultured Cocleimonas sp. Taxonomy (GTDB): domain Bacteria; phylum Pseudomonadota; class Gammaproteobacteria; order Thiotrichales; family Thiotrichaceae; genus Cocleimonas. Next base: position 3,093 of record CALFUP010000223.1, on the reverse strand, counting down.
CATATCTGGCATGCTGACAATGGCTTTCAAAAATGTCGTATTTTAAATAAAGCAATAGCAGCGTGTAAGGAATCTGAATATCTTATTTTTACGGATGATGACTGTATTCCATTTCCTGATTTTATTGAAAATCATTTGAAGTTGGCTACTGCAAAAACGTATCTCTCTAGCGGTGCGATGCGTGTTCCGCAATCGTTAACAGATCATATGTTTGGCAATGGCTACAAAAACATTGAGTTTAACTTTAAATGGCTTCATCAGCATGGTTTGCCTGATATTTTGAAATATAAGCGCTTTCATTGGTCTTATGCTATGCGGAATTTGCTAGATTTATTTTTACCAGTAAAGAAAACCTTCAATGGTAATAATACATCTGTATTTAGAGAGGATGTTGTGGAAGTTGGAGGCTTTGATGAGCGCATGCAATATTACGGTGAGGATGTGGAGTTGGGTTTACGTTTAACTCATTCTGGTATCAAAGCAAAGCGTGTTAGGCACCGTGCTAGGGCTCTTCACCTAGAGCATGGGCGCGCATACGTTACCGAAGAAATGATAGTGAAAAATAAAATTATAATTGAAGATACTCTGGCAACTAAACGTAGTTATTCTGAGAACCATGTTGAATTTTAATTACTCTACATTTTTGTATCTAAATTCCAAGGGTGTTTTTATAAGACTTAAACGAGTTGTCATTCAAAAAGTGGGGGGGTGTCATTTTAATATTCATTTGATGAGTAATTTATCAATTAAATTACCTCTTTTGAGGCAATCATGAATATTGAAGAGTTTCACTATACTTGTGTGCTGACAAGTTGTAATCGTTTTGATGTGTTAGAAAAAACATTGAAATCCTTGTTCAAACATCTGGATATTCTGCCTCATGAATTTATTATAATTGAGGACTCAGGGAATCAGGATATTCTTAATGTGTTAGAGAAGTTTGATTTCACTTTTAATGTCATTATCAATCCAGTGAATTTAGGTCAGGCTAAAGCCATTGATATTGCTTACAGCAAGGTTTCAACTCCCTATATTTTTCATTGTGAGGATGATTGGGAGTTTACTCGAACAGGGTTTATTAGAGAGTCAGCTGAAATTTTAGACGTCCATCCAGAAGTATCTTTAGTTCAACTTAGAGGACGCGCTGAACAAAAAGTATTAAGTGAATTACCGAAACTCAACCATAACAATATTGAGTATTTTTTAGCGAAAAAAAATACAGATAAGCGTTATTTTAGCTATGGTTATAATCCATCTCTTAGACGATTAATTGATTACAAACGAATTGCTCCCATCGCTGATATAGGAGGTGAAAGGGAAGTTTCGTGGATCTTTAAAAAAATGGGATTCGTCACAGCGCACCTCGAGAATCCAGCTGTTAAACATTTGGGTGATGGATTACATGTTGATGATAATACGGCTTCTAAAAAGGGCTTAAGCAAACGCTTGAGATCGCTCAAGAATATATTGAAACGAGCTAAATGGTTGCTTACTGGATTTCCAAAGTTTCGGGTTTAATTGTTCTGTAAGACGCTAATGGTTTAAACATTAAAAATAGGGTTTGCAGTATTAAGAATAAAATAAGCGTAAAAAAGTGGGGGGGTGTTATTTTTATCGGTTAAATGATCATTTAATCTTTTTAGCTATAATCAGTGCTTCATTGCGAAGTCCTTTTGTAAGATCTCCTTCTAAACCATTCTCACAATAAAAAATTGGTTTTAAGCCGCCGCATAATTCTAACAATTCCCCTGAAGCTAATCGAAAATTAGGATTACTTGGCCCTGATTCATCTGCTTTAAGCTGTGACCATGTTTGATAAAATAAAAGTCCATTCGGTTTAAGAGCATCTTTAATTTGAGGAAATAATTCGCGATTTAAAAAATAACTGACGACGATAACGTCATATTTTTTGTCGAGTTGCTTGTTATTTATCGCACCGCTATCATTGCTCTTGCTTTCAATATCACGCTCAATACATTGAATATCTAATTTTTCTTTTATTACAAATGCTGTTAATCCATCGATTAAAACGGATGAGATATCTAAAGCATCTACCGTAAATCCTAATTTTGCTAAAAATTGAGCATTACCTGCACGACCACAGGCTAAGTCTAGAGCATTGAGAGGTTTTCCATTAGTTAAAGGAAGTGAGTGACTATTGTCGGCTAAAACTGATGCCGCAGTTGCTGTTCTAAAGTCTGCATCTTCGTAGGCCTTATCCCATTTTTGTTTTTTAATATTCACTCAGATTTTCCTAAAATAAACGTTATTTTCTCCAAAATGCCGGCGTTAAAACAACCAATAATGTAAATATTTCTAGTCGTCCTAACAGCATTGCAAAACATAATAACCACTTTGGAAAATCGGCTACGTCTTTGTAATTTGCCGCTACTTCCCCCAATCCTGGGCCAAGGTTATTGAGTGTCGCTGCTATTGCAGAAAAAGCGGTGATTTGGTCCATACCTGATGCCATTAACAACAACATAAATAACACAAAAATACCGATGTAGACCGAGAAAAATCCCCATACGGCTTGAATGATATTGCTTTCTACAGGTTTTTGGTTGAGTTTGATGGCTATACGAGCATTAGGGTGAATTAGTCGTAATACTTCACGCCAACCTTGCTTAAATAGAAGTAAGACACGAATAACTTTCATGCCACCACCGGTAGAGCCTGCACAGCCTCCAATGAAGCTGGCAAAAACCAATAAGATGGGCAAGAATCCAGGCCAATAGCTGTAATTAGTCGTAGTGAATCCAGTTGTTGTTGCTATTGATACCACTTGAAAAATTGCGTGATAAAAGGATTCGGTGAAGCTTCCATAAACATGTTGAAAGTAAAGATAGACGATCGTGATGATTGTTAATAAGAGCATCATGAAGCCATACAAGCGAAACTCAGAGTCTTTTTGATAAACTTTTAGACTCATATTGCGCCAAGCTATGAAATGTAAACTAAAATTTGCGGCTGATAACAACATGAAGACTACCGCTACAAGTTCGATAGTGTGGCTGTTGAAGTGCCCCATGCTTGCATCGTAAGTAGAGAACCCACCAATTGCGACGGTAGAGAAGCTGTGACTTATCGCGT
>CALFUP010000222.1 GCA_937929875.1 uncultured Cocleimonas sp. | reverse complement strand
TTGAGTTAATTATTTTTAATCTTGGTTTAAATATTGTTGCCTATCATCATCGCTAGTTATTTCGTCTATTTCATCATCAACATCAAGCTTGATTTCAGTATCTGAAGTATTGCTATTCTTTGAAGCGTTTTCGTCATCCTCCATTTCACCAAGCTCTTCCTGCATTTTTAAATCTAATTCAGGATATAACTTATCGATATCTTGAATTTCGCTTAATGAAGGCATTTCGTCGAGTGATTTGAGGTTAAAGTAATCAAGAAACTGACGAGTTGTACCTAGTAATGAAGGTCTTCCAGGGACTTCTTTATGGCCTACAATACGAATCCAATCACGTTCGTGAAGTGTTTTAATAATATGAGAGCTTACTGCTACGCCGCGAATATCTTCAATTTCAGCACGAGTAATCGGTTGTCTGTAGACAATTAAGGCTAGGGTTTCCAATAGGGCACGTGAGTATTTAGCTGGTTTTTCGTCCCAATGTTGAGTTACCCATTGTTTATATTCTTGTTTGGTTTGAAAGCGATAACCACTGGATGTTTCTACTAATTCAAAGCCACGATGGGTAAAACTTTGTTGCAAATCAGACAATGCTTTTTTCATATCATTGCGATTAACCAAGTCTTCTGTTTGGAAAAATCCCAATAATTTTTCTATAGATAATGGTTTGTCGGCACTGATTAAGATTGCTTCGAGGACATTTTGTAATTTTTCGATTTGCATATCTAATGTGATCCTCTTTGAACTAATAAAAGTCTAATTAGGTGATCCAAGCCAAAAAATGATATTAAAAGGAAGCGTTTGTTTGAGCAATTGTACTGAGAGTAGTGGCAATATGAAGAACAACCCGTGCCAAACCTGTCGAACCATTTGCTGAGCTTGTCGAACCGGTTGCTGAGTTTGTCGAAGCACACCCCCCCACTTTTTGAGAGTTTTTTTAGTGGTTTAATCATCGTTAAACTCATCCACACCAGATACCGGTTTTAAATAAATAGGTGCAAACGCTTCAGCTTGAACCATATCAATAACTTTTAGTTTGAGTAATTCTAATACTGCCATCAAGGTGACTACAACACCTAAACGACCTTCTTTAAGGCTGAATAGGCTTTGGAATTCTACAAAACTATCGCCTTCTAATCTAGAAAGTACATGAGTCATTCGCTCTCGAATAGAAATTTCTTCGCGTTCGATTTCGTGATGCTTCTGCATATCCACTTGTTTTAGGATATCTTGAAAAGCGAGTAAGATATCGCGCAGCTCAATCTCAGGCTCTGGTTTTATTTTTTCTTCTCTAATAATCTCAACGGATGTTGCAAAATTTTCTCGTCCGACACGGGGTAATTCATCAATGTCGGTGGCGGCTTGTTTAAAACGCTCATATTCTTGCAGACGTCTGACGAGTTCTGCACGCGGATCATCTTCGTCTTCTATTTCCTCGTGACGAGGTAATAACATCCGAGATTTTATCTCAGCGAGCATTGCAGCCATAACTAAATATTCAGCGGCTAAATCGAGATTGATATTGCGCATCATTTCGACATAATTCATGTATTGCTTAGTAATTTCCGCAATGGGAATATCTAAAATATCAAGATTTTGACGACGAATTAAATAGAGTAATAAATCTAACGGCCCTTCAAAGGTTTCGAGAAAAACCTCAAGGGCGTCAGGTGGAATATAAAGGTCTTCAGGTGGAGCAGAGATGGCTTCGCCATGAACGATGGCGAAGGGTAGTTCGCCTTGTCTAGGTGCTTGTTGTTTTTCAGTTCCCGTTGTCTTAAGTGGGTCCTGTTGGTTCTGCTTAGAATCCTGAATAGACATTTAAATATGAATTAATATCCCTTAATTTTTTGCGAATCGCATAGCTTCGACTACATCGTCTAGTGTTTCGCGAGCAACATCACGCGCCGCCTCGCTGCCTTCGCTAATAATCGCTCTTACTGCAGTACGATCATTTTCAAATTGTTTTGCGCGTTCACGGATAGGTTCCATTTCAGCTTGAACCGCATCAATCAATGGCTTTTTACACGCGAGGCAACCATGTGCGGCTGAACGACAGGCATCATTTGCCCAAACCAAGGTTTTATCATCAGAATATACTTTATGTAATTCCCACACTGGACATTTATCGGGATCACCAGGATCGGTTAGGCGAACACGAGCAGGGTCAGTTGGCATTTTACGAATTTTTTCATCTAAAACATCAGGCTCTTCGCGTAAGCCAATCGTATTCCCGTAAGACTTAGACATTTTTTGCCCATCTAAGCCTGGCATTTTTGATGCTTTGGTGAGTTTAGCTTCAGGTTCTGGAAGAATAATTTTCCCCATGCCTTCGAGATAGCCAAATAAGCGTTCTTTGTCGCCTACTGAAATATTTTGTTGTGAATCTAATAAAGCTTGGCCCGTTTCTAATGCTTGCTCGTCACCTTTTTCTTGGTAGCGTTTGCGTAGATCCTTATACAACTTTGCGTTTTTCTTTCCCATTTTTGAGATGGCGGCAGTTACTCGCTCTTCAAAATCAGGCTCACGACCATAAATATGATTAAAGCGTCGAGCTACTTCTCGCGTCAATTCAACATGCGCTACTTGATCTTCACCCACAGGCACCATGTCGGCTTTATATAGTAAAATATCTGCTGATTGTAAAAGCGGGTAACCAAGAAAGCCGTAGGTTGCGAGATCTTTCTCTCGTAGCTTTTCCTGCTGATCTTTATAAGTAGGTACTCTTTCTAACCAACTCAGCGGGGTTATCATTGAAAGCAATAAATGCAATTCGGCATGCTCAGGTACCTCTGACTGTAAAAATATAGTCGCTGAGCTTGGGCTGATACCTGCTGCCAACCAATCAATCACCATATCTTCAACATGCATAGGTGTAGCACTTGGGTCATCATAGTGTGTTGTTAATGCATGCCAGTCAGCAACAAAGAAGAAGCACTCATAATTGAGTTGCATTTCGACCCAGTTTTTTAAGACGCCATGATAATGTCCTAAATGTAGTTTGCCAGTAGGGCGCATGCCAGAAACGACACGTTGGTTTTGCGGTAATGATGTATTCATATTGTTTGTTGGTTATAAGTAATTGTTAGGTTGTTGTAAATGGTTGTCAGTAGTTCGTGTACTTAGATTCTTAGTAATAAGAGAAGCTACAAGAGTACCTTTAAAAGAAAAGAGAGCCAATTGTCTGTAGGAAAAAATCAAGTACAGGTTTCATAATAGTATTTAACACCCCAAAATAAACTAAACCCAAAACGATAAATAAACCATAAGGTTCAATTTTATCCATTAGGTTTGCAAGAGAACGTGGTAAAAATCCAGCTAGTACTTTACTGCCATCTAAGGGTGGTATGGGAAATAAATTAAAAATAAACAGAATTAAGTTAATGATAAGTCCAGCTTGACCCATTGCCATAATGCCTTTTGCAATCGCTTGATCAGGGATAACACTGGAGCCTAATTTGAAAATAAACACCCAAAAAACAGCCATCAGCAGATTAGAAATCGGACCTGCAGCAGCTACAATTGCCATGTCTCTTCTTGGTGATTTGAAATTTCTAGTACTTACGGGTACTGGTTTTGCCCAGCCAAATACAAATCCGGTTTGTAATACCACCATCGCTAAAGGCACTGCAATAGTACCTATCGGGTCGATATGTTTTACAGGGTTTAGGCTTAAGCGTCCTAACATTTTAGCCGTTTTATCGCCCAATAGATTCGCCACCCAACCATGCGCTACTTCGTGAAGAGTAATAGCGAATAACACGGGGATTGCCCAAACCGCAATATTGTAAATGATTGAATTTATGTCCATTTATAATCTAATTTTTATTTATAAGTGTTTTTATTGTCGTGATTAATGCTGAGTAAGCCAATCAGCGCTGCCTTTGCCAAGGCGTAAAATTTCAGGTTTATCCTCTATTAAGCTTACCACTGTAGTGGGTTCATGACCGCTGTAACCGCCATCAATAATTAAATCAACCATACTTTCTAACTGTAAACGAATTTGGTAAGGGTCTGCCAATGGATATTCTTCATTAGGTAAACTCAAAGTACTAGACATAAGTGGCTGGTCTAGCTCTGTTAATAAGGCGCTACAAACAGCGTTGTCGGGCACTCGAATACCAATGGTTTTACGTTTTGGATTTAAGAGTCTTTTGGGGACTTCTCGAGTGGCCGGTAAAATGAAAGTATAAGGGCCAGGTGTTAGTGTTTTCATCAAGCGATAGTTCATATTATCGACTTGAGCATAGTGTGATATTTCGGATAAATCACGACACACTAAAGTGAAATTATGATCCTTATCTAATTGACGGATCATACGAATCTTGTCCATTGCCTTTTTATCGCCCAAATGACAGCCAATGGCATAACCAGAATCCGTAGGATAGATAATAACACCCCCTTTATTGATAATATCAACCGCCTGTTTTATTTGACGCGCTTGAGGGTTATCGGGATGAATTTCAAAATATTGGCTCATATTATTACTAACTGAATATCGTGCTGATTAAAATACGGTATTCTACAACAGGAGTTGCTTTAGAGGCATCTCTAATCACTGTAGTAATGATATAAAAATTTGAAAATAAAGAAGTGGCTAAGGTTAATAAGAGTAAAATAGCAGTTTAATTTAAACTTGGTTTTAATTTTCCCTATTAAAGAGACTTGTAAATTATTATATCGCCTATAAATTCTTCTCTGATTGATAACTTAAAACAGTTAATACGACGGTTCTATATTTGTTGTTTGGTTTATTGAACTTTCATAGGTAATATTTCATGCTTAGAAATGTTATAGATGCTTTTTAGTACTTATTTAGTACTTATATAATAATCAAAATGGAGAGAAGTTTATGCTTTATGCTGTTATTTCAGAGGATGTTGAAAACAGTCTTGAGTCAAGAATGTCAGTTCGTCCTGCGCATGTAGAACGCTTAGTTGCATTAAAAGATTCTGGACGATTAATACTTGCGGGTCCACATCCTGCTATTGATAATGAAGATCCAGGAACTAATGGCTTTACAGGTAGTCTGATTGTTGCTGAGTTTGATTCTCTTGAAGATGCACAAGCTTGGGCAGATACTGATCCTTATATTGGGGCTGGAGTCTATAAAAAAGTAACAGTAAAACCATTTAAAAAAGTATTGCCTTAATTTTTTTAAAAAATTAAAACTTAAGATTAGATATCCAAATAGAAAAAACACTGAATATTAAAACTAAAGGAAAAATATAAAATATGTTCACTACGAAAAAATCACTACTAGCGTCATCAGTTATTGCCTTGTCATTAACTGTAGCTTCAATCACAACCATTCATGCCGCGTCACATGAGAAAGCCGCTGATGTTGTTATCGCCACAGTAAATGGTGATAAAATAATGAAGAGCACACTTGATGGATACCTTGAAATATTAAAAAAACAAAAACAAGGAAAAGCTGACCGACAAGCAGCTGTTGATGATTTAGTCGCAACAGAAATAGCACTTCAAGAAGCAAAGAAAACAGACATTCTAGCACGTCCAGCAACTAAAAAAGCTATCAGCGACTACACTCGTAATATTTTGTTGCAGACTTGGACTAAAGAGAAGATTGGTGGTTTTGATATAGATGATGCCGCAGTCAAAGCAGCATACGATGAGCGCGTGACAAAGCTAGCAAGCAAAGAGTTTAATGCTCGTCATATTCTAGTTAAAACAGAAGATGAAGCAAAAGCTGTCATTACTGAAGCCAATGCAGATGGTGCAGATTTCGCTGCTATCGCAAAAGAAAAATCAACAGGACCTTCTGGATCAAATGGCGGTTCATTGGGTTGGTTTAAAGCTCAAACAATGGTTCCTGCATTTGCTAATGCGGTAAAAGCAATGAACAAAGGCGATATTTCTAAAGAACCAGTTAAAACTCAGTTTGGTTATCACGTGATAAAACTTGAAGATAGTCGTGATGCAAAACTACCGACTTTAGAGTCATTAAAGCCACAGCTAGAGAGAGTCATTTCTCAAAAGAAAATGTTAGCGTTCATGGAAGGCTTAAAGAAAGATGCTGATATTAAAATCACGCTTCCTGAAGAGTCTGCGGCTAATGAAGAAAGCAAGGATAAGCATGAAGGACATGATCATAAAGAAGGTGAAGATAAAGATGAAGCTCCAAAAAGCTAATTTCTAGCCCTAAATAGCTGATCTAATAAAATATTGATTAAGTCTTGATTAGACATCGGAAGTAATATGAATCCAGATTGGAAAGTGTTTTTGCAAGAGAATGGCGCTGAGTTTGTAACAGACTCGGATGCAAATTCACCTGATAATGCAACGACTGATAAATTAGTATCTTTTGGACATCCTGGGATAGAAATGCAAATTTCTTCTCAGGATATGTTGTTGAGCAATGCGTCTGAGCGTGGCTTAATTAAAGTTAATGGTGACGATGCAGAAACATTTCTGCAAAATCAGCTGACTAATGATATTCGTAATGTGACTGAGACAAGTCATCAGGCAAGTGCATGGTGTTCACCTAAAGGTCGTATCATTGCTAATTTTCGTATTTTTAAGCGGAATGGTGATTTCTATTTAGCACTATCGAATGATCTGCTTGAACATGTGATAAAAAAATTACGCATGTACGTGATGATGTCAAAAGTAGTCATTGAGGATGTGACTGATAAAATGATTTGTTTTACCTTTGCGGGTAAAAACGCCGATTCATTGATTCAGGAAATGCTCGGAACTTCAATTCCAACTGATGCTGATGCACTTCAACATAATATACTTCAACATAGTACCGTCACTTTATTACGATCCGTGATATCTGATTCTGATAACACCTCACGCTTTGATATTTTTGTTGACGATATAGATGAAGCAAAAGCACTCTGGACTCAATGTAAACAACACGCAACGCCTGTTAGTGGGGCTGGTATTCGTTATTTGAATATTACTTCTGGTAGCCCGGAAATAACTGCAGCAAGTTCTGAAACTTGGATTCCGCAAATGGTTAATTACATCCATCTCAAAGGGGTTGATTTCAAAAAAGGCTGTTATCCCGGTCAAGAAGTTGTGGCACGTTTAAATTATCTCGGTAAAACAAAACGACGCATGTATCGACTCCAAATAGAAACAGACCATTTGCCTGTGATAGGTGCAGAAATTAAAAGCGATAAAGATGCGGAAGCTGGAAAAGTGCTTAATGCGGTATTCAATGCAGACGGCAAAGTGGAAGCTTTAGCCGTTCTAAAAATAGCTGATGCGATTAATCCACTGACCTTAGCGGCTAACGATGCGACTATTACTTTGCTTGATCTTCCTTATAACGTTTCTGACGAATAGTTGCAGTTCTTCGATCTCAACACACTCTCAAACAACACCATCAAACCCATTGTTAGATAACAACAGAGAAGCCAAAGTATCGAAACCTAACGTACTTCTAATCCACGGCATTTTAATGAATCCTTTGGAAATGCGTTATCTGGGTAGCCAGTTAGAGAAGACTGGCTTCAATGTGCATTATATTTATTATCAATCAGTGCTTAAAAGCCCTGCTGAAAATGCAGCAATAATTCATGAGAAAATCAAACAGCTAAATCTGCCTAATTTGCATTTGGTGGGTCATAGTTTGGGCGGCGTGTTATTGATGCATTTATTTGACCAAATTAACGCAGAGAAAGATGACTTACCTGAAGGGAGGGTCGTGATGCTTGGGTCTCCTGTTAAAGGGAGTTGGATTGCTAAAAAAGTCTCAGAATGGCCAATCGTTTCACCATTATTAGCGAAAAGCATGCCTAATGCTTTATCGGGTACGGATATTCCTGATTGGAAAACAGATCGGGATTGGGGGATGATTGCAGGTGTAAAAGGTCAGGGCTTGGGTTTACTTACGGGTGGAATGCCAAGTACCAGCGATGGAACTGTGTTGCTTGAAGAAACGTTTCATCCTAAACAAAAAGAACATATTCAAGTGAATAAATCTCATACTGCGTTGCTTTTTTCTAAAGAAGTGGCAGCACTGACAAGTCAGTTTTTGAATACCGGTTCTTTTAAAGTAATAAGCACAAATGACCAAAATTAAGTAATCAATGAATATCATTCACCAGTGTAAATCTCTTTTACTCTTGTCACTCGCAGCTATGAATAACACCAAATCTTAAGTTGACCGTAAAAATATGTTAATTTTGCATAAGCTCTATTTACGTTTTTAACACAGAAAATCGTAATATCATAAAAAAGTAGGGGGGTGTCATTTTTGATATTGTTAAACGTCCCAAATCATCTCTGCTTATAATAATAAGACCGACTCGAACTATAAGCTCAGCTCTAACTAAAACCATATTCTAGCTAAAACCATATTCTAGCTAAAACGATAAAAGGTAGTATTCATGCACTCTAGAAAACTAGGTCCATTCACAGTCTCTGCAATTGGCCTCGGAGCAATGAATATATCTGGCGGATATGGTCCCAGGTTAAGTGATGAAGATGGGCAAGAGTTGTTACAAAAAGCCTTAGATTATGGTTATGATTTTTTTGATACCTCCTCACTATATGGCATGGGTCATAACGAGGAACAACTTGGAAAAGCCTTAGCAAGTCATCGCCATGAAATAACATTAGCCAGCAAATGTGGCATTAAAACCAATAGTGACGGACAGTCCATATCCAATGGTCGGCCTGAAGTCTTAATGCAAACTTGTGAGGAAAGTTTAAAACGATTAAGAACCGAAGTGATTGATCTTTATTATTTACATCGAATTGATGCAAATGTTCCTGTTGAGGAAAGTGTAGGCGCTTTGTCTCGTCTAGTCGAGCAAGGAAAGATTAGAGCAGTTGGGCTATCAGAAGTCTGTGCAGAAAGTCTGAAGCGGGCGCATGCCACCCATCCAATCGCTGCTGTGCAATCTGAATACTCTTTATGGTCACGAACACCTGAACGTAAAGTACTAGACACTTGTCGTGAATTAGACGTGGCTTTCGTTGCCTTTTCACCTTTAGGTCGTCAGTTTTTAACAGGGAAAAGTACAGATTGCTCTAGTCTAGATGATACGAATTTTCGTGCCACTATTGCTCGACCAAGATTTGAACCTGATAACTTTGCTGAGAATAGTAAATTATTGATTCCATTTGCTGAAATTGCAAAACAACAAGCGTGTTCGATGGCACAGTTATCATTAGCGTGGTTACTCGCAAAGGGTAAAGATATTATTCCAATTCCTGGTACGACAAATTTAACCCATTTAAAAGAAAATGCTGATGCTGAAAATATTAAATTAACATCTGAAGTTATTGAAGAATTGGATATGTTAATCAATGACGATGTTATTAAAGGTGATAGGTACAATAAATTTTTGATGAATACAGTCGACTCAGAAAGAGATTAATTTAATAAAATAATAAAGCTTAAAAGATAGTTGTTTGCTAAATAAAATTGATCAATTTTAGTTCAATTCTTGTTTTACAATGACTTAGATACATCTCAATCAGAATTTTAATTTTATAATTTATACACAAGTAGAAAAGCAAGTGTTATTTTTCATGAAAAATGCAAGATTCGAACTATTTCATGCTTGATTTGTCAACAATGGTCTTTAAGTTATTGATATATAATAATAAATAGAAGTGGTTAAAAATTAAGCAATTTGAGAAGGAACTAATTGCAGCAAGCCTTAGAGGTACTTTTCACAAGGATATACACAGACTTATCCACAGATATTGTGGACAACTATAAAGAAATATTAAGTCAATACTTTTACATAACAAAAGTAAAAAATAATCTGTTTTTTCATTTGATGACGTCTTATATAAGTGGCAATGATTAGTACTAAAAAGTAGGGGGGTGTGAATTCACAGGGAGTCATTTAATCCTGAATTAGGTTTTTCTACGAAGTTTTTCGTGGTCTATTGATGACTAGTGCGATCACGACGAGTGAACCACCTAAAATAGTCAGCCAGCTCCATTTTTCATCAAAAAATAACCAACCTTGCAAGACTGTAAATGGAGGTACTAAATAGAAGTAACTTGCAACTCGCGTCGCCTCGCCATTTTGAATCATATACATCAGCAGTAATACTGAAATAAGTGATAGTGGAATGATTAGCCAAGCAAGAGTAGCGACAAAGGTTAAATTCCATTCAACAACACCTGTTTCTAAAGTGAATGACAGAATCAGATATAAAACCAATGAAGAAGCGAATTGATACATGGTGCCTCTCACCAGCCCCACATTTTGTGCATATTTCTTTTGGATTAGTGTACCCGTACAGATGCTAAATAAGGCTAGGGTTAACCAAGCAAGACCTTCAGCGCTAATTGCACCGTCCCACTTCGATGCCCCATACAAAACAACCGCTACGCCGAAAAAGCCTAGGCACAAGCTGAACCATTCTCGCTTAGAGACAACAGAATGTAAAAATAAGCCTGAGAGAAAGGCGATTAATAATGGATTTAAACTGACAAATAATGAAGTCAAACCTGTCGGCATGCCAAGGCTGATGGCTGAAAACACGCCTCCTAGATAAAAACCATGAATGAGAAGCCCCACGAGTCCTTGTATTGCTGCATCCCGCAGACTAATTTTTGGTTTTTTAAGAATGATCACAATGCAGAAAAACAGAGGTACTACAATCAACATACGCCACATGAGCATAGTGAAAGGCTCAGCGTAAGGTAGGCCAAACTTTGCGCCAATGAAACCTGTGGACCAAAGCAAAACGAAAATAAAGGGAATGTAACGAATCATTTGCTAAGTATATGCGTATCATTTGAAAAGATATGTAGATGGGTTTAAAAAAAGCATCAAAAAGTAGGGGGGTGTCCTTCGACAAGCTTCAGGTATCTGATTCGACTTACATCGACTATCTCAATGCAAGCGCTCAACAGAACTGTCATTAAATCCTTATAAATCGTAACAAATAACACTATTGACCAGAATCCTAGTATAATCGCGCGCATGAACATTACCTCACCCGACTTATTCTCGTATCGTAAATTTTGGCCTCACAAATTTGGCCCTGCACCCGTACTACCCATGTCTCGCGATGAGATGGATGATTTAGGATGGGATTCTTGCGATATTATTATCGTCACAGGTGATGCTTACGTCGATCATCCCAGTTTTGGCATGGCGATCATTGGTCGATTATTGGAATCACAAGGCTTTCGCGTGGGTATTATTTCTCAACCCGATTGGAAGAGTGCTGACGATTTTTGCAAACTAGGCAAACCGAATTTATTTTACGGCATTGCTGCGGGCAATATGGATTCAATGGTGAATCATTATACGGCCGACCGCAAACCGCGTTCTGATGATGCTTACACGGCTGGTGCTAAAGCGGGTAAACGTCCGAATCGTGCGACCGTGGTTTATGCTCAACGTGCGCGAGAAGCATACAAAGGTGTACCCGTTGTTATTGGTGGTATTGAGGCCAGCCTGCGCCGGATAGCGCAATATGACTATTGGTCCGAAAAAGTCAGACGCTCCATTCTGCCAGATTCAAAAGCGGATATGTTGTTGTTTGGTAATGCCGAGCGTGCGATTGTCGAATTAGCGCATAGACTTGCTGCAGGCGAAGCAATTGGTGAAATCACAGATATTCGTGGTACTGGCTTTATGCGCCAAGGAATACCTGAAGGCTGGACATTGATTGATTCAACAGATTTAGATGAAGTTGGCTCGATAGAACACCCTGATTCCAATCCTTATATCGACACCACCCAAACGCCAGCCTGTGAAAAAAACAGTGATGAGAAAGTGGCTGCTCAAATTGATGCTGACAAAGAAACAGAAGCGCGATTAAACAGTGGCGCTACACAAATAATTCAGTTCCATCAACGCCCTAAAAAGATGGATCGTACTAAAACAGTAATTCGTCTGCCCTCTCATAATCAAGTAGTAGAAAGCAAAGTACTGTACGCGCATGCTTCGCGTGTCTTCCATCTAGAAACAAATCCCGGTAATGCGCGTTCGATGGTGCAAATGCACGGCAAACGTGACGTGTGGCTAAACCCACCGCCGCAGCCACTGAGCATGAGCGAGTTCGATAAACTTTTCGAACAGCCTTATACGCGCAAACCACACCCAAGTTATGGCGATTTAAAAATACCTGCTTACGATATGATTCGTTTTTCCGTGAATATTATGCGCGGGTGTTTTGGTGGCTGTACCTTCTGTTCTATTACCGAACACGAAGGCAGAATCATTCAAAGTCGTTCGGAAGATTCGGTCATTAAAGAAATCGAAGCGATTCGCGATAATGTTCCTGGTTTTACTGGCAATATTTCCGATCTTGGTGGTCCTACCGCGAATATGTACCGACTCTCCTGTAAGAGCGATAAAATCGAAGAATCTTGTCGTCGTCTTTCGTGTGTTTACCCTGGGATTTGTGAAAATCTGAATACTGATCATAAGCCACTGACAAAATTGTATCGTCGTGCGCGTTCTATTAAAGGCGTAAAACGTGTCTTTATAGCATCAGGTTTACGCTACGATTTAGCAGTGACAGACCCTGAATATGTCAAAGAATTAGTTACTCATCATGTCGGCGGACGTTTAAAAATAGCACCTGAACATACTGAAGAAAATACCCTGAATAAAATGATGAAGCCGGGCATTGGAAGCTACAACAAATTTAAAGAGTTGTTCGAAAAGTACTCTAAAGAAGCAGGTAAAGAACAGTATTTGATTCCCTACTTCATCTCGTCACATCCAGGTACAACCAACGAAGATATGTTGAATTTGGCGATTTGGTTGAAAGAGAATAAATTTAAGCCCGACCAAGTCCAAGGATTTATACCTACACCAATGGCGCTTGCTTCGGCGATGTACCATAGTGAAATCAATCCGTTGAAAAAAGTGGGTGAAGCGTCAGAGCATATCGACTCTGCGCGTGATGCGAAAACTCGTCGTTTACACAAAGCCTTTTTGCGCTATCACGATCCTGATAACTGGGTAATGATTCGTGCAGCCTTGAAAGAAATGGGACGTACTGATCTAATCGGTAACGGCAAAGAGCATTTGATTCCAGAATTTAATTCTCGATTAGAGAAACGTGGAAAAGACTCAGGCAAAGGCCAAGCAAAAGGTAACGACTTTCACCATCGCATCAAAGCAAAAACCAATGTGCAAACCAAAGGCAAAGCTACGACTAAAAGTAGAGCAGGTTTTGCAAAGGCTAAACCCAAGGCAAATGCGCGTAAAAAACGTAGATAAATCGATAAAAAACTCTCAAAAAGTAGGGGGGTGTCATTTTTCACGTGTTTTTCAGTTATTTTTAGTCTTTAAAGTCATTTGTACTTAAATCACATCTTTTTATAGTATTTTTTTTTAAAGAACAAGGGTAATGCTTTCC
Source organism: uncultured Cocleimonas sp. (assembly GCA_937929875.1). GTDB lineage: Bacteria > Pseudomonadota > Gammaproteobacteria > Thiotrichales > Thiotrichaceae > Cocleimonas. The sequence continues at coordinate 7,120 of CALFUP010000222.1, read as the reverse complement.
AACAGCTACTTCCATCAAAGTAGGGAAGTGGCAGTAAGTTGAACAATGCAGTTAATAAACTTACATGACCTAGAAAAAATAATGATATTAATAAATAATCGGGTAAATCGTTGATAAATATATGAAAAAATAGCAGAGAGGGAACAAAGACAACAGCCTGGGCTAAAACACCTCCCCATGCTACAAGATGGTTTTCATACTCTGAGTTTGATAAATGGCGCTCACAACTTGCATGTATCAGGTACAGATTTATTCGGTAGGTTTTCAGGCCTAGTTTGTTTGCCAAAAGCAGATGCCCTAATTCGTGAATTAACATTATGGCTAAAATCGATATCACGCTGACGAATATAAAAGAGTACTGAAAAGATAAAACGACAACAAACAGCATAATGATGCACAGTGACCAGTGAGCATAAATCGGAACTTTTTGAAATTTGAATAAACTGATATATCTAAACTCTTCCATTAATTCCTTATTTAATATTGTTTTAGTCGCTTTTGATAAGTCATTTTTTGCGCTTCATCTTCAGCATAGATGTCGATTGATTTAATTAAATATTAATTGGTAAAACTCTGAGAGTCTAAACCCATTTTTTATCATGTGGTTTTCGTAATGTTTATAATCTCAACTGAAATTCATTCATAATTCTTCCGCTTTAAGCCTGATATAATATTTTACTCTTATTGGACATTGGGGGGCTTATCACTAAAAGTATTATTTATTAATACTATTTTCCTTATTGTTTCAACTTGATATTAGAATCGGTAATATAAAAATAATTGAGACCTGCATTGGTCTGTTTAGATTAATTGGGATGTGTATGAAGTTTCTATTTGCGATAATATTTTTTGTCATTGCCTTGGTGATATCGGCATTTTCAGGCAGCAGAGATTGGCAATTTTCATTTGTTCTTGTAGCCACAATCGTCGGGTATTTATTAGGTCAAGTACATAGCCTGTCTAAGCAATTAACTGAGTTACGCGAGTCCTTGGCGAAAGATTGGGAAGAGCGCAATAAATCTAGTTCAACCCAAGATGCAAGTTCCTCTCAATCGAATTCTGTTGTTGCCGATGACAAGCCAAAAGAGGTTTCTACGCCATCAAAAGATATTACGGATATTGATGAATCTATAGTAACAAGTAATGAAGATTATCTTGATGCTGTGAATCAAGCAGCTGCTAGCGTGGAGGCTGAACCGACGCAAACTGCGGAAATCAGTTCATCGTGGACTACTAGTTCAGAAACGAGCAACTCTGCTTCAAAAGTAAATGAATTGGATTTAAACGATACGACAACGGTAAATTCAGCTGTTAATACACCACAAAAGCCGAATCTTGCCGATAAAATTACCGAGACGGTGAAAGGCTATTTCACTGGCGGAAACATCTTTGTTCGCATCGGTATTATTATTTTATTCTTTGGTGTTTCTTTCCTTTTAAAATATGTTTCCGATCGTGGCTTTTTCCCTATCGAATATCGCCTGATAGCTGTTGTAGTAGGAGCAATGTTCTTACTGGGTTTAGGCTGGCGATTACGTCATAAAAATGAGACCTATGCGCTGTTATTACAAGGCGCTGGCATCGGTGTTTTATACCTCGATATTTTTGCCGCTTACAATTTATACCAGTTAATTCCCTCATTAGCTGCCTTTGCCTTATTGTTTGTGGTCAGTATGTTTAGTGCCGCCTTGGCTGTTTTACAAGACTCTAGGTCACTAGCGGTACTCGGCTTCAGTGGTGGTTTCCTTGCGCCAATATTGGCTTCAAGTGGTTCTAACAATCACATCGGTTTATTCAGTTATTACGCGATTTTAAATGTCGCCATTGTGGCAATTGCTTGGTTTAAAGCATGGCGCGAATTGAATCTATTAGGTTTCGCTTTCACATTTATCATCGGCAGTGTTTGGGGTGTATTAAGTTACAACAGCGCCAAGTTTGCGACCACGGAACCCTTCTTGATTTTGTTCTTTGTCTTCTATGTATTGATTGCTGTGCTTTACGCATTACGCCAACCACCTAAGCTCAAAGGTTACGTGGATGGCACCTTGTTATTTGGTGTTCCTCTTGCTGCATCGGCATTGCAATATTATTTAGTGAAAGACTATGAATACGGCGTATCGATCTCATCATTTGCGATGGGAGCTTTTTATATGTTGCTGTCATGGTTTATCTGGAAGCGTAAGGGTGATGGCTTAAAACTATTAGCAGAAGCTTTTTTGGCCTTAGGTGTCATTTTTGCTTCAATGGCGATTCCGTTTGCTTTAGCACCGACGCAAACAGCGGCTGCTTGGGCACTAGAAGGCGCTGGTTTTATATGGCTAGGGTCACGCCAAAATCGTTTATCAGTTAGATCATTTGGTGTGTTATTACAAATTGCTGCTGGCGCTATCTTCCTCGCTCGTTTTGATGCTGTGCCAGATACCAAAGCATTCCTCAATGGGGAATTTATCAGCTCAATGATGCTGGCAGTTGCTGGCATATTGTCAGCATATCTATTCATTAAACCCTTTGAAGGTAAGAAACACTGGGAAAATTATGTGAGTCCCGCTTTATTAGTCTGGGGTCTTATGTGGTTGATAGGAGACTTCTCGCTTCAAGTCGTAAAGTATTATCCGGATTCAGTCATTGCCAGTACCTTACTGATTTTTGTAGCGCTGGTGAGTTTGTTCTTAGGAATCATCGCAACACGCACGAAACCCATCTGGCAGCATGCTTTGATAGCAGCATTCTCATTATTTATTTTGATTTTGTGCGTTGCTTTCGTGCAATATACATTTGCAATATTTTCTAATGCTCGCTCTTATCATCCTTCAATTTCATTTGGCTGGATGGCTTGGCCTATTGTATTTGGTGTGTATTATTATCTGCTTCAACAGTTACAAAAACATGCGCTATTCCCACGTTTTCAAACCGTTTTTCATACGGTGTTATTACTCTTCGGATTAATATTAGTCACCTATGAAGGCTCGTGGTGGATATTTAAAAAACTCGGAATCCAATCGGCATGGTGGGTTATTTGGTTCGCAATACCAGCAACATTGGTAATGTGGTTAATAATTAAAGCCAAAATTTGGCCATTCAGTCGTCATCAACAAGCTTTCAGACGTTACTCAGGATCAATATTGGCAGTGGTGCTAGCACTGTGGTCATTCGGAGCATTAATTGATAAAGGCACCTCAGATCCATTGCCTTGGATGCCTGTATTGAACCCATTAGATATTATGGTGTTGATCATTTTCATCACTTTGTTTAAATGGTGGCAAAGTACCAATAGCTTTAAGTTTCAAGAAGCGAATGCAGGTGATGCTGGAGAAATGAAACCATCTAACAACAGCCAAGCGCTTAACAAGAATGTGCTTAATAAGAGAAAATTGTTCAATAAGCGTTTATTTGTAATGGGCTTTGCCGCACTGACTTTCCTTTGGTTGAATTTCACATTGTTTAGAATTGCTCATCATTGGTTTACAATTCCTTGGGACGAAGGCGCAATGTATGGTTCAAATATGGTACAAACTGCAGTCTCAATTCTGTGGGCTTTCACTGGCGTGTTATTAACTCTGTTTGCCAGCCGTAAAAATAATCGCTTGTTATGGGTGATTGGTGCAGTATTGTTGGCACTGGTGGTGCTAAAGCTATTTGTGATTGATCTATCAGCCTTGGGCAGTCTTGGAAGGGTAATATCATTCTTAGTGGTGGGTATATTACTGACGAGTATTGGTTATTTTGCACCATTGCCTGATAAAAATGATGAAGCCGAAGCCGAAACTGGAAACATAACTATGAATGATGGAGATAAAGACAATGCGTAATTGGCTCAAAAAAAGTGCATTAGGTCTTAGCTTTTTTCTCACTTTAAGTAGTTCATCAATACTACATGCTTCACCGCCATCACTAAACGACTTTGCTTACACCGCAAAGCTGACTGACGCCAAAACCTCTTTACGACAGATTGATTTACCTGTTGAGGTTTACACTAAAATGTTTCGCCAAGATTATGGTGATCTAAGGATTTTCAGTGCCGATGGCCAAGCCGTACCGCATCAATTCAGTCACTTAGAAACAGTAAGTTCAACTAAATTATCTAACTTGATTTTTTATCCTTTCAACCGAGAGCAAGCCAATATTGAAGGTAATATCAATATTGAAATTAATCAGAGCACTGGAAAGCAGCGACTAAAAATAAACCAATCTCTGCCTAAAAAGAATAATAACTCTTCTGAATATCAGTACATTATTGAAAATTCAGAGTCTCCTAAGTTAAGGAAAACAAGTCAGAAGAGCATCTCTTCCTTATGCAAACTAAAACTCTATTGGAGCCAAAGTGAACGAAGCTTAATTTTAGGTTTGAAACTCGAAAGTAGTGATAATTTACAACAATGGCGAAGCTTGAGCCGCAAACTCAATGTATCCCGATTAAACTATGGTGATTCACAATTAGTACGTGATGAAGTGGAGTTCACCTGTACTTCAGAACCTTATTTACGTTTGACTTGGTTGAACCAAGAAAGCATAGCTACCGATGCTGCTGTTCGCTTAACCAGTATCCAAGGATTTTTTACCCAAAACAATGCACAGCAATCGCAATGGAGCAACTTTGCCAAACCTAAGTATAACGATGACGGACATTGGTTATTTCAGAGTAATGTGGTCGCACCACTGGTAAAAATGGAATTTAAAGCCCCACAAAATGGATTGCTTTACAAAGGCAAACTGTTTTCTCGAAATGGTAATGACAAGAAATGGCGTTATCGAGATAAAATAACTCAGTATCGCCTGAATATAGGGGATAGTGAATTACAAAGTAATCCATTCTCATTAGGAAAAATAAACGATCGCTACTGGAAATTTGAGCCAAGCATCGAAACTAAATTCACTGAGTCACAACTCCCAGAAATTCGAGGAGCTTGGCGTTCTAATAAACTCTTATTCATAGCTCAGGGAAGTGAGCCTTTTCAATTGGCATTTGGTAATCCACATATTCTCCCAGCAAAAAACAGCGATTTGAATAGCTTAATTCAAAGCCTGCAGCAAACAGGTTCAGCAGTAGATACGGTCTTACTTACAGAGATTGTAAATGGGAAAAAATCATTCTCGCGTGATGGTAAAACTAACTGGAAGAAGATTGCACTATGGTTAGTGCTTTTACTTGGAACAATGCTGATGGCTTACATGGCGTATCGTTTGTTTCAACAAATGAGTGACAATAGAGCTACGGAAGATAAATCCAAAAAGTAGGGGGGTGTCATTTATTTTTGCTAGAATGCTACACGAATGTCTTGTAAGTTTTAACTGAAGGAATAGGAAAGAAATGGCTTATCTATATTTAGCTTTGGCGATAATAACCGAAGTCATTGGCACCAGTATGTTAAAAGCCACAGGGGAATTTTCAAAATTAGTCCCTAGCGTTATCGTAGTAATTTCGTACTTGGTTTCTTTTTATTTTATGACGCTGGTTTTAAGAACTATTCCCGTAGGTATTACCTATGCAATATGGGCCGGAGTGGGTATTGTTTTAGTAGCGATTATTGCAGCAATTACTTACAAACAAATTCCTGATTTACCCGCAATAATCGGTATGGCTTTAATTGTTGCAGGCGTTGTAATCATTCATTTGTTTTCTAAAAGCACGGGGCATTAAGCAAACTTATTTCCAAATATCCACGTCTTTACCAGATTTTAACATCTCAGCCGTAACTACATCCTCATAGTCTAGCCACGTTTCATATTGTTTGAATTTCTTATTACCGACATAAGCTAGCATCTGTTGAAAGTGATGTGTTTTTATCAAACCTGTCACATCAGCGCGTAATTCACCATCACCAAACAATAATACCGCAGGGCGATAACTTATGCCTTTTTTCGCTAGCCAATTGCTGGCTGTAGTTTTATTGCCTTCAGTATCAATAATTTCCTGATCAGATAAAGCATCAAGTCGCACAAAATTGAACTTTGCCATTTGTACGCGCGTTTCTGGCTGGTCTAAGGTTTCTTTGTGAAAACGTGCACAATCATCACAGGTTTTATCTTCAAACAAAACAGCAAGGGGTTTATCGTTGTTTAAAGCCTTTTGAAAATCTGTCAGTGAGGTGAAGTTATCATGCGGTAAAAGCTCGTACACGGTATCGGTAAGATTGGCTTTACGATAACTGGGGAAGTCAGTCGTCTCGTAAGCCTTTTCTTTGACGTAATTGAGTACCTGCTGAAACTCACGAGGTGAGCGATAACCACTGATTCGAGATACTACTTTATTGTTAGCATCCATAAATAGCATAGTAGGGGTGAATTTCACCTGCAATGCTTCTGCGAGTTTCTTCTCAGGTACAATCAAATTATCATCAAAGGTCACCTCACGTGAGCCTTTAATATCAATATGAATAGTATCGAAATTTTTCTGAATAAATTCACGATTACCGCCATCATTAACTGAAGTTTTAAAGCTATCTTCCAGCATTTTGGCACAATACGGACAACCTTTTAGATCTGCAAACACCAGCATATGTTTGCCTTCTTCAGCCGCTTCGGCCGCATCTTCTCGAAAGTCTAAAAAGCTCTCTTTAAACCATTCAGGTTTTTCAGTTTCGAGTGCACCAAGGACTTTTCCTACGACAGGCGTTTCACTGGCGCGGAGTTCAGAGAATGACGTTATTGATAAAGAAAACAAGGATAAATAAAGAGAAAAAATAGAGAATAAATATTTAGCTGGCGTCACTTCGGTAAGCCTCAATTGTGTATGCTGAATTAATAAAATAGCACCAAATAATTGCTTAGACAATATTCATTCTAGCTTTTGGAATAAGTAGCTTAACTGAGGTGAAATGAGACAAGGTTGTAATAATCAAATAGTGACACTCTGAGTGTCTTTTGCTACATATCAATAGTAAACGCTTAAAAAGGTAGGGGGTGTATTCGACAAGCTCAACAGAACTGTCATTTAAACTATTATGCTCAACAATGGCCCTTCGAAATAGCTCTATAAAGTTCTTCTGCATATCTCGACATCCCGACTAGGTTTAGTACAAGTGCTAAAAAGAATCGTTACTTTTATAATACCAAATAGATTTCTTTAAATTCAAATCAGATAGATCACCCTATAAGCAAATAGATTACGTACTAAAAATAC
>CALFUP010000221.1 GCA_937929875.1 uncultured Cocleimonas sp. | reverse complement strand
GCTTATCGCGTCAAATGCATTCATACCTGCCAGGTAATACGCTATGGCGCATGCAATCGTAAAAGTTAAATAAATAATCCAAAGTAACTTGGCGGTGCCTTTTATTCGAGGTGTGAGTTTTGAATCTTTTACAGGTCCTGGAGATTCAGCGCGATAGAGCTGGATTCCACCAATGCCCAACATAGGTAAGATGGCGACAGCTAATACAATGATGCCCATTCCGCCTAGCCACTGTAAAAACTGCCGATAAAATAATATTGATTTGGGTAAGTCGTCCAAACCAACTATTACGGTTGCTCCTGTTGTGGTGAGTGCTGATACTGACTCAAAGACAGCGTCTACAAAGGAAATTTGTAATTCCTGTGAGAATAATAATGGCGCGGAGCCTGATACGCCTAACACTGTCCAAAATAATACAACGACTAAAAAGCCTTCACGTAATCTTAGTTCTCTTTTTCTATGACGTACGGGAAACCATAGGACTGCTCCCACTATTAGAACCAATAGAAAGCCTTTAACAAAAGGGGTTAAAGACAGGTCATCATAGAGCCAACCCACCAAAATTGGTGGGAGCATGGTGAAACTGAAGATCACCATGAGTAAGCCAAGAATGCGTTGAATGACGTAAAATTGCATATAATATCTGTTAAATTAAGAGAGAGTTCAAAGTAGAAAATTCAAATAGTCAGATGATTTCATACTTTAAAGATTGCTTGCTTAAATATGGCTTAGGCCAACTTGAAACATTTTTTCGACTGCTGGAATGTATCGTTTATCAACCAAGAATAAAATAACATGATCATTATCTTCAATGACCATATCATTATGCGGCATGATAACTTCATCATCTCTTACGATAGCGCCAATAGCCACTCCGGGAGGTAGTTTCAGTTCGTCTCTTGTTTTACCTACTACTCTAGAGTTTCCTGCGTCACCATGGGCAATTACCTCGATTACTTCGGCAGCACCTTTACGAAGCGAGTGTACCGATACTATATCTCCACTCCTAACATGCGTTAGTAAGGCGCCAATGGTTATTTGCTGGGGAGAAATGGCATGGTCAATATTGGCATTTTCTACTAAATCAACATAACCGGTTCGATTCACAAGCGACATGACTTTTCTAGCGCCGAGACGCTTTGCTAACATAGCTGAGAGAATGTTAGCCTCATCGTCGTTAGTTAACGCACAGAAAATATCCATATCTTCGATACTTTCTTCTATGAGAAGAGATTCATCAGCCGCATCACCTTCTAATACGATTGTTTTGTTTAGCGTTTCCGCTAGATCTTTAGCAACATCTGGAGATCGTTCTATAATTTTTACTTGGTAGCGTCCTTGTTCTAGTAATTTCGCTAGACGTTTACCAACATTACCACCGCCTGCAATCATTATGCGTTTATAGGGACGATCAACACTCCTTAATTCACTCACTACTGCTCGAATATGTTGAGCACTAGCAATAACGAATAGTTCGTCATTTGCCTCAATAATTGTATTTCCCGTTGGCTTTATTGATTTGCCATTTCTGAAAATAGCCGCAACACGTACTTTTACTTCAGGTAAATGATCGTTAATATCTTTTAATTCATGACCCACTAAAGGACCTTCATGATACGCTTTTACTGCTACTAAGCGCACTTTTCCATTAGCAAAGTCTAAAACCTGAGTAGTTCCTGGGTTAGAGATCAGGCGGTAAATGTATTTTGTAATTAATTCTTCAGGACTGATTAAAACATCAACGGGTATCAAATCGGGACTAAATAATTCAGGATGTTCTAAGTAACCGGCCGCACGAACTCGTGCAATTCGAGTCGGTGTGCGGAAAAGACAATAAGCAATTTGACATGCCATCATATTAATTTCATCACTATTAGTGACAGCAATTAACATATCAGCATCATTAACATTCGCATCCTCTAACACATTAGGGTGGGATGCTTCTCCCACTCGAGTATTTACATCAAGCTTTTCTCTAAGTTCTCGTAAAGCTGCAACATTTGTATCTATGATGGTTATGTCGTTATCTTCAATAGCTAAGTTCCTAGCGAGTGAACTCCCGACTTGACCTGCACCTAAAATGACAATATTCAAAGGTTAAACCTATTTTCCGTATTGTTTTGGATCAATTTTCAAGGAACGCATTTTACGGTATAAATGAGTTCGTTCCATTTGCACGAGTTCAGCTAATTTGCTTACATTGCCTTCAACTTTCTTTAATTGAAAGTCTAAATAATCATGCTCAAACTGTTCTCGAGCTTGGCGCAAAGGCAATTCAAATAGATCTTCAGAGCCTTGTGATAGAGTTTCAGAAAAAATGGGAATTTCAGTACCTAGAGCTTCTTCAACTTCTTCCTGAGTAATTTCAGCATCGGTGCCCAGTATTAATAATCTCTGAACAATGTTACTTAATTCGCGAATATTGCCCAGCCATTGATGATTCCGCAAAAAATTCTGTGCAGGAACCGAAAAGTGACGATAGGGTAGTGCTTCATGTTCGATTTGTTGATCAACAAAATAGATCAGTAATTCAGGTACATCTTCTGGATGGTCCCGTAATGATGGGATCATAAACGGCACAACGTTTAACTCTTGATATAAATCTTTATCGAATAGACCAGCTTCTACATCATCATGTAAATCATGCTGTGATGAGACAATCAGCTTAAGTTTAAATTTAATTTTTTCACTGCTATCGATACGAGTAAAATAGCCATTCCTCAATGCGCCTAGCAACATGGTTTGAGCGGCTTTATTTAGCTTGGAGATGTCAGATAAATAGAGAGTTCCATCCCGTGCATTCTCAATTAACCCGTAGTTTACTTCGTCACCATTTTCCCAGCCGAATAGTTCTTTACAAAGCAGATTATCTTGGATAGAAGATAAAGAGGCTTTAATAAAAGAGCGTTCTTTATTGGTACTGTTGGCATGTATAAATCGTGCAAAAACTTCTTTACCTACACCTGTTTCACCATAAATTATTACGGCACTGTTGTGTGCTGCAATACGTTGAGCTTGCTCACGAAGTGTCTGCATGACTTGGCTACTTCCCACGGGGTATTGTGGGGAAATAACTAGCTCACGAAGCTCTTTGTTTTCTTGTGCTAGTTGATCGGCACGCATTGCATTGTCGATACATAACAACATTTTTGCCATTGAAAGCGGTTTTTCTATGAAGTCATGTGCGCCCAAGCGAGTTGCTTCTACAGCAGTTTCAATAGTGCCATGTCCAGACATCATTACTACAGGGCAGCTCAAAGAGCCGCTTTCTTGCCAGTCTTTTAGTAAAGAGATACCATCTTGGCCTGGCATCCAAATATCTAATAATATTAAATCAGGCCGACGTTTACGTCGTAAATTTTTAGCTTCTTCTGCATTTTCAGCGGTTATGACTTCATAACCTTCATCTTCTAGAATTTCGGAGACCAATTGCCTAATATCTGGCTCATCATCCACGACAAGAATATATTTAGCTGTCATTTGCTACCTCTTTATTTACAACACTCATTGTTTTTTCATAAGGTAAGTAAACATGAATACTTGCTCCTATGTCCTTATTATTTTGAGCGATGACACGCCCATCATGTTCTTCTACAATTCTTTTTACAATCGCTAAACCAAGCCCGCCACCTTTCGTCTTTGTTGTTTTATAAGGCTCGAATAAATTAGGTAATAATGTTTCATTAATTCCTGGGCCATTATCACTAAGTGTTAATTTAAATTGGTCAACGCCATTTGTTAAAGTTTCAATGTTACTGCAGATTGTTAGTTTTGATATCACTTTCTGATCACTCGTTGTTTCTCCAGAGTTATTATCATGCATAGCATCGAGAGCATTCTTTATTAGATTTATCAATAACTGCCTGATTCGATCTCCATCTATATTGAGTATCGGGGTACCAACTAGGTTTAATGTAAGTTCTGCATTTGTTTGGTTGATGCGATAAAGATCGACAACTTCCCTAATTAAACTATTAATATCGATATTTCTAAGCGATAAGTCTGGTGTTCTTGCATATTCGCTAAAGGCATCAACCATATTTTTCATACTATCCACTTGATGCACAATAGTATTACTCATGCGTTGCAACAATTCCGCATCATCTATATCTAGTTTGGGCTTGAGACGATGTTGTAATCTTTCCGCAGAGAGTCGAATAGGAGTTAACGGGTTTTTAATTTCATGGGCTAAACGCCTCGCTACTTCACCCCAAGCAGCATCATGCTCTGCTTGAATCATTTCACTAATGTCATCGATCACCAGAACGTAACCTAATTCTCCATCTATAAGTTCTGGTAAGACCAAACCACGACAGACTAAATTATGTTTTACATGCTCTAAAATAAGAGATATTTCTATTTGCCAATCTTTATCTTTCTCGTTTTCGCTTTTTGCGGACCTTAATAAATATGGCATTACTGCACCGTAAAAAGGTAATAATTCCTTAGCCTGACTAGCAACTTTTTTTAATGATTTACCTTTAGAGTCTCGTAAGCTGATATCAAATAATTTTTCTGCGGATGCATTAATTCGACGTATAGCAAAATTATTATCTAAGGTTATGACTCCAGACGTTAAACTTCCCAGTACAGTGGTTAAATAATCGTGTTGACGTTGGACTTGTAGTTGACTCGCCGCACTTTCCTTTTGTGCAGTAGAAAGCCGAGTCGTCATAATATTGAATGAGCGGGCCAAAAGACTGAAATCATCATTTTTATCAACTTCTAGTTTTTTCTGTAAGTCTCCTGAGGCAACTGCTTGGGTTGCATCTAAAAGGTTACGAACGGGTTTTGTAAGGCGAATAGAGTAAATAAATGCTGCCCAAATTGAAAATAACATCGATAACAGCATGATAAGCAATAAGGTGATTCTAAAGCCTTTGTTGATTAGGTCTTTTTGATAACTAATTTCTTGGTATTGAGTGTAAGTATCTTGCACGTTATCAGCTAAAATTCTTTCCTTGTCAGAGAATGAAAATAGAGCGGTCAGTATCAGCGTATCTCGATTGTTTGTCGGTGAAATCGCAATCGCTACACGCGAAAATAAACCATCTTCACCCACAGGTTCTAGTTGGTACATATAATTTCTAGTAGATAGTTTACGAACAATGTCTTCTGTTGGGTAATTTGGAAGTAGCGTTCCCGCTTCTTCACTACTGTATACCAGAACACGTTTGTTGTTATCAAATAAGGCTATTTCAAATGCACCTAGTGTTTTAGCTTGTTGATCAATAAACGAATCATAATCAAGTTGATCAACACGAGAAAGAGCTTCACCCACTCTTTCTAGATTAAATAAGTGCTGGCGCATTCTTACTTCTAATGAGTTTCTCGCTAATTCGAGTGAATCATCCAAAGCTCCTTCAATTTTCACATCGAACCAATTATCTATTCTATCGCCAATAAAGTTCATTGAGAAATACGATACAACTAACACTGGGAGTATGGTTAACAACGAAAAAGCATACATCAAACGTAAAGTAAAACGTGAACCTGCGCGTTTAGAACGAAGGTGCTTTAATGCCCTAAGGACATTGTAAATAATTAAACAGGTCAGTATGACCAATACCGTTATATTTAATGGTATTAGCCAAGAATTGATGGTGCTTGACTGATTAGGGTCTTTTGTAGAAACCCCCAGCATCACAAATGAAGCAACTAATAATAAGAATGTTACTAAAACAGGAAATATTTTTAAAAAGAAATTTCTTACGGTAGGGGCCACAAGACGCCCTCACTGGTCAATTTATATTGATCACTGAAAAGAGATTGGATGCGAAGAGGTAGACCCAAGGAGGTTGGAGCCATATCTGCGGCAGCTAAAATATAATATTCACCATCGCCCAAGGAGCTAGAAATATCAGGTAATAAATATTTGCGTAATTCGCCAAGTTTTCTTAAAGCTGAAGGTAGATTAGAAAAATTCCAGTATTGACTGGAACCACTTTTTGAAAGTAAGTAATGACGGCTAAGTGCATGATATTTGAGTTGAAATGTTTCTGTCAGTAAAGACGTATCTTCATTAAACCACCAACTACTATGCTTACCTAAACGGAATTGAATACGGGCATTTAGCACGACCCCATTGGTTAAAGCATCGCGTAAATAATCAGTTAACTGGAATTCAACTCGGGTAGTAATTTGGAAACCAGTTGGATTCCCCGATAATTTAAAGTCTTTGAAGTCTATGTTCTCCGCATGCACTAATAAAGGCATTGTAAAAAGCCAAAATATAGTGAGTTTGAGTACGGATGTTTTAAAAAGACGGAGCATGTGGTTATTTTACCACTTTTGATGAGCCTTGTACTGTGTAATACGCAACTTAATTTTGATTGTTGAATGACTGTGGAAGAGAAATGTTTTGAATAAAAGACACCCCCCTACTTTTTTGTGGTTTTATTATCTAATATCTGAGTTTTTATTTATAAGGTTTTCTCTAGCTTTGCATAATAAAAGCCATCCATCCCATCATCTCCCGGAAACAGCTGAAGCCCAGAGCCTTGAGCATTAGGGATTTCGATGATTTTTGCATCTTCATGTCTTTCAATAAACGATGTGATTTGTGTTTCATTCTCATCGGGCAAAATTGAACAGGTTGCATAGACCAAAATACCGTTAGGCTTTAACTTTTTCCATAGCTCATCTAGGATCTTACTTTGCAATAGTTGCAGTTGTTTAATGTCAGATTCACGCCTTAGCACTTTGATATCGGGGTGGCGACGAATCACGCCTGTCGCTGAACAGGGTGCATCTAACAAGATCCGATCAAAGAGTATATCCTTGGCAAAATTGTCAGTCTCTAAGGCATCTGAGGCGATTACGGTTGCTATGAGTTTTAAACGTTCTAAGTTTTCTTGTACTCGTTTAAGGCGCGACTCACTGCTATCAATGGCAATTACGTTTAGTTTTTTTGCGCTTTCTAGAATATGACCCGTTTTACCGCCAGGTGCTGCACACGCATCGAGCACCGTCATATTATCGTGGCAATCTAATAAGATTGAAGCGCGTTGGGCTGCCGCATCTTGTACGGAAACCTCACCATTTGTAAAACCGGGTAACTCAAATACATTCTGCGGACTAGCGAGTGATATGGCGGTATCGACACTTTCCACAATGTTTGCTTCTATTTCGGCTTCTGTTAACTTGGCTAAATACTGTTCTCTAGTTTGATGATTTACATTCACACGTAGAGTCATCGGCGCGCGTTGGTTCGATTCAGCTAATATGCTTTGCCAATTTTCAGGGTAAGCATTTTTGATTCGATCTAAAAGCCACTGAGGAAAAGCGTATTTAGCAGGCCAATACTCTTCTTTTTGCTTGAGTAACTTTTCTTGCCCACGTAAAAAATTACGTAAAACGGCATTCACTAAATTTTTAGCCCAAGGTTTTTTTAATCCCTTTAGCGCACTAACCGTCTCGCCGACAGCGGCATGATCAGGGGTTTTCTGATAAATAATTTGATATAAACCTAAGCGAATTAAGCATTCCACATCTTTGTCTTTGGTTTTTAATTTCTTCGCCATCAGCTCATTGAGTAGAAAACTCAACGGTTCATGCCAGCGTAAACTGCCGTAACATAGATCACTCGTCATCGGGCTATCATTGTCTATCAAAGCCGTACTTAAAGATTCGCCTTTGTAAATAACTGCTTGAAGGATTAGGGCTGCTTCTGTTCGAGGGTTTTTTTGCGTTTGATTAGATTTTTTAGACATATAAATGACACCCCCCTAGTATTTGAATGTTTTTCAGATTGAGCTTGTCAGCGCATGTTCTCAAAATTAAATTTTTCATGAAGGCAAGGTCATTCCCATCAAGGATCGTCCATTTAAAAAATCTTTCACATTCATCGCTTTTTTCCCTGGCAATTGCAGACGTGAAAAGGATAAAATTCCCTCTCCTGTTGCTATTCGAATACCTTCATTAGACTCTGAAATTACTGTTCCCGCGGGCATATCTGATTTTTCATTGAGCGCTTTGGACATGAATATTCTTAGCGGTTTATCATTCAATAAAGTGAATGCCACCGGCCAAGGGTTAAAAGCTCGAATATTGCGATCAATCTGTATTGCCGACTGTGACCAGTCGATTTCTGCTTCAGCTTTATTCAGTTTTTGGGCGTAACAGGTTTTATCTTCGTCTTGAACTTCGGCATGCAAGTAATCTATCGAATCTAAGACATTTAACAATGCACTAGCACCCATTTCGGCTAAACGATCATGAATAGTCTGGCTTGTGTCTTCAAGAGTAATAGGTGAATTAACTTTCAGGAGCATGTCTCCCGTATCCAAACCTGCCGCCATTTGCATAATGGTCACGCCTGTTTCAGAATCCCCACTTTGAATCGCGCGATGAATGGGTGCTGCGCCGCGCCATCTCGGCAGTAATGATCCATGAATATTTAAGCAGCCATATTTAGGTGTATCTAATATTGTTTGAGGTAATATCAAACCATATGCGGCCACGATCATTACATCGCAATCATAAGCCGCTAGTATTTCTTGAGCTTCAGTATCGTTGAATGACACAGGTTGTTGTACTTCGATACCCGCATCAACTGCAATTTGTTTGATAGGGCCAAATTGAATCTTGCGGCCACGACCTGCTGGGCGATCAGGTTGTGTATAAACCGCCACCACTTTATGCTGTGAAGCGATGAGTGCTTTTAATGCGGGAGCTGCAAATTCTGGCGTACCAGCGTAAATTATCTTCAGAGGTTTCATTTTTATTTGAATGATTTTTTAATGTGGGGTGTTAAGTAAAAATTAGCTTTTACTTAACTTAGGAGTTTGTTTTTGAACAACAATTAAACATTTGCTGTTCAAAAAGTAGGGGGGTGTGCTTTTATATGAATGCATAAACTATTTATGCCGTTGCATTCTGTTTAGCTAGTTTTTCTATTTTTTTCAGTAGTCTTTTTTGTTTTAAAGGTGATAAGTAATCAACAAATAGCTTTCCCTTTAAGTGATCGATTTCATGTTGAATACAAACGGCAAATAGGCCATCCGCCTCGACTTCAAACTCTTTACCATCACGATCAAGCGCTTTAACTTTGATGTTTTCAGCGCGTGTCACATCAGCGAAATATTCTGGCACAGATAAACAGCCTTCTTGGCATATTTCTTCACCTTCAGCATGTGTAATCACTGGGTTTATAAAGCAAAAGGGCTCGCTTTTGTCTTCTGATACATCGATGACGACTAATTGTTTATGAACATTGATTTGGGTTGCTGCTAAGCCAATACCTGGTGCTTCATACATAGTCTCGAACATATCATCAATGAGAGTTTGCAACTCGGCTGTAACCTCAGGAATAGGTTCAGCTTTGGTGCGCAAACGTGCATCAGGAAATCGTAAAATATCTAAAATCGCCATAGTTTCTATCCAAGTCTCTGTATTAATGTGTTGATTGTTTGTTTCATTATTACTCTATTTCACTACTCTATTTGCTCATTGTCTCATAACAAGTATTAAAAGGATTGTGTAAGCGTTTTAAAATAATCTTATTTCAAAGCTAAACAATACCGTAAGTCTGAAAACACTGCATGCCTCAGAATAGATGAGATATTATTTAGAGTAATAAATGTCATTTAATTGTGTTTTCAGCATATATCAATGACTTAAAACAATAGAATATAGACAACAAAATAATAAACAATAAAAAAAAGAGGGTTTTCATGTCTTTTAATTTCCCAAATTTAACACTGGTTTCAGTGTTAACCTTATCCGCTCTCTCACTGTCTGTATTGAGTGGTTGTAGTAATGGTGATTTCAAGGGTGCATCTCAAACTGCTGTACTTGAAGCTAACGAAAGTTTGCATAATGCTGACCCATTCGATAGTTATTATGGAATGCCAAAGAAAGCCTCTTATGCTGGTAAATCAGGTCCTAAAATTGTAAGAAAAGTGACTCATTCGCCTTTCAAAGCAAGTGCTCCAACGCGTTATGTCGTGAAAAAAGGTGATACTTTATGGGGTATTTCAAATAAGTTCTTAAGAAATCCTGCTTATTGGCCTGAAGTTTGGGATAAAAACCAAAAAGTAAAAAACCCCCATTTGATCTTCCCTGGCGATGTTTTATTCATACATCAAGGAAGAGGCAAGGGCGGTAAAACGACCACAACGATCAATGAAAAGATGATTCCGCAAATGCGGGTGATTCGTAACGGAGGTGGTGAGCCAATTTCTACGCTTTCACCTTTCTTGTCATGGCCACGTGTTTTAGATGAGGATGCAATTAAAAACGCACCTTATATTGTAGATGCGAAAGATGCGAATATCTTATTGGAAATAGATCAAACGGTTTATGTTAAAAACTTAAAAGATCGACATGCTGGTGGTGAGTATGCTGTCTTCAATGTGGGTAAAACCATATCAGATCCCAAAACAGGTATAAATTATGGTCGCGAAGTGGTTTATAACGGCTTTTTAGAGGTTGAACGTGCTGCAACTCATGCGGAAGTGGCGACTGCTTTAATTATAGAATCAAAGCGCGAAATTAAGCGTGGTGATAGGCTACTATATATTGAAGATGAAACTCATAATTTAAGAGCCCCAATTACGCTACCGAATAGAAAGATTCGTGGTGATATTATCTCTTTATTCGATGCTGAAATGATTTCAGGTCAAACTCAGATTATTACCATTAACCAAGGTGCTCGCCAAGGTATGAAATTAGGATTTACAGTGGGTGTTTATTCCCCAGGTAAACTAGTTGATGACCCCATTGCAAAAACGGTTAGCAAGAATATGTTTGATGTTTCAAAGCCACTTAAAGTAGGGATTCCTCCTGCGAAAGCAGCAACAGCGATTGTTTATAAAGTCTTAAATGATATTAGTTATGCGGTGATTACGGCATCAGAGAGTGAAGTTAGAAATGGGTATAAAATAGGTAACCCTTAAGTTCACCACACTGATTGTGTTTTAAAAGTAAAAGGCTCCTTTTGGGAGCCTTTTTAATGATTTTAAAACTTCTTGATTCATACTAAAACTTCTTGATTCACGCGAAGATGATAAGATCACTCTATGAATGATATGAAACAAAATGACGAATTAGAATCTTGGATTAAGCTATGGCGAGTATCAGGAATCGGGTCCAAAAAGTTTCAATTATTGCTCAATTCTTTTGATACTCCAGCAGCTGCCTTAGCTGCTAACAGTTCACAACTGGTTCAAGCTGGGCTTTCTTCCAAAGTGGCAAATAGTATATGCGACCAGAAAAATACCGATTCGGCTAAGCCAGATCTAGAGTGGTTGAATGCATCTGATAATCACCACATAGTTACTTTACATTGCCCCGAATATCCTCAAAGACTAAAACAAATTGATGATGCTCCTGCTTTGCTTTATGTACATGGAAATCTCAGCATACTCAAAGATCCTCAATTAGGTATTGTAGGAAGCCGTAATCCTACCCAAAGTGGTCATAATAATGCCTATGAATTCGCTAAGCATTTGGCCACAACTGGTTTATGTATCACCAGTGGTTTGGCTTTAGGTGTTGATGGAGCAGCTCATCAAGGTGCGATAGATGGAGAGGGTCCGACGATTGCCGTGATAGCGACAGGTGTAGATCGTGTATATCCTGCCAAGCATCGCGAATTAGCCCATAAGATTGTTGAAAATGGAGCGATCGTTAGTGAATTCCCCATAGGAACACACCCTGATTCCCGACACTTTCCTCGTCGAAATCGTATTATCAGTGCTTTGAGTTATGGCGTATTAGTTGTGGAAGCGGCATTGAAAAGTGGCTCATTAATTACTGCTCGATTAGCAATGGAGCAAAACCGTGAAGTATTCGCAATACCAGGATCAATTCACAATCCATTGGCTAAAGGCTGTCATCAACTGATTCGCCAAGGTGCAAAATTAGTAGAAACAGCTGAAGATATTTTAGAAGAAATGTCTGCACTAATTGATTTGAACGATCATAGTTCTAGTTCTCATCAAAGTTCCAATTCTAACTTTATAAGTCAAAAACCAAGTGTAGAAAGTGAAACATCAAGGACAGTTACTAATGATGATCATTATTCCAAAACTAAATCAGATGAGATCGCATCCTCAGATACGCAAATAGATGGCAGTCTTGATCAAGAGCAAAAAACACTGTTAAATGCGATGGGTTTTGACCCCATTAGTATAGATCAATTAGTTTTATCGACCGATTTTGATGCAGCAACCATAGCTGCAATGTTATTAATGCTTGAGTTACAAAACTATGTTTCAGGTAATGGCGGCGGTACTTATACCCGTTTAAAATAGTTAGTGTAGCCATTTATATACCAAACGTCAGCTTAACGATCCTATCAGGCGAGCGGCAGTGACTTCAGAGTCCTTTTATTATAGTATCTCTTCACTGACTGGAGTTTTGCAAGACGGTTCTATTTGAAGCGCACAAAACACCGTTATTCATCAGCATATTGCTGACAGAGATATTTGAAATAATTTAAATACTTTTTTGTTACACCCCGTAATAACGTCAAAGTATTTTAAAACAGAGAACCCCAATCTCATGAAAGAAAATACATTGGATGTACTTTTTTACCTTTTCGATAATTACGCAGAAGTAGAAGACGTAACACAAAATAGAGAAGTCTTGCATGGTGAACTTAAAGATGCGGGTTTTCCTAAAACTCGTATCACTAAAGCATTCGATTGGTTAGAAAGCCTAGCTGATGAAGATAAAATCTATATAACTGAGCCTCAAGAAAAGTCGACACGTCAATTTTCAAAATATGAAACACGATTTCTTGATCAAGATTGTCAAAACTATTTAGTGTCATTAAGAGAGACTAATGTCCTAACAAATGAAATGTTTGAGCGTACAATAGATCGAGTCTTAATGCTGGGTGATAAAGAATTCGATTTGAGTCGCTTAAAATGGGTGATTCTAATGTTATTGCTTAATCAGCCTGATACCGAAGCTGAATACATCTGGATGGATGATGTTGCTTTAGGTGAAGAAGCACCTGTTTACCACTAAAACAACATCATCGTTAAAAAATTATAAATACACTGTTTGTTTTCACAAGCTAGTAGCACTAGTTTGTGAAAACGAATGAATCCACAGCTTGTAATACATGGCAATTAGCTAGAAACTTCTGCTTCCATTTTTATACCCATTAGCACTATTTTTTTCATAGTGTTGATTCGCAGCTTATCTGTTTAGATCCTCTTAAAATGACACCCCCCTACTTTTTATTCATTTAAAAGTTCCTTAACTAAACTGGTACAACTGAACTTAGTGCATAGGCGAAACTACCCACTCATTTAAGGTATAAGTTTTATTGATTAAAAGACTTATGTAGTGACGATTTTATCCTCATAATCTAATTATTTTAGTAATAAAAAGTTGCCACAATTACTCATAATTAAATACCGAAAAAAACGTGAGACTTTACTCTGATTAACATTCCAGTGTATTGTTCCCAAAAAATCAGTAATAAATTAAGATATCAAATTGCCAATTTCAGTAGTGAATTGAATGCAATATTAAGAAGTTTTCGTCGTTTAGATTGATTGAAATTTCTGAATAACCTAAGGAACAAAATTAAGCGTTATGGGAAGATCACTCGTTATCGTGGAGTCGCCAGCAAAGGCGAAAACCATCAATAAATACCTTGGTAAAGATTACATCGTTAAATCTAGTATTGGTCATATACGTGACCTGCCAAAAGGTGGTGGCACCCAAACGGGTAAAAAGAAAGCGCCGACTTTGGCTCAGCAAACCAAGGGCATGTCTGAAGCTAAAAAAGCGGCATTCAAGAAAAAACGTGATAATGATAATCTTATTCGTCGTATGGGAATCAACCCAGATAAAGACTGGGCGGCTCAGTACGAAATACTTCCTGGCAAAGAAAAAGTAGTCGCTGAATTACAAAAGCTCGCAGAAAAAGGCGATAAAGTCTATCTTGCGACCGATTTGGATAGAGAGGGTGAGGCGATTGCGTGGCACCTTAAAGAAGTGATTGGCGGTGATGACGAACGCTTTGAACGTGTCATCTTTAACGAAATCACCAAGTCAGCAATTTTAGAAGCATTTGAAAAACCAGCAAAACTCGATGTTGCTAGAGTTGATGCGCAACAAGCACGTCGTTTTCTAGATCGTGTGGTCGGTTTTATGGTTTCGCCTTTACTATGGGCAAAAATAGGACGTGGACTCTCAGCAGGCCGCGTACAATCAGTCGCGGTACGTTTAATCGTAGATCGTGAACACGAAATAAATGCCTTCAATCCCGTAGAATTTTGGGATGTACAT
Organism: uncultured Cocleimonas sp.; assembly: GCA_937929875.1. GTDB lineage: Bacteria > Pseudomonadota > Gammaproteobacteria > Thiotrichales > Thiotrichaceae > Cocleimonas. Next base: position 2,347 of record CALFUP010000221.1, on the reverse strand, counting down.
GCTGATCTTGCGTCAAAATCAGGCGAACCTTTACGCGTAGAAGTCACCAAAGACTTTAGCAAGGACAAAGGTGGTGAGTCATTTAAACCTGTTACTGAAGAACAGGCAATGGCGGCGGTTGATAAACTCAAAACTGCGGAATATTCACTACTCAAACGTGAAGATCGCGCCACTAGCAGTAAACCCAAAGCCCCTTTTATTACCTCAACATTACAACAAGCGGCAAGTACTCGCTTTGGTTTTGGTGTAAAGCGCACTATGGGTTTAGCACAACGTTTGTATGAGCGTGGTTATATTACTTATATGAGAACCGACTCAACCAACTTGAGTAAAGACGCGGTTGAAAGCGCCCGTACACTCATTGCTAAAAAATACGGTAAAGATTACTTACCTAAAGATCCCATAGTCTATGGTTCAAAAGGTAATGCACAAGATGCCCATGAGGCGATTCGTCCATCGAATGTAAAACTAATGATGGGTGACTTGGACGATGTTGATGATAGTGCAAAAAAATTATACGAATTGATTTGGCGTCAATTTGTAGCGTGTCAGATGGTACCAGCTCGATATGATTCAACACGCTTAACGATTCAAGCGAGTGATTATCACCTGAATGCTTCAGGTCGTACTTTACGCTTCCCAGGCTGGACCAAAGCTTTGCCAGCAATGTCGAAAAAAGAGTCTCCAGATTTACCAGACTTGGCGCAAGATGAAGTGTTGAATTTAGTTGAGTTAGACCCGCAACAGCATTTCACCAAACCACCACCGCGTTACAGCGAAGCATCTCTAGTTAAAGAGCTTGAAAAGCGTGGTATCGGACGACCATCAACCTACGCTTCTATCATTTCAACGATCCAAGACCGTGGCTATGTAAAAGTAGATTCGCGCAGATTCTTTGCGGAAAAAATGGGCGAAATAGTAACCAAGCGTCTGGTAGGTAGTTTTGAAGAGTTGATGAATTTCGACTTCACCGCTGAGATGGAAAAAGAATTAGACGAGATTGCTGATGGCAAGCTCAAATGGCGCGATGTGCTTGATGACTTCTACAAAGACTTCAAAGTTACACTAGAGAAAGCCAATGAAGACCCCGAAGAGGGTGGCATGAAGACCAATGAAATGGTCATGACGGATATCGAATGCCCAACCTGTGCTCGACAAATGGGAATTCGTACCGCGGGTACAGGCGTATTCTTAGGTTGTGATGGTTACAACTTACCACCGAAAGAACGTTGTAAAACAACGGTAAATCTTGTCCCTGCAGAAGAGTCAATTGACGTCAATAATGAGAATGCAGAAACCGAAGCATTGATGGCGAAAAATCGTTGTAAAATATGCGATACCGCGATGGATAGTTATTTCATTGATGAAACGACTAAGTTGCATGTTTGTGGTGATAATCCTGAATGTGCGGGTTATGAAATAGAAAAAGGTACTTTCAAGCTAAAAGGTTATGAAGGCCCTATCGTTGAATGTGAAAAATGCGGTAACGATATGCATCTCACTACAGGCCGTTTTGGTCCGTATATGAAGTGTAGTAATGAAAACGAAGATGAGTGTAAGAATACACGTAAGATTTTACGTAATGGTGAAGTTGCTCCACCGCGTGAAGACCCCGTGCATTTACCTGAATTAGAATGTGAAAAATCAGACGCTTATTTTATTTTACGTGACGGTGCGGCAGGGCTTTTCTTAGCGGCAAGCACTTATCCGAAGTCTCGTGAAACGCGTGCACCATTGGTTGAAGAACTAGCTCGCTTCAAAGATAGAATTTCAGATAAATTTACTTATTTAGCAGAAGCTCCAGCAGAAGATGGTGATGGTAACAAGGCTGCGGTTCGATTTGATCGTAAAACTAAAGAACATTACGTTAGAACGGATAAAGAAGGTAAAGCCACTGGTTGGTCAGCGCTTTACGAAGGTGGCAAATGGGTTGAGAAAAAACCGGCAAAAAAGAAGCCCGTAAAAAAGAAAGCAGCGGCTAAGAAGAAGGCGCCAGCTAAGAAAAAAGCAGCGACAAAGAAAAGTACAGCCGCTAAAAAGTAGATTGTTGCTTTTATTTAATTAGGAAAATACCTGTGCAGAGCTTGTCGAAGCACACCCCCCTACTTTTTGGGTGTTTTTTGCTAAACTAATATTGTTAAAAAGTGGGGGGTGTACTTCGGCAAGCTCAGCACGAGTCGTTAGACTGGCTCAATATAACTGTAAATTTATAGTCACTCTCCCATGTTAATTACTAAAAATCCTAACGATATCAGAACTCATTTTCACCAAGGGGATGTGTTCGCATATCCAACAGAGGCCGTTTATGGTCTAGGTTGTGATCCAGAAAACGAATCTGCAGTCATGC
>CALFUP010000220.1 GCA_937929875.1 uncultured Cocleimonas sp. | reverse complement strand
CGCTGGTTTATTGGCATCATAACTTGCTGATTCATCTAAAGAGCCTGATGGTTCTGAATACTCTAAAGAATAATTATTAGATAAAATACGACCACCCAAACGATCTCTCGCTTCAATCAAAATGAAGTCTATGCCATGCTTTTGTAATTGGTAAGCGGTATGAAGCCCGCTAATTCCTCCTCCAATAATAGTAACTTCAGTATTCATTTTAGTACCACCAGGTAAAAAATATGTGTCACGATTAATTAAAAAAACACCTAAAATATAAGAATCATTTAATAACTATTTCCTAATGACTAATTGATAAGGACTACTTAAGTAATCATACAAAGGATGAATATACATTGTATTTAAGAATCAATATTGGCACATCCAGTATTAAAACTATACTTATTGATGTACACCCAAAACTTCATCGATTTTGCTGATAACAATTTATCAAAATTGAGTTTAGATCCAGCTTATACCTTGCAATAATGCATAATTACGTAACGATGAAAAATTAAAAGACACCCCCCTACTTTTTAACGCTCTTAAAACGGATGTAAACAAATAATATGGATGTAAATGGAGATTTTTCAAAACGTGTGATGCTGCATAGCGACTCTATCCAATGGGAAGTTTCGCCAATGAAAGGCGTCGATCGTCGCCGCTTAGATCGAATTGATAACGATGCAGATCGCGTTACTACGATTGTCCGTTATGCACCTGGAAGTATCTTTTCACCACATGTTCACTCAGGCGGTGAAGAATTTATCGTTCTAGAAGGCATATTTGAAGATGATTACGGTGACTGGCCGATGGGTTCGTATATTCGTAATCCCCCCACATCTAAACATAAACCAGGTTCAAAAGAGGGTTGCGTTATCTTTGTGAAATTGGCTCAGTTTCAAACTGATGATCGTACCTTTGTGCATATTGATATGAACAAAATTGGCACAGTCCCAGATGCAAACAGACCAGGTGTCAAAGTCACTCCATTATTTAAAGACGATCACGAAGATGTAAGAGTGGAATATTGGAAACCAAATACTTCAATCACAGTAGATGCATCGGGTGGTGCTGAAATACTTGTTCTAGAAGGTGGTTTTACGGAAAGTGGAGATGAATTACGAAAAGAGTCTTGGTTGCGCTTACCAATAAATACTACTTTCGTTGCTGAAACAGAAGCAGGAGGGGCAAAAGTGTGGATTAAATCAGGACATTTACTCTCACCAGTCAATGCTTAGAAATCGACTAGAGTTATCCCAATGTTCTCACTCAAAGCCTTTAAGCAAGCTCCACCAACAACACTGCTCCTTTTACACCAATCACCTTAACTGAAGAGCCTGCTTCACAATCTGGCCCTTGCGCTTTCCACGTGGATTCTCCTACTTGAATTCTGCCACTACCATTGATGATTGCCTTTTCCACTACGTATATATTTCCCGTGAGTTCCGTTTCGAGCTGGCTAAGTGTCGGGTCATCTGTATTTGCTGATTTCCTATTGAAAAAGGTTCTACCTATCAATATAGCGGCAATGCTAGCCACTGCAAATATAATGAATTGCATTTGCCAGCTAAGCTCAGGTACCACTAATAGAGCAAGGCCTGAAGCCGCAGCGGCCGCTCCCATCCACATAAAGAACGCACCCGGCGAGAAGACTTCCAGTATCACTAAGACTATGGCAAATACCCACCAATGCCAAAATTGAAGGTTATCAAAGATACCTTGAGTGATATTAGAATCGTCCATTATTTGTCTCCGTTATTCGTATTGCGCTTATCGCTGTTGTTGCTGTTATCACCAAAAGTTTCTCTGGTGATTTCAGCAATACCCGCTATTGATCCCATCAGGCTTGCTGCTTCCATTGGCATTAAGACGATTTTTGAATTATTCGCTGAGCCGATCGTTTGTAGTGCTTCAGTGTATTTTTGCGCAACGAAATAATTAATCGCTTGTACATCACCTTCGCCAATCGCACGCGATACCATCATTGTTGCTTTTGCTTCAGCTTCGGCTAAACGCTCGCGAGCTTCAGCTTCACGAAACGAAGCTTCCTTTTCACCTTCAGCGGCGAGTATTGCAGATTGTTTAATACCTTCAGCATTTAGAATTTGCGCCGCACGCGTACCTTCAGCTTCAAGAATTAGCGCACGCTTTTCACGTTCGGCTTTCATTTGGCGTCCCATCGATTCAACCAAATCCATCGGTGGATTGATGTCTTTAATTTCGATACGGGTCACTTTTACGCCCCATGTTGAAGCCGCTTCATCGACGACTTGTAACAAACGTGAGTTGATAACATCACGTTGTGAGAGTAATTCGTCTAGGTCCATCGAACCCATCACGCTTCTGATGTTAGTCATGGTGATATTGAGAACCGCACGATACATATCATTGACGCGATAAGCTGATTTTGCTGCATCCATCACTTTAAAAAACACCACACCGTCGGCGCTTACCATGGCGTTATCTTTGGTGATAACTTCTTGTTGAGGGACGTCCGCAACTTGCTCCATCATATTCACTTTTTGACCTACAGAGTCAACAAATGGAATGATGAATCGAATGCCAGGCTTTAGTGTTTTGGTGTAACGACCGAATCGTTCAACCGTATATTCTAAGCCTTGAGGCACACGTTTTGCCCCCATAAAAATAAGAATGACAGCGAATACGACGAGTGCTATGGGTAACATCTCGGGACTAAGTAAGTTATTCATTTTAAAGCTCCTTATTATTTATAGGTCTTTATTTTATTGATAGCTCGTTGAGTTACGAAGCTTTACAGTCAGATGAGTAAAAGCGACATTTCTATCTTTTTATAGATCAAATATGAAGGTAATTAGCTGTTTTATCAAGTAAATTCAATCTAGTTAAGTGCTTTATAAAGCCTAAATCAACACCTTTATACCATTCTAAAGTTGAGTTATTACGAAGGGTTTAATCTGAAAACACAGGAATAACAGATTGAGAAAAATACTGACTGCCGTTAATCTCTAGCAATAATGGAAAATGATAAAAAAATATGGATTGTCGGGTGCGGCGATATTGGTAAGCGAGTTGCTTATTTATATAATGATAAAACGGTTGATGGAATTATTTCATCCCAAGAATCTGCGCTTCAATTCCAATCGCATTCG
>CALFUP010000219.1 GCA_937929875.1 uncultured Cocleimonas sp. | reverse complement strand
GGCTTTTCACTAAGCGCTAATATATATCGACTTGAGCTTAAAGGTTGTAGAAACTCATTAAGCACTTCAAGAAATATTTCATTCTCTTGGCGCGTGTAGCCATTTAATGAAAACCGAATAATACCGTTATTGATATATCTTATATTGATCGCTTCAATCAAAAGACCATCATACAACTCTGTTTGAACTGTCTTTTTTTGATGAAGACACATAAGGATTATTGAAGCTATTTTCTTGGCAACTGTTATAGAGTCTATCTTCTTTTTTGGTGATAACGCTTTTGAAATCCCAAAGGACAATGCCCCCAATAAGGGTAAGGCTAAGCTAAAGGCATAATTACTCAAACCACTAAGATAAAGAGCGACGCCAGATACAGTACAAACTCCTGCGATACCTAATGATGCTAAGGTAATTAGCTTCCTTTTATTTGTATTATTCTCTTTCAAAACGGCTAATAAACGATTTAGGCTATATTGTTGAGAGTGATCATTTATTGAATGGTTTAAGCCTACCTGAAAAACTTGATGCTCAGCTTTAGCTAATGCATTTTGCCAACGGGCTTGTAGATTGAATAGATCATCATTTAAGCGTGTTTGCATCATGTGATTATTCTGCGTTATCAGGTCCAGCTCCTTTGAATCTTGTGATTGATTAAGGAGACTCAGCTTATTTGAGTCTGTTTCCGTTGTTAGTAACCCTAAAGTTAAGGATTCTGATACGGCTACTGCATCACTTTCATCTTTCCTTAAAGATATGCGCTCAGTACCTGATTCAATTTCCAAATCGTAAGCATGTAAGCCAGCAAAGGTTCTAAAGCGCTTTTCTAAATTTTCAAAAATAAGACTATTCAAACGTTGTTCTGGTGCGGTGGCGACAATATGCCAAATACTGGCAGTTTTAAAATCATCTTTTGGGTCAATACGCATTACGCGTCCGCGCAATTGGTTTGTTGCGACATAGGCTTTCGTTTGTGTTGCCATCACTAAGGCGTTCAAAAACGGAGCATCCCAGCCTTCCCCTAATAAAGCGCGTGTGCCAACAATTATCTTTAACTCCCCCTGTTCTAATAGTTTAGTAAAAGCGGAAGAGAGTTCACCAGTTGCACCACCACATATAACAAAGCCTTCGTCTTCTGAGTAATCTTTTATTGTAGGTATTTGATCATCAGCGAGTAGATTGATTAATTTCCCTAAAAGTTCACGAGGCAGTATGCAGAGTCTACCGGTTAGTAGCGCCGTTTTTTGTTTAAAGGTAACATCAAGTTTATGTATAAAATGATGGAAGATCGGATATGCACCCGTTGTTGTTCCACGTCCATCCAGGGATAAAGTCAGTTCTTCATCTCTTATATAATCTGCTAAAACCACCATACGTAACAACGACTTGCGATTCTTAGCCTCTATTTTAGCTATCTCATAACACGCTGCAATTCGCTCTTCAGTTTTATTAAATGCATCTAGCTTTGTTTGGGTATTATCAAATTGTACACGGTTATATTTGAGGTAATGTTTACCCTTTAGCAAAGAAGTCAATGAAGCCCTAAATTCATAGACTGCATCAGCTCTTGGATAATAATCACCATCAAGAAAACTCTGTAACAGAATCTGCCAGCTTTTAATCGTGATCGAAGGTATGTCGTCGCTTAATAAGCCTAAGCTATCCATCAATTCAATAGGCAAAGGCTTTTGCCAGTGTTTAAGCAACTGTAATAAAGCAATGACTGTTTCTATATTGAGTAATAACTGGCGCTCACTAATATTGTTAGCTTCTGTCTTGTTATTTTTTGCTAATGCGCCTTGGTCCAAAAATTCATGTAATGATAAAAGATAGTTTAGTTCTTTATGGGTACTTAGCTTCTCAATGAAAGCGTTTAGTTTATTTTCATAACGCTCTAGAGATTGAAGGTTTTTTTCATCAGTTTTGACTAACCAGATGTAGTCTTGATGTGGACATAATGATCGAGATTTTACTAATTCAGGTATGCTGATTTCTTCATCAACTGGCCCGCATAATTTTTTATAACGTGACCATTCAGTAGTATTCGAATCATAAGGCGGTGTCGCTGTTAAACTGACTATGATTAAGTTTTTATTGTCTTTAACCAAGTCATAAAGAACCTTCCACCAACTCGCTTTTAAATGATGCGCTTCATCTAAAATGAGCAAGCCAAAATTTTGAGAAATAAACCATTGTTTAAGTTCATCAAATTCGTTACTTGGTGAATGACTTTGCTTATCTTTTTTAAGGCGTTTATCAAAACTATATAAGGATTGGTAGGTACTTGAGGTGAAGTACTCTGGTGCTTTTAATGATGCACTTGCCCATGTCGGGGTAATGTTATGTTGCTCATTATTTTTAGTAAAAAGAGAAAGTCTCTCGAGCCATTGATTTTTCACTAAAATCGTAGGTGAAAGGGTGAGGGTTTTGAGGTCAAGGCGATTAAAAATTTCCAAACCTAAGACAGTTTTACCCGCACCAGGCGCAGCAACAATATGAACGCGCTTGTCATCCATGTACTTGTCTAAACGATTAAGAACTCTTTGCTGCTCAGGCCTCCACGAATATATAAACCTTAAGTTTGATGTACTTGCATCTGTGTTTAGTTTGTCAGAAACATCTGCCATCGTTTGTCGTTTTTAAATACAAACCAACATCATAACGAAAAAAGAACATCTAAATGACGTTCTTTTTATCAAGCAGTTGATGCTTAATGTTTTAGCCATTAACAAGATAACTTTTATTCTCGACCATTCTTTCAATCATAATATTATCAAAACCTTTTACTATTGAATCTTTTACACTTTTTCGGGCTATGAGACGATCTGACCAATCTTGTAAGTTTGCACTACCTTCTAAAATATTGATGTTGAAATGTTGTCTGAAAAACTCAACGCGCACAAAATATGGCGCTGCGAACATATCAGCCATTGAGAACTCTTCGCCATTAAACCAAGGTCGATTGTGTTTGACCTCATCAAGACTTTTTTGCGTATTGCGCATTTCTTGAATGTACTTATCTGCGCTATTTTTAGATTTAGCCATCATCAAATTAAACGTTCCACCATATAGTGCTGATGTATATTCCATCCATGCTCGATTTTTAGCTTTAATTAATGGATTGGTTGGGTGAAATTTTGGGTCATAGACTTCTTCAAGATATTCACCAATAACGGTAGACTCAAATAGTATTTCGCCATCAACTTGTAGCACAGGCACTTTACCTGTCGGTGAAATCTCCAAGAACCAAGCGGGTGGATTGTAGACATCGATAAAATCAATATCGTAATCGACACCTTTTTCTTCCAACAAAATCACGCTACGTTGTACAAAAGGGCAGATATTAAAACTGATAAGTTTTGGTTTGGACATATTGATTCTCCGCGGTTGTTTTTAATCTACTAGATAGCAATGAGTCTTCTAGTTAAGTCGTTATTCTACTTTTGTATTCGTTGTTTAGATGATAAGTAACAAAGAATATATTGTTAAAAAGTGGGGGGGTGTCATTTAAAACTTACCTAAGGAAGCCTTGATTAAGTTGATAAGAATTATGCAAATGAATTGATTTAATTATCTGAGACCTTTGCACGAGAGAATGGCGAGATAAAAAATAGCGTAATTTCAACTATTTTTCTTAAAATTGAGCTTAATAGCAGGGCTATTGAGCGAATTTTTAAGGAGAATAGGAGGAGTTTAAGCATTTTTAATCTGTCATGTCTCTCATGCAAAGGTCTCTATCTACTTTAAACAATTTGCGCAAGGCTTAAAGCTTTTACGATGTTGATCTAATAATCCATATTCCTCAATAGCTTCCCGATGAGTTTTTGTAGGATAGCCCTTATGGGATGCAAAACCATATTCTGGATGCTGTTCGTGCAGCGCTACCATTTCTTTATCGCGTGCTACTTTGGCAATGATTGAGGCGGCACTGATTGAAGCTACTTTTGAGTCACCCTGTACAATAGTTTCCATAGATATATCCATATCTATGCCTTT
>CALFUP010000218.1 GCA_937929875.1 uncultured Cocleimonas sp. | reverse complement strand
TGAAAAGTGCATGGGCGCGTAAAACAAGCTTATCCTTAGCGGTGTTATCTATCGCGGTGAGCTTAACCTTGTTGCTTGGTGTTGATATTGTGCGTAAACAAGCAAAAAATAGTTTTTTAAATACCATATCTCAAACTGATTTAATCGTCGGTGCGCGTTCTGGACCAATGAATCTATTACTGTACAGCGTATTTCGCATTGGTAATGCGACTAATAATATCTCTTACGACTCCTATGAAAAAATCAGCGCAGATCCAAAGGTAAAATGGACAATACCCTTGTCATTAGGCGACTCTCACCGCGGTTTTAGGGTGTTAGGGACTAATCAAGATTACTTTAAATACTTTCGCTATGCCGATAAGCGTTCTTTAGCCTTTAGCCAAGGCGAAACGTTCAATGATTTATACGATGCCGTCATCGGCAGAGAAGTAGCAAAAAAGCTAGGCTACAAAATTGGCGATGCCATTACGCTCTCTCATGGAACCATTTCAACCGACTTTGCCGCACATGATGATAAGCCGTTTAGGATATCAGGTATTTTGGCTGCAACAGGTACGCCTGTCGACCGCAGCGTGCATGTTTCTCTGGAAGCGATTGAAGCCATACATCTCGATTGGAGGGCGGGAGCACGTTCAGCATTAGAGATTGATGCTGAAAAAGCACGACGCTTTGGTCTAACGCCAAAAACAGTCACTGCTTTTATGGTGGGTTTAAATAAACGAACGCAAACGTTTGTTGTCCAACGTAATATAAATGAATATAAGCAAGAGCCTTTGTTAGCGATTATTCCGGGAAGCACCTTAACGGATTTATGGCGAACTTTAGGTCAATTTGAAAAGATATTGCTGGGCGTTTCTTTACTCGTATTGCTGTCTGGTTTACTCAGTATGTTGATCATGCTGTTATCCACTTTAAATGAACGCCGCCGTGAAATGGCGATACTCAGAGCCGTCGGCGCACACGCCTATCAAGTTATCTTGCTGTTCATAGTCGAAACACTTTTGATATTAGTCGCTGGCACGATGCTCGCGTTAGGTTTGTTGTACAGCTTATTATTTATTCTGAAACCGATTTTATTAGATCAATACGGCTTCTCAATAAACATCGTGTTGCTAGACCCTGAGCAAATCGTGATTATTTTATTTATATACATCATAGGCCTATTATTCAGCCTAGTACCTGGAATAATTGCTTATAAAAACTCCTTACAAGACGGATTAACACTTAAATTCTAATGAAAATATGTCTCCCATTTATGCTCGTTTTACTTTTTAGCGCTTGCGACAGTTCTAAAAAACCAGAAAATAAAAGCAATAGCGAAAACAATCAAACCTCAGGTGAGCCTAGCAAAGAACTTATCGGTAAAACTGTTGATGAATATCAAAAAGCTGTTACTGACGTTTCAACGCCATCGAACTCAAGTAAAACAACTAAGCCTGTCGAAGGGGAAATTGTTCCATTAGATGAGCCAGACATTATCGAGGGTTTCAAGACCTTAAAGTGGGAAGGCTTAGTCGCACCTGGTTTTGATGTAGATTCTATTTTAAAAAAATACGAACCCATCGTGAGTAAATTAGAAGAAGGTAGTGATGAAGCTAATAAGCTCTATGAAAAAATGCAAGCCGAATATAATAAAGCACCACCGAATCAGTCCCTAGCCAATAAAAAAGTATCCATACCGGGCTTCATCGCACCACTTGAACAAAAAGATGGCGTTATTTCCGAGTTTTTACTCGTTCCTTATTTTGGTGCTTGTATTCATTCTCCTGCACCTCCCGCAAATCAAACAGTACACGTAAAAGTAGCTAGTAAAGATGGTATTAGTGTAAATGATGCCTATGATCCTATTTGGGTTTCAGGTGAGTTGTTAATTGATAAATCTACCACTGATATTGGAACGGCAAGTTATAAAGTTGAAGGAGCTAAGATACAGAAATATGAAGTAGAGAATTGAGTTAGTCCAATAAGGACTGTTTACAAAGAATAATCAGCCGATCCTTGGTAAGATAATTTCGAGTGAAGCGACGACTAACAGAATGAGAAGTTTATAAATTAGCTTAAAAGTCGGGGGAATGTCTTTTCATTAACGAATAGAGATGACTAACCTAAAACTTATCATAAGAGGGTGTTTGCTCAAAATAATCAGATAGAAAATCAATGAATGTGCGTACTTTAGCAGAAAGATAACGTCTCGATGGAAATACTACATACAGTGATATTTCAGGAAAATAATACTCTGGCAAGATTTGTTGCAAGTCCCCTTTGATAATGTCGTCACCGATAATAAACGTAGGGAGTATTACGATACCAAGATCTGCTAAGGCTGCATCTCGCAATATTTGTCCGTTATCTGAGCATAAGGAACCTGTTATTTTTACTGATTCTGTTTTCTTTGGGCCTTTGATTGTCCAAGTATCAGCAGACTGTTCATTAGTGTAAATAAGACAATTATGCTTGGTTAAATCTTTGGGTACTTCTGGTTTCCCATGCTTTTCTAAATATTCAGGGGTAGCGCAAAATACTCTACGACAAGGCGCCAGTTTACGTGCGATAAGTCCTGAGTCATTGAGTTCGCCAATGCGGATAACCAAGTCATAACCTTCAGCAACGACATCAATAAATCGATCTGCGAGGCTTAATTCAATGTTCACATCAGGATATTGTTTTATGTACTCTGGAATCGCTTCATTTAAATGCAATAAACCAAACGAAGTGGGTACACTCATGCGTAAACTGCCTTTGGGTTTACTGGTCTGTTGACGAGTAATATCTTCGATGTCGTCAATATCTTGCAAGATGGTTAGGCAACGCTCGTAATAGATTTTTCCTATTTCGTTTAGACTAATTGTACGGGTCGTTCGGTTTAATAAGCGCGTATCTAAATGCGCTTCTAGTTGCATGATGGTTTTACTGACTTGAGCACGTGACAAATTTAAGTTATCAGCCGCTAACGTAAAACTCCCACTTTTTACTACTTCAACAAACGTTGTCATTCCATTTAATCTATCCATATTGTCAACTATAAAGAAACAATGTTTTAATTACCAGTGTGTTTATTTACTTTTTGTTTTCTATATTATGACTAGCCATCAGCACATATCGATCAATATTGATAAATGACTTTTGATCGATCTGTACTTAACAAAAACACGGAGTAAATTATGATTACAGTAAGACCTAGCCATGAACGCGGACCTGCAGATTTAGGTTGGTTAAAAAGCCAGCATACTTTCTCATTTGGTAGTTATCATGATCCTAAACATATGGGCGTTTCAGATTTGCGCGTTATTAATGATGATGTTGTTATTCCTGGTAAAGGGTTTGCACCGCATTCGCATCAAGATATGGAAATACTTAGTTATGTAAAAAGCGGTATGATCGAGCATAAAGACAGCATGGGTAATATCGAACAATTACCACCTGGCGAATTTCAGTTAATGAGTGCGGGTACGGGTGTTACGCATAGCGAGTACAATCCTTCTGATACAGAAATGCTTAAGTTTCTGCAGATTTGGATTATGCCAAATCAACACGGTATCAAGCCTCAATATCAGCAAAAGAAGTTTCCAGATACTAAAGGAATACAATTAATCTTGTCACCTGATGGCCGTGATGGTTCACTGACTGTGCATCAAGATATGACATTGCACCAATTGCGTTTAGAGCCACAGGATGAAGCAGAGTATGCACTTGCGGCAGATAGAACGCTTTACATTCATGTTGTTTCAGGCGAAATTGAAGTACAAAATACAGTTTTGAAAGCTGGAGATGGTGCGACAATCAAACGGGATGAAGCTCAAGATGGTATCGTTTTTAAAGCGTTAGAAACTAGTGAAGCGTTATTGTTTGACCTTGTTTAGCGCTAGAAGCTTCGGTATTTATTCAAAATAAATTAAATATATTCAATATAACAACGAGACGTTTAAGTCTCCAATAAATAAAGGCATTAAAATGACAGCAAAAATACTCTTTTTGGCAGGTAGCTCAAGAAACAAATCAAGCAATAAATTCGTCGCGCAAAAAGCACAAGAGATTGCTGCAAAGCACGATGTAGAAGCAACTTTTATCGATCTTAAAGATTTTGAAATGCCACTTTACAATGGTGATATTGAAGATGCTTCTGGTTTACCAAAAAATGCAATCAAGCTTAAAGAACTGTTCATCGCTCATGATGCGATCTTTATAGCATCACCTGAATACAATAGTGGTTATTCACCGCTACTGAAAAATTCATTGGATTGGATTTCACGCCCGCATCAGGAAAATGAAATACCTTTATCAGCGTACAGAAATAAAATCGCTGCATTGGTCGCAATCTCTCCGGGGGGGTATGGTGGCATACGTGGATTAGTGCAGTTACGAATGCTGCTTGGCAATATTCAGGTAACGGTCATTCCGCAACAATTGGCTATTCCATTTTCATCTAAAGTGTTGGATGACGAAGGTAATTTTATAGATGAAGCACAAGTGAAGTCTCTCACAGCTATTGTGGAAGCATTAATAGAAGCGACCAAGAAGAATGTTGCTGTTTAAGTCTATACATTGAGATAGTGCGAACCATGAAATAAGCCTAACAAAAAGTAGGGGGGTGTCATTAAACTCGCTATTTCTAATCTGCCGAGAAGGTATCTCGGCAGATGTTGGTTTGTTATTAAGCTTCAGCCATTTCTTTAGTAATAAGTAAAAACTCATCCATATCCTGAGCTGAATGACAGTGCAGCGGCGAGACTCTTATCGCCCCTTGTAAACCAAAGGATTCCAACATTCGTTTAGAATATAAACTGGTATTTACGCGCTCAAAAACGGTTACGCCGCGTTTAGCATACTCCTTCACTGCTGCTGCGGGTTCAATGTTTTTAAAATTTATGGCTAGAATTAAGTCGCGTTTAGTTAAATCTTTGTAGTCGAGGTAGACATCAAGATTTTGCATGTCGCGTAAGCCTTGAACATCTTTAGTACCCTTTAATAATCGAGCGAGTAGGGCGCGTTCATGTAAAGCTATCATCTGCATTCCCGCTACGAACTTACCACGTACTTGATCACGAACTTCTGTAGTGTCAGAAGTGGTTTTTCCTAAGCCACAGACGTAGTTTATGATTTCGCTAAACATTGCATATTGTGCAGGGTCAGAACTCCCTAAATCCCAATAGGTACTTGGCTTTCCGCTCAGTTTATCATGCCGAAGTTCAGCTGCTCTATCAGATACCCAAGCAAGCCCCATGCCGCGATTACCAAAAAACTTATAAGGTGCAATGCTAATACCGTCGACAGGAATATGAGTCAGATCGATCACATCGTGCGGTGCATGCTGAACCGCATCAACCAATATGTATAAATCAGGTTTAATTTTTCGCGCTTGGTTAACAATAGCTTCAATATCGAGTTTTGCTCCCGAGATATTAGAGGCATAAATGACAGTCAGTAAAACGGTTTCTTGATCAATTAATTTTGTAATCTCTTCAACATCAACACCACCGGTAACAGCATTGCTTTTTGCTACACGAAGCTCATGTCCCGATCGGTCTGCATTTAACTCCATTGCATCATAAGCCGATGGATGTTCTAGAACCGTAGTCACCATATTGGAACCAGAGATATGATCTGTAATGACACGCACCATATCAAACATCGCTTTTGAAGCTGTCAGCGCGGTGTAAACAGAACCGCCTTCGATATTTAGCATCATCCTGAAATCTTGCTGACCTTTATCTTGAACACTCTGTAAATAAACGGCTGTGTCGTGAATACGTTCGGGGCAATCGGGTGTAGCCGCAAGGCTAGCATAAGCTTCAACGGCCTTTTTTAATCTAAAAGATCCACCAGCATTATCAAAAAATAAACGACGTCGGCCATTTAAATCTTCATCAACATAATGAAAAGACTCTTTTACCGTTTGCATTGTTTCATCTGTGAAAAACTGTCCTTCATTCGTGTTTGATGTTTTCATAGTTAAGCCTTTAATGATTATTACAGAAGTAACAGAGCGTC
>CALFUP010000217.1 GCA_937929875.1 uncultured Cocleimonas sp. | reverse complement strand
ATTCGTCGAGGTATTTCGTAACACCCCCTTACTGATTCAATTAATTTTTTGGTATGTCGGTGTGTTCAGCATACTACCAAAAATAAAAAACAGTCTAGATTTGTCGGCTGGCTCAGAGGTATTGTTATTGAATAACCGCGGGCTTTACAGCGCGTGGCCAATAGCAGGAGATCTTTTTTGGATAACCGCTGTGGCAATTATCGCTGCAATTATTCTTGTTTATTTTTTCAAACGATGGGCTAATAAACATCAAGACGAAACAGGTAAAAGAGTGGCTATCTTTTTACCCTCGCTGGCAATACTTACCCTGTTACCCGGTCTTGTTTTTTTGCTTACAGGTTCACCCATCAGTTGGGATATTCCAAAGATAGAGGGCTTTAATTTTGTCGGAGGTGCCAGTCTTCCACCCACTTTTATTGCTTTATTGGTTGCTCTTGTTGTTTATGGAGCTGCGCATATGGCTGAAATTGTGCGCGCAGGAATACAGTCAGTAAGTCAGGGTCAAAATGATGCTGCCCTTGCCATTGGCCTGCGACAGAACAAAGCCTTACGCCTCGTGATTATCCCACAGGCAATGCCTGCCATTATCCCACCCATGATTAGTTTATGGCTGAGTACGGTTAAAAATTCTTCACTGGCAGTGGCGATAGGCTATTCAGATATTGTCTCGCTGTTTATGCAAACCTCATTAAACCAAGCAGGATATGCCATAGAGATCGTCGCCATGACCATGGGCTTTTATATGTTTGTGAGTCTGGTCATTTCGTGGCTGCTCAATATCTACAATAAGAAAGTCCAACTGGTGGAGCGTTGAGATGGCTTTTGTAAAAACAGAAATAACAGCCAGTAGACCTGCACCTCTATCTGAACGCTCAATTATTGGCTGGATGCATAAGCATTTATTTAGCTCTTTTTATAATAGTATTCTCACCCTAGTGACCTTGTATATTATTTACATATCACTTAAAGGTTTATGGGTTTGGGGCATAGCTGATGCTGTTTGGATCGCTGAATCTCGACGCGAATGTTTTAACATCAGTATGGGTGGTGCATGTTGGGCTGGTGTAATCGCATGGCTAGATAATATCTTTTACGGTCGTTATCCAGAAACTGAAGTATGGCGGGTTAACCTTGGGCTATTGTTACTAATCGTTTGGATGGTGCCACTGTGGTTGCCGCGAGTTAAGGGCAAAATATTTATTGCGATTAGCTTGATTAGTTTTTATCCCTTTTTAGCTAACATCTTATTTTTAGGTGGCAACAGCGGACTTTTTAGCCAGCTTATGGCCTCAGCAGCCATCGTTTCTTTCATCGTTATTGTTTTGAATGCAGTTATTGGTGTCAGCCAAGGTCAAAGCGTTTCAACCTTTATTGTGAGTCGTTTTGGCAGTTCTTTAAAAATAGAAAAGCATCAGCGTTACTTGATTTTAGCGCTTTTAATGATTGCTTTTATTGCTGCTTACTTATGGCAACGAAGTTGGATGTTAGAAGAAGTACCTTGGACTAAATGGGGCGGGCTATTTCTGACCTTAGTCATTTCAGGTATTGGCATTGCCACCGCCCTACCCGGCGGAATTCTGCTAGCGCTAGGTCGACGCTCAAAATTACCCGTAATTAAAGTGCTGAGCATTACCTTCATTGAAGTATTTCGCTCAGTGCCCCTTATTACTGTGTTGTTTATGGCAACGACCATGTTTCCGTTATTTTTACCCGAAGGTTTTGTGCTCAACAAGTTAGCTCAAGTCATCATCGCGGTGTGCTTATTTAATGCAGCTTATATGGCAGAAACCGTGCGTGGTGGGCTGCAAACTATTCCCAAGGGACAATATGAAGGCGCGCATACCATTGGTTTGGGTTACTGGGGAACCATGAGTCTCATAGTGATGCCGCAAGCCTTAAAAAATATGATTCCAAATATAGTGGGTAATTTTATAAGTATTTTAAAAGGCACCACATTGGTATCGATTATCGGCTTATTCGATATTCTAGGCATGTTGAGCAGTATCAGCCGAGATTTACCTTGGATCGGTTTACACAAAGAGCCGTTACTCTTTGGCGCAATGATATTTTTTATATTGTGCGCGCTAATGTCGAAATACAGTCGCCATTTAGAAACTAAGCTAGCTACTGGACACAAAACTTAAAGTACATCGTTTTATATATAAAACATTAAGGAATAGCATGAACTCAAACGACCAACATAATGAGCAAACTAATAATGCACAATTAGCTTCGGCAGCCTCATCTGAAGTCATTATTAGCATCGAAAAGCTAAACAAATGGTACGACGACTTTCATGTATTAAAAGACATAAATCTACTGGTAAATAAAGGCGAACGAATTGTTGTTTGTGGCCCTTCAGGGTCAGGTAAATCTACACTAATACGTTGCATCAATAATCTAGAAGAACATCAAGAAGGCACTATTGTTGTTGATGGGATTACCTTAAATAAAAACCTCAAAAATATCGATCATATTCGTACTGAAGTGGGCATGGTATTTCAAAGTTTTAATTTATTCCCTCATCTATCGATACTCGATAATCTCATGCTAGGCCCGATATGGGTGCGTAAAATGCCCAAAGCCGAAGCCCGAGCCACCGCATTGGAATATCTAAAGCGGGTAAAAATACCAGAACAAGCAGATAAATTCCCAGGCCAACTTTCTGGTGGACAACAACAGAGAGTCGCGATTGCTCGATCTTTATGCATGAATCCAAAAATTATGTTGTTTGACGAGCCAACCTCAGCACTTGACCCCGAGATGATAAAAGAAGTGCTGGATGTAATGGTCGAACTGGCTGATACGGGTATGACGATGATAGTAGTCACTCACGAAATGAACTTTGCCAAAACTATTGCCGATCGTGTCATCTTTATGGATGAAGGGGACATTGTTGAAGAAAACGAGCCCAATGAATTTTTTAACAATCCCCAACATGATAGAACTAAATTATTTCTTAGCCAGATACTCTGATCGTTATTAATCATATATCAGACATCGTTTGCTTTTGTTTTTCTATAATTACTTGGTGTATTAAATGAAATTTCCTTCTCCTCATGGCTCCATCGCATCTTTAACCCCAACAATATGTCATCTTCTTGGTATAAACACTCCAAATGACTCAAGTGAATCTGCTTTGGACATGGTTATTTCTACTATCGAGAAGGATGACCTTCCAATAGAGAAATGCCTAATTATTGCTCAAGATGCTATCGGAGCACATTTATGGAAGTCTCATGAAAGTGATCTAAATAAAATTCTACCATTAGTTCCTTTACGTGTTCCTCTGCAGGCCTCATTTCCTCCAGTAACTCCTGTTTGTTTTGCCTCAATTTTTACAGGAGCACCACCCGAAGTACACGGTATTCAAAGCTTTATAAAACCAATATTAGAGTGTGACACATTATTTGATGCACTCGCTCGTGCTAACAAAAAGGTAGCCATTGTTGCCGTAGTAGAAAGCTGTATTGATTTGATATTTAGAAATCGTAACATCACTTACTTCTCTGAAGAAGATGACGAGTCTGTCAAAACAAAAACCTTAGAAGTACTTAGGAGTGATAAGTATGACGTTATCATTGCCTACCAAGCCGATTATGATGATAACCTCCATAAAACTGAGCCTTTTTCAGATCTTTGTATACAATCACTTAGGCAACATATTACTGACCTCAAAGAAATGGCCAAAGCTGCCAATCAGCAATGGAATGAAAAGAAGCACGTCATTGCATTTACGCCAGATCATGGCGCACATGAGAACGATTCAGGAAAAGGTGATCATGGATTAAATATTCCTGAAGATATGGATATTTTCCATTGTTACGGCATTTATACACCTTAGGAATTACAGAGAAACTCATGTAACAAATAAAATGACACCCCCCTACTTTTTATTACTTTTCTTAGGGTTCTTATAGTTACAGACATAAAAAAAGCTCAAAATTAATTGAGCTTTCTTTTAAAATGATGGTGCCCAGGGCCGGAATCGAACCGGCACGGTGTTGCCACCGAGGGATTTTAAGTCCCTTGCGTCTACCAATTTCGCCACCTGGGCATGCTACTTAGATGGACTTACTAATCTAACCTTGTTT
>CALFUP010000216.1 GCA_937929875.1 uncultured Cocleimonas sp. | reverse complement strand
ATTGAAATCGTTGAAACCGTACTAAGCACAAAGGGAATATTCGCTTTTAATGCTGCGCGTGCATGCATGGCAGAGGCATCTGGCCAAACTAATCCTGTCAAACCTAAAGGTGCAATTCCGAAGGGTGCGGAATACTGTTTACCAAATAACTCAACAGCTAATTCGGGGTTTTGGTATGCCTGTAAATATTCCGGCCTTAAGAACACATCATCCAGTGCTTCGCGATTATTTGAAACGGCTAAGTTGCTATTGCAACCGCCCTCGATGTAATCAAAGGCAAACTTCGGAATACGGCGCTTCGCTCTTTTTTTAAGATCTGCTACACAAGCAGATTTTCTTATTAGGGCTTGTACCATCGTAATATCTACCTAGCTAAAATGCGTATTATTGCACTATTTTTCACATTAGGTGATCAGGTTGTAGCACAATCTTGGCTGCAGCTACACGACCATGATGCAAATCAGAAAAAGCTTCTCCACCTGCCGACATTGGGCGCACATCTATCCAACTTAAGTCACCTAAGCGATTTTGATAAAGCATATCAATAGCAGCTTTCATATCAGCGGTGGTATAACAATAGTTACCTAAGAAAGTGACTTCTTGCAAGGTTACTCTGCGACTATCAAAACCATCATTGCTGTCTTGTAAGCCGACATGTGAAATGATGCCACCTGCTCGCACCGCTTCACAAGAAGTTTTGCGTGTAATACCAGAACCCACACAATCTAAAACGACATCGTATTGCTCTGCATGAGGAGGTTTATTTGCAATAGGATCATAAGCATCGCCACAATGTTGTGCGTTGATACTTTCTCGGCGTAGTGCATTGGTTTCGGCAATGTCTATTTGAGTACAGCCTTTAGCCTTTAAAATTAACGCAGCAAGCAAACCGATTGCTCCACCACCCAGTACTAAACATCGCATTTCAGATAAAGGTCTGTAAGCAATTCGCTCTACTAATGCTATCGCATGTAATGCGGTTGCGGTTGGCTCAGTGACAGAAGCGCTGATCGGATTCATGTCTTCCGGTATTTCGAGTAAGTTACGTTCTTCAATCGCTACTTGTTCTGCGAATGCACCTTGCAAGTACATGCCAATCAATTCACGTTCAACGCATAAATTACTGCGTCCTGTTTGACAGTCTAAACATACACCGCAAGTCATTAAGGGATTAATCACCATACGCTTGCCCGCATGTTTTCCGTCTAACACCGTTCCACACACTTCGTGGCCTAATATCAATGGCGGTACGCGTCGTTCATCATGTCCGTGGTAGGCGTGCATATCAGATCCACAAATAGCGGCAGCATGAACTTGCAGAATCACATCACCCTCTCTTTGATTGGGCAATGGTTCTTCGCGATAAGTCATTTCTTTGATATCGGTGTAGACAAGCGCTTTCATGTAAAACTCCAAAAAATTATTTTATTAAAAAAACCGTACTGAGACTAGCTTATGAATTCCTGAACTTCTCGAAGGCCCGTATTGAGCAGAGTCTAAACGCTTGTATTGAGCGAAGTCGGAATGACACCCCCCTACTTTTTGATACTATTTTAAGGGCAGGTGTAGGGTTATTTATTCATTTATTTAGCAGTAAAACCACCATCAATATAGATTGTTTGACCGGTAATATAATCAGAAGCATGACTTGATAAGAACACACAGATCCCATCAAGATCACTTAAATCGCCATTACGTCCGATAGCCGTTTGATTCGCAAACTTAGATGACATTTCATCATTATCAAACACGGGAGCGGTTAATTCTGTTGGAAAAAAACCTGGGGCTATTGCATTACAACTAATCCCATCTTTTGACCAAGCTTCCGCCATCGCACGAGTTAGTTGAGTAATGCCACCTTTTGATGCGCCATAGGCAATGCCATTGGAGAATGCTCGTTCGGATTGCAGTGAAGCGACATTGATAATTTTACCCCAACCACGCTTACGCATATTTGGAATTAATTTTTGCGCTAAAAAGAAAGGCACTTTTAGATTTAAACCTAAAGTTAAATCCCAGCTTTCAGGTGTTACATCATCAGCATGTTGGCGAAGGTTTACGCCAGCTGTGTTGCAAAGTATGTCAATTTGACCAAAAAAGCTAAGACTGCCATCAACCACTAATTGCCAATGGCTTTGATCAGATAAATCAGCCGCAAGGTATTCTGCTTCTCCACCAGAGCTACGTATTTTTTCAGCGAGTTCTTTAAGACGATCCTCTCTTCTACCTACTAATACGACAGAGGCACCAGCACTTGAAAGTGCTCGTGCTTGCTGTGCACCGATACCAGAAGTGGCACCGGTGATTAAGGCAACTTTGCCCGTTAGACTGAATAGGCTTTTGTTATCTTGCGACACCCTACTTCTCTACCCCATGACCTGGAATTTCTAGTAAGAATTCTTCATTCGGGAAATATTTTGCTAAACGATCATCACCCGAACGCGCATGCCCTTCCATACCCTCTAAACGCGAAATACGAGCAGCAGCAGAACCCACTTCACGATTCGCTTCGCGTGTCATACGCTGTGTCGTTACAGTCTTAACGAATTTACTTGCAGACAATCCGCCCGTATAACGACCCGCGCCTTTAGTGGGTAAAATATGGTTAGTACCCGAACATTTGTCACCATAAGTCACGGTTGTCTCTTCCCCTACGAATAATGATCCGTAGTTACGTAAACGAGCTACCCACCAATCAAGGTTTTCAGTGTGTACTTCTAAATGCTCAGCTGCGTACTTGTCGCTGATTAATGCCATTTCTTCATCAGTATCACAAAGAATTACTTCGCCGTAATCTCTCCATGCTGCTGTTGCTGCGTTGCGTGCAGTTTCAGGTAATTTAGCAATAACACCTGG
>CALFUP010000215.1 GCA_937929875.1 uncultured Cocleimonas sp. | reverse complement strand
TGGGACTTAGCAGCGGGAACGTTGATTTTATCTGAAGCAGGAGGCTATTCTTGTACTTTAGATGATGAGCAAGTATTTAAAGCGACAATGACTCCTCGATCGGTGATTCTCTCACATGATCAAGACTTATTCCTGCAATGGAAATCATTTATTCTGAACAGTGTTAACGATATTAATGAAAGTACAGATGAAGGCTAATTTTTACTGGTTATTGTTCTTATTGCTCACTTTTGTGATTACTCTCCCTATCAGTTGGTGGGGCATGGCTAAAGTTGATTTCTTTTATTCTAATTTATACGAAAGCATCGGTATCGATACTCATATCGAACGTTATGCGCCTCGAAATCGATTCAATAAAACTGAGTTCGAGAAGACTAGCAAAACTAAGAGGCTGGATTTATTTAGTGGTGTAGTTGATGCAATTCATAACAAAGGTGTCGGTATAGAATCACTTAGCTATAACCGTGTTTCAGATCAAACAAAAGTATCATTATTTACGGATGCAGAAGTCATTCATTTAAAAGATGTGGCTAATTTATTAGATAAATTAAAACCAGTCGTTGTTGCTCTATTTTTAGTTTGGTTGCTAGTAATGTCTTGGATATTTTTAAAGCGCATAAAGCTACCATCGGCGAAGCGATTGTCTTTATTGGCTCTGGTGTTAGTGGGAGTTTCGATTCTACTATTGTTATTGGGGCCAGAAAAAGTTTTCAATCAATTACATATTTGGGCTTTTCCAGATAATCATCAATGGTTCTTTTATTATGAAGATTCATTGATGAGCACGATGATGAAAGCCCCTGATTTGTTTGCATATATATCGGCAACATGGGCCTTGCTATCGATAGCATTCACGATTTTTTTATTAAAAGTTATGCGTCTAATCCAACAATCTAGACGTTAAAAGGAGTATGAGTAAATTAATTTATCGTGTCACTTTAAATCCAATGACAGCCTACCTATTAATAATACTGTCTTTAATGATTGTTGATTATAGCTATGCTGATAAACATATGGCTAAAACATTCAAAGCTAGTTCAAGTAAGCATCCCGTTGCTTTAATTGAGCTATATACCTCTCAGGGCTGTAGTAGTTGTCCGCCAGCTGAAAAGTGGTTAGGTAATTTGGAAAAATCAGGAATAACAAAGGATCAAGCTGTACCACTAGCGCTTCACGTTGATTATTGGGATTACATTGGATGGAAGGATCAGTTTTCTCAAAAATATTTTACCCAACGTCAATATCAATATAGAAAAACCAATCACTCTGATAGTGTTTATACCCCGCAGATCATGTTCAATGGTGATGATGTTAGGCGAGTCACTTTAAATAATAGCCTTAAAAAATTAAGCCAGAAGACTTCTCCAGTTGCATTTGACATTGAAGCCCATACGCAGACTGGAAATAGCTTTAAAGTAGTCATTAACTTTAAACGCATCGATGCTATCGCGAAGAATAGTAAAGTGGTTGTTGTTTTGGCAGAGAGTAACTTGCTAGGGAATATTAAATCAGGAGAAAACGCTGGACGGAAATTAAAGCATAATCATGTTGTAAGAGTTTGGAAAAACTTAGGTCAGATCCGCGACACTTTTACATTAGACCTAGCAGTAAAATCTAATTGGAAGAGAGATAATCTGGAAGTCGTTGTTATTGTTGAGACGGCCGATATGCAAACTCAACAAGCCTTAAAGCTGTTATTAAAATAAATAGTAAATACTACTGATGCTTAACAGCAGTAAAACCACTGCTAAGCCATTTAGATTAAGACCAGACTAGTCATCTAATTTATCAATGAGAGACTTTAAGTACGTGATACGGGTACTTATTTCTTCTTCAAGACGTAACATTTCATCTTGAATAATTTCTTTCTGCTCTTTATGAGTATATTTTTGATTAACTAGTTTATGCAATTCAGAAATTGCTCCGCTTAGAGCAGGAGATATTTCTGAAATTGTTTCGTGTTTCTTGTTTCCCCCATCCATTTCAATAAGTCGGGTGCTTCTTCGGAATTTGAATTTTTTACTACCGGGTAGCAAAGAGCCTTTCTCGCGCTTATATATAATGCGCAATACATCATAATCACCAGAAGTTTGTAAGGAAAAGCGATCGATTTGATTTGGGTTAACAATGCCCATAGCCGCTAATGCGGGGTATTTAGTGCTCATTTTAGTACCTTAGTTTTCAATATTTTAAAAGTTAGTAAATTGTGAAATTGATCATACTCTATAAATGGACGTAATAGATACCATGAGTGAAACCAAAGGTATATCGCATTTTTTACTTTAATAGAGTCTTATTGATTATCGTTTAATCTTGATGCAAAAGGATTGAGGTACTTAGAGTGACATAAATAGCATCAAAAAGTAGGGGGGTGTCATTTTTAATTGAGCTTAGCTCATTCTGATGTTTTTTAGATGTAAAAAAACCCGCAGTCTATACGAGTGCAGGTTTTAGAAGCGTTTATTGTGTCAGAGATTAATCATCATCATCAACAAAAGTACCTATTGGTTGCTTCTCGATAACTTCCATATCGCTGTCTGCATCAGCAACAACATGTACTTTAACCGTAGTTTCAACATCAGTATGAAGGTGAACAACAATGTCGTACTCGCCGATATTGCGGATTGGGCCTTCTGGCATACGTACTTCACGACGCTCAACTTCAACGCCTTGCGCACAAATTGCTTCTGCAATTTCGTTGTTCGATACTGAACCGAATAGTTTACCTTCTTGGCCTGCTCTTACTTCAATTGTTAAATCGTCAACACCGTTAACTGCTACTAGACGATCTTGAGCTGATTTAGTAATTGCCGCTGCTGCTTTTTCAAGGTCAGCACGGATAGTTTCGAAGTCTGCAATATTTGTTTTCGTTGCAGTTTTAGCTTTCTTTTGAGGAACTAAAAAATTACGCGCATAACCAGACTTTACGTTAACGATATCGCCAATCGCGCCTAAATTTTCAATTCTTTCCATTAATATAACTTGCATGGTTATCACCTTTGTTCGTAGTGTCTAAGCTTAATTTGAGTGATTTGTCTTACTCGGCTCATACATCTACTAATCATAAAATTAGTTTGAAATTTATTTTTTACTTGCTTGCTTTTGGCGAAAATCAACAAAATTATCAACCAGTCCAAAGGTTGCAAGTAAAACAATCATTTGTATAAATAGTATAAACATTAATACATAAAGCACTATTAACCAGCCAGTACCCATTCCACGTAGCTTAACTAGGCCATGCGCAAGGGAAAGCCCTTGAAACATGAAAATAGCTATAGCGACCATGATTAACTCAGTAATCATTTGATTGTTAGTAAAAACAGCTAAGGCTATTCCTATCAACAATCCGATAGATGCTTGCTTGCCAATGCGAATCTGGCGAAATTCTTCACCAAACCCACCAGGATTGAATAACATCGCTTGCCAGTTACGTGCAATCATCAACGAAACTATCGTTAATAATGCAAACGCTGCTGCAAATGAGCCAGTCATCCATTGTGATGCAATTTTGATACTCTCATCAATATTTGCTTCACTGAATTGGTAGCTTTGTTTTAATAGAGGTTTTATTGGTTCCAATAATTGTATCCAAAACGCTGTTGCATCAGGATATAAAAAGTGAAATAACAAAATTCCTACTACGGCTATTAGTAAGATTAGTTGTAAGGTTTTACTCCAAGAACTCGTTACTGCAAGAATACTTGCGATAACGAGTATGGGTAGCCAAGTCACTAAACCTGCTATAAAGCCACGACCAATATCTTGCTTTAAGTAACCACTCACTAACATTAGTGTTGCGGTTGCTAATAGTGCGTAGATAATGCCTTGTTGCCAGCCTTTGCGTAAAGTAATGAGCGCAATAGCGGCATTACTAAATACTAGCATCGGCGGTAACATTAATGAGACTAGGGTGGAAACAATGACAAAAATTGCCGCTTGAATCCGGCCCGCCATAATAAAGCCGGCCATATTACTGATCTCTTATGTTTTTGTTACTTATGTTGATCCGTGTAAGGAATCAATGCTAAAAAGCGTGCGCGTTTAATAGCAGTTGCTAATTGACGCTGGTATCTAGCTTTAGTACCTGTAACACGACTTGGTACAATTTTACCCGTTTCAGTGATGAATGCTTTTAGGGTATCTAGATCTTTATAGTCGATCTGTTTTACACCTTCTTTGGTAAAACGACAAAACTTTTGACGACGAAAACGTTGTGCTGACATGATTAACTCCTCGAATTATTTGTTATATGGCTTTCTTTCTGGCTTCTTCTCATTCTCTTTAGAAAGAATTGAAGGCTCAGTTTCAGCTTCGTTACTGCGAATAATCATGTTACGAAGAACAGCATCATTATAACGGAATAGGTCTTCTAGCTCACTTAAAGTCGCAGAATCACATTCAATGTTCATTAGTACGTAATGAGCTTTGTGTAATTTAACGATTGGGTAAGCTAACGGACGACGTCCCCAGTCTTCAAGACGGTGGATAGCACCTTTGTTATCTTCGATAAGCTTGCGATAGCGTTCTAGCATGCCTGGAAGTTGGTCGCTTTGATCTGGGTGTAGCAGAAAAACGATTTCGTAATGTCTCATATGTATCTCCTTATGGACAATTTGGCTATGTTTTTAGGCATTATTAATGCTTGAAAACACAGCAAGGAGGGGTCATTGACCCGCGGAACGCGCGATTATCTTGTAAAGTGATTTGAATGTCAATCAGCGTTCCAGATTATTGCTAGAATAATATTATTGAAACAGACAAAGCGTGATTGTTTTAACAATAAGACAATATTATCGGTCAATAAGCGATAAATATCCTAAACTTAATTGAAAATTATAATTAAGGAAGGGATATATTAAATGAGCTTAAGTGTTTTACTACTGATGAATGGCAAAGATTCAGCAGCGATAGAAGCATTACTTAAGTCGAAAATTCCTGGATATGATGTCTCTTTTTATGTGTCGGAAGGTCTTGCCAATGGCTTCTCAAATGATGAGAGCCAATTTTCGAGTGTAAATAAGAAAACGAAGACGGTTGATTATAGTCTCTATGATCTTTGTGTCGTTAGAGGAACTGATATTGCTAATAGGCTGAAAAGGCTTAATGTTTCGGCTATTCGCTGGGATAAAATGGAGGACTTATCAGTTAAATTTGATGTTTTTCTCCAGCTGCATCGCCATTTAAAAAAGTACCCTCTCGATCTACAAGATTGGAGACTGACTGAAGTATTGCATAACAGTCAGGATTGCATTATATATAAAGGTGTTGATGCTAATGCCAATCTGGTGGCAATCAAGCGATTTAAATTCCAAGCTAGTCAACTCTCGGAAAAATCAGTGCGTGAATATCTTAAGGGTATTTCATTGCAGTGCGGTGTTCGTTCTAATGGTTTGATCGATTTTTATGAAGGAGGCATCTCTAATAACGCTTTCTACTTGGTTATGGAGTATTTACCTTTAGGTAATTTAAGAAGGTTTTTGGATGCTAGGGATAAGGTTTTACCGCTAAGACATGCGTTGGAATGGTTTGAAGAAATTGCGAATGCCTTAGCTGCGGTTCATCAAGCAGGGCTTATTCATAGAGATTTGAAAATAGACAATATTATGTTAAGGGAAGATGGTTCATTGGCCTTAACTGACTATGGTGTGTCAAAGAATATTCTATTGAGTGCTGACTTTTTAACTGAGGATGAGTTTCATGGGTCTCCTTATTATGTCAGTCCTGAGATTATCATTGGTGATCCTTGCAGTGGAAGTTCCGATATTTATAGCTTAGGAATAATTTTTTATGAGTTGTTGGCTGGAGCAAGGCCTTATAATGGCAATAACTCACATGATTTGATGATGGCACATATAAAGAAGCCAATACCTTCTTTATCTAATGAGCTGATGTTATTTCAGCCTCTGTTAGAAAAAATGATGGCCAAGAGCCCAAATGATAGGTTTGTTGATATGACAGAACTATTGAGGTCATTTAAACAAGCTCGTGATTTAATATTTCAATCCAATAATACTAAAAGCACACCCCCCCACTTTTTGCCTATTTCTTAGGGTTTCGACTTTCTTACTCCGAATTCATCAAGCCAAGTATGCTGATATTGTCTATTGATGTCTTATAAATACCCAACAGAACTCATTTCAGCTTTAAAGGCTTCGACAATTTTGGCTTGTAATTCGGGCTCAAGTTCAGTCTTCCATCGTTGTGCTTGGCCTTTATGGAAAAATTCATTACCTACAGTTTCTCTGAAGCCATCCTTCTTTTCTTGTCGTTTCATATTATCAAAAGTGCATGCATCAATGGTTTTACGTGTTAGTTCTGCATCATAGTCCATTTTTAAGAACTGTATGATCTCACTGAAAATTTCAAATGGTTTCTCTAATAAGTCTTCATAACGCAATGCATAGATGGGATAAGGCAATTCGCGCATCCATGAAGCGAAATTAATTTTCCAAGATAGTTGGGGGACGAATAAGCCATTGTTAGGAAAGCGACTCATGAATTTATCATCTATGAGCTTTTCGACAGCCTCAGCATTCGTTTTGAGACCATAATGATTTTTAAAAGATAATGCGACATCTCGAGGATCTCTAATAATGTAAATGGCAGCATTCGTAATATCGTGAGGTATTTGCGCAATACCAGATACATCAATATTAGCATCATGAGTTTTTAATAACAGATTGCCACCTGCATCTTCTAACATGCGCAGCATAGCTGCTGGCTTTACCAAGGCTTGGTCAGACATGCTCCAATTATGAATAGGCTTTTTAACAATACCATCGAAATAACTGGGATCTTTATCGC
This sequence comes from uncultured Cocleimonas sp., assembly GCA_937929875.1. Lineage (GTDB taxonomy): Bacteria > Pseudomonadota > Gammaproteobacteria > Thiotrichales > Thiotrichaceae > Cocleimonas. The sequence goes on along the minus strand of CALFUP010000215.1, from coordinate 3,388 downwards.
TAGTTTGCATAATCCCATTAATATCTACTTCGCCATCATTAGCGTAAGCAGAGATCAAAGCTCTGATCCATGTGTTTCCACTTCTTGGGTAACTAGCGATCCATGTGACTTTGCTATTTGGGTAACTCATATCTTTTGCGGTAACATTGTTTAAGAACCATAAATAGTAATTCAACCGTTTAATTGATAAAAGCTAAATTATTTTTATTGGTTTTTGTAAAGGTTATTTTGTTAACTTAGTAGTTGAGACTTGCCCTCTAAGAATAAGTAATTAAATAAGAAATTTATTAAAGTTGAGGGTGATATTTTTTCTGTTTTGTTGTATAATTGATACAGTATTGAGCAACTGTTGTTTTTTTTAGACAAATTTAGTTGCAAAATTCTCAATTTACATTAAAGTGTGAATGTGCTTTGCAGAGCGACAAGGAAGCTTTGCGAGGTTTTTTATTAATTTTCGGGGTTAATTCTATGAAAAATATTATGATTAAAAGTGCAATTGCTACTGCAATTCTTGCATCTTCAACAGTTGCAACAACTACAGTATTTGCAGCAGCACACGCTAAAGCAGACAAAAGCGTAACAGTTTACGGTCGTCTACGTATGGCTGTTATCTGTCAAGATGACGCTGCTGGCGACAACGAATGTGCTTTAGAGAACCGTTCTTCACGTTTCGGTATCAAAGCAAGTTCAGCAATTTCTGATGGCTTAACAGCTTTTGGTAAATACGAATTTGGTACACAGCCTGACGAAGGTTTCCTAGGTTCTACTTCTGGAACTAACCGTCTTGGTTATGTTGGCCTTAAAGGTGGTTTCGGTGAAGTATCTATCGGTACTCGTTGGTCTCCACTTTACACTCACACAATGAGCCCAATCGATTGGCCAAATGCTTTCGGTGCTACTTCACAGCCAGGCGGAATTGGTTATCAGTCTGATTTCCGTAATTCAGATACTATTAACTATGGCAACAAGTTTGGCGCTGCTAAAGTTGACGTTCAGCTACAAATGGACGATTCAACTGGTGAGCAAATCGATGAAGTATCTATTGGTGCTAGCTTCAAAGCTGGTTCTGTAAATATCGGTGTTGGTTATCAAGATAACGAAGCTGCGGATGATAGCGTTATTGCTGTAATGGTAAATAGCACATTTGGTCCTGTTTTCGTTGGTGGTACAATCTCTTCAAGCGATGCAAAAGACTCACTTATGCTTGCAGCAAACTACAGCATCGGTGGTGGTAAAGGTATTAACTTAACTTACGGCATGGATGACGCTGACGGAAGTGATAATACTCCAACTTCTATCGGTTTAGAGTATGTTCATACTTTAGGCGGCGGATTCAAGTGGTTCGCAGGTTTTGTTAGTAACGACGCTGACGTTGCTGGTCAAGACAGTACTGATCAATACGGTGCTGGTATGCGTTACGACTTCTAATTAAGTCTTAACAAGCATTAAAAAAAGGACGCCCTTTGTGGCGTCCTTTTTTATGTGAAAAATAACAGTAATCATATTTTGTATTGTATCGGCAGACTAAATATAGAAAGGGGAAAAATTTGCTTTCATTAATAAAATTGAAGTTAGGAAAGGTTTTGTTTTGTGCTGTTGGGTTGTCAGCGTTGATACCGTTACCTACTGTTTTCGCTGATACAGAATACAAAGTAAAATCTACTGATAATTTAAGTCGAATTGTGAATAAGTTTTATAAAGACAGTAAGCTAAAAAATGATCAGGTTTTTATCGCGCTTCTAGCTGAAAACCCTAATGCATTTAAGTTTGGGAATATTAATTATCTACGCAGTGGTCATCTATTAAAGCTGCCAGCAAAGTCTGACTTACTGTTAATGGATGAGGGAGATGCAAGCAGCTTAGTTCGAGAACATAATGCTTATGCTAAGGAAGGTAAAAAAATTAAGTTGTCTGCCCCATTTACAGACTATTCTCCAGAGAATACGTCATTAAAGACGGGAAGTGAAAATGGATTAGCGCAAAAACAACAAACTGCGATTTTACAATTGGAAAATATAAGCACGGAGACAGAAGAGCTTCGTATCCGCTTAGAGCAATTAGAGGCTGACAAAAGAGCAATGGATGCAGAGTTAAAGCAGTTGGATAGTTTGTTGCTAAAGGAATAAAAAGACTGAGGAGGTATAAAAACCTGTACCTGTATCTGTTGTGTTAACAATAATAAAGATCCGTTTTACTAATTTAAAATTAGTTATCCAATAAGTGAATCCAATGTATGACAGGTACTTCACTTGCTTCTTGTAAATGAGTCTGGCAACCAATATTGCTGGTGACAATCATTTCAGGTTTGTTTGCGAGTAGATTCGTAATTTTATTCTTTTGTAACTGCTCTGATATTTCAGGCTGTAATACCGAATAGGTACCCGCTGAGCCACAACATAAGTGTGAATCCAAAACAGGTAATAGCTCATAACCTGATTGCGCTAGAATTTTTTCTACCACTCCTGTAATTTTTTGACCGTGTTGCAATGTGCAAGGAGGGTGAAAACTGATCTTAGTCTTTTGCTCATTATTATCCTTAAAAATTGATAGGTCTTCAGTTGCAACAATCTCTGAAATATCCTTGCATAATTCAGATACGCGTTTTGCCTTTTCTGAATAAATGTCATCGTGTTTAAGTAGATAACCATATTCTTTGACTGTAGACCCGCAACCACTGGCAGTCATAATGATAGCTTCAGCACCAGATTCTATTTCAGGCCACCAAGCATCAATGTTTTTTCTCATGAAGTTAAGCGCAGCCTGTTCTGCTGATAAATGCAAACTAACCGCGCCACAACAACCTGCTTTTGAGGGTGTAACTAAGGAAATTTCGAGCTTATTCAATACTCTAGCAGTAGCTGCATTTATGTCAGGAGACATAGCGGGTTGAACGCAACCATTAAGTATGATCATTTTCCTTTTGTGAGATTCTGTTGGTAAAGTGCCTTTTAGAGTCCTGAGCGGAATTTTCTTTTTAATGGCATTAGGCGTAAATGGTTTGAATAGCTGCCCCATTCGCATCAATGGTGTAAATCGGTTTTCATAGGGTAGAGTAGATAATAATAACGTTCGTATTGCTCTACTTTTAAAGTCTCTAGGGACTTTCTTTTCGATATGTTTGCGCCCAATGTCTAATAAATGGGAGTATTTCACTCCTGAGGGACACGTTGTTTCGCAATTTCTGCAGGTTAAGCAGCGATCTAAATGCTGTTGTGTGGATTGAGTAGCCTCTTTACCTTCTAGTAACTGTTTGATGAGATAGATTCGTCCTCTTGGGCCGTCCTTTTCGTCTCCAAGCAGTTGATAGGTTGGGCAGGTAGCATTGCAAAAGCCACAATGTACGCAGGTGCGTAAAATGTCATTGGCTTCTTTGCCTTCCGGAGTTGCT
>CALFUP010000214.1 GCA_937929875.1 uncultured Cocleimonas sp. | reverse complement strand
CGGAACTGAGAATGATGTGAGCCCGTTGATGATGAGCGTGCATACGAACGACGGCTCATATCTAATTTATGCGCTTGTTGCTGAAGTAATATAAGTTCTTTAGTGGTGACGTGCGTAGCCGAATTAACCACGCTTTTGGTAGCTAATTTAGGCTTATCTGTTTTAAACCAACGACTAAAAAAACTCATTGAGGCTCTCTTATCATTGTTTCTATGAAACAGGCACTTGCCTGATCAATTCTTCAATCACGTTATCAGCCGTTATACCCTCTGCTTCAGCTTCATAAGAAATTAATAAACGATGACGTAAAACCTCATAAGCCACTGCCTGCACATCTTCAGGCGAAACATAGTCTCGCGCATTTAGCCAAGCATGCGCACGCGCACAACGGTCGAGAGAAATAGTGGCACGCGGACTTCCGCCATAACTAATCCATCGAGCTAACTCTTCACTGTAAGGTGCAGGGTTACGGCTTGCCAAAATCAACTGTACTAAATACTCTTGTACTGGCTCAGCCATATGAATATTAAGTACGGCTTGTTGTGCTTTTTCTACATCTGTTTTAGTCAGACTAAATTCAACTTTAGCGGGTTTTGTGTAAGTTTCTTTTGCTTGCGATCGTGCTAACTCTAAAATTAAGTTTTCAGACTTCGCATCAGGATAATCGATAAATACGTGCATTAAAAAGCGATCTAATTGAGCTTCAGGTAATGGGTAAGTTCCTTCTTGCTCAATTGGGTTTTGAGTTGCCATAACCAAAAATGGACGCGGTAATTGGTAGGTTGTGCTACCCACAGTAATTTGATGCTCACCCATCGCTTCTAGCAGTGCGGATTGCACTTTCGCTGGTGCACGATTTATCTCATCAGCTAAAATTAGATTATGAAATAAAGGACCTTTTTGGAATACAAACTCGCCCGTTTCAGGTCGATAAACATCACTTCCGGTTAGATCACCTGGTAGAAGATCTGGGGTGAATTGCAAACGATGAAAGTCGCCTTCTAAAACCGATGATAGTTCTTTAATCGCCGTAGTTTTAGCTAAACCCGGTGCACCTTCAACGAGTAAATGCCCATCTGCTAATAAGGCTATTAAAAGCCTATCTACCAATAGACTTTGACCTATAATTTTAGTTTGTAGATATTTCCTAACTTTTGTAAATACTGCGTGAGTATTATTTTTATCAGTATCTTGCGTATCAGTTTCGTTCGAAGGTGATTGTAAGCTCATAATATTTAAGTCGTTGTATATTTTATTAGTTGGGTCTTTATTATTGTAAAAACGACCCCAATTTTACACTTAACCATAAACAATAATAAGTTAAATATAGTTAATGTAGTTCTGGTCCTCATCATTTTTATGCAAAGGGTGCCTTTGAATTAACTCGTTAATATAATGCGGGTTATTCTAATCTAACTAGGTTTATGTATAATCGCCCGACTAGTCAACGTTTCAGGAATTACCATGAGTAAAAATGATAGTTGTGATGACCACAACTGCGATTTACCCGATATAGCCAATGAACCTCATTCAGGCCCTAATGCCACACTTAATTGGGTGGGCATGAGTGAAATTGAGCTACCAGTACATGTGCTTAATGGCAAAGGTCAACAAATTCAAACCGTTGCCAGTGTGCAGGCATACGTAAACTTGACTGATCCTGATGCTAAAGGCATTCATATGTCGCGCTTATATCTGGCTATTGACCAGATCCTTAGTGACCATACGATCACACCTGACTTGCTGAAAGAAGTAGTCACTCACTTTGCTGAATCTCAAGAAGGCATCAGTGATAGCGCCTACCTTGAATGTCGCCTGCAATTTTTTGAGCGTCGTAATTCATTGATTAGCGATAACACGGGTTGGAAGAGTTATAAAACCCGTATTTCATCTTCGGTTCGCCAAGGTGACATATCGACTGAGCTTAGTATCGAAATTCCTTACTCATCAACTTGTCCATGTTCAGCCGCATTAGCTCGCGATATTATCCAACAAGGCTTCCAAGATAAATTTGGTGAAAATGGCAGTGTTGATCTCGAAACTGTACATGACTGGCTTGGCACTACCGAAGGTATATCTGCCACACCACACAGTCAACGCAGTATTGCTCAGGTTCGTGTGAGATTATCAGATCAAGTGAAAGACATTCCCATCTCAGCATTAATTGATAAAGTTGAAGACGCGCTCGCTACCCCAGTACAAGCTGCAGTTAAGCGCGAAGACGAACAAGAATTTGCCAGACTGAATGCCGCTAATTTAATGTTCTGTGAAGATGCTGCGCGCCGTGTGCAAGCGACGCTAGTTAACGATGAATATTTTGAAGACTTTTGGATTCGCGTCAATCATCTAGAAAGTCTGCACCCACATGATGCAGTAGCCATTGTTACAAAGGGTGTTGATGGTGGGTATCGTGATGACCCTCGAGAGTTTCCGCATTAATTGTATTTGATACTCAACAAATGATAGTTCTATTGAGCACTAATTGTGAGGGTTGTAGAAGTAAGTAAAATTACTTGTGTTGAGTAGAGCCTAAATTACTCGTGCTGAGCCTGTCGAAGCACACCCCCCCACTTTATTGCCTATTCTTAACGTATTGCATCATATTTACATTTCTGAATACTCTTGCATCTGTAAGAAAAAGAAATGAACACAGAAGTATTCAAAACCACATATCGATAAAGGGTTCACTAATGGATGTCATCTTAGTTGTAAATTCTGGCTCATCTAGTCTTAAATTTGCTTTATACCCTTTAACTGAGGGTAATGGAAAGCCGTTACTTTCCGGTGTTGTTTCTGGTATAGGAGTAAATCCTAAACTCTCTGCTAAATTAGCAGGCAAGTCGTTAACGGTAAAACCTCCTTTTGATAATATCGCAAAAGAAGCAACACATGACTCGCTGATAAAAGCCTTATTAGAAAAACTGGAGAGCAAATACGATCAATACCAGCCAGTGGCAGTAGGTCATCGCATGGTCCACGGTGGCAATCTATTCACTAAGCCTAGCAAAATTACTCCAGAATCTTTACAACAGTTAAAGAGCCTTATCCCACTAGCGCCGTTACACCAACCTCACTCTATTGTAGCGATTGAAGCCATTGCTAAGAACGCACCCGAGTTATTACAAATTGCCTGTTTTGATACGAGCTTTCATCGTACTCAAAGCAAAATTGAACAGATGTTTGCGATTCCTCGTGCTTTAACTGAAGAAGGCATTATTCGGTATGGCTTTCATGGACTTTCTTATGAATATATTGCCAGTGTCTTACCTGAGTATTTAGGCGACCAAGCTGATAGTCGTGTGTTAGTAGCGCATTTAGGTAATGGCACCAGCATGTGTGCGATGACCGATCGTAAAAGTGTTTCATCTACCATGGGCTTTAGCACGCTTGAAGGTTTAGTCATGGGAACGCGTTGTGGGCTGTTAGATGCGGGAGTGATTCTACATTTAATCCAAGAGAAAGGCATGAGCATTGATGAAGTCCAAAAAATGCTATATCACGAATCTGGCTTATTAGGCGTTTCAGGGATTAGTAGCGATATGCGTGAACTGGAAGAAAGCGATCATCCCGACGCAAAGCAAGCGATTGATTTATTCTGCCACCGCGCCAAAGAAGAAATAGGGAATTTAACCTCAGTCATGAATGGCTTAGACAATATTATATTTACGGCGGGTATCGGCGAAAATTCCGCCATGGTACGAGAGAAAATTTGCGAACCATTAGCTTGGTTAGGAGTAAAACTCGATTTACAAGCGAATCAAAATGGCGAAGGTAAAATCAGCGCTGAAGATTCTAGAGTTGGGGTTTATGTTATTCCTACAAATGAAGAGGCGACTATTGCTAAATCAACACGGGGTTTTCTATAAACTCCTGTGATTAAGCAGTATTAAACTATCAAAAAGTGGGTGGGTGTGCTTTTAGCCTAATCTAACGCTTAACTATTACTTAACACTTCTCTAAATACATCGCATCGCCATAGCTAAAGAAACGGTATTTCTCTTTAACCGCATGATGGTAGGCATTCATGATATTTTCATAACCGCTAAAAGCTGAAACTAACATCAACAAGGTTGATTCGGGCACATGGAAATTAGTTATCATCGAATCGACGACATTAAACTTAAAGCCTGGAGTGATAAATAAACGCGTATCACCTGTAAAAGGTTGTAAAGTTCCTGTTGCTTTAGCGGCTGACTCTAAGCTTCGCACACTGGTTGTCCCTACCGCGATTACCTTTCCACCGCGAGTTTTGCAAGCGGCTACAGCATCACAAGTAGCTTGATCTACCTCAACCCATTCGGCGTGCATCACGTGCTCTTCTAAATTATCTACTCTTACGGGTAAAAATGTGCCTGCGCCTACATGCAAAGTGACTTTTGCTGTTTCCACGCCTTTGTCAGCCAAAGCGGCTAACAACTCAGGAGTAAAATGTAATCCTGCGGTTGGGGCTGCTACTGCACCCACTTCCTCTGCGAATACTGTTTGGTAGCGCTCTTTATCTGCCTCAGTATCTTCACGTTCGATATAGGGAGGTAACGGAATATGGCCGAATTTTTCTAACAATTCGTATACGCTTAATTCGTGGTTGAAAGCAATTTCGAAAAGTGTGTCATGTCTTGCAATAACTTCAGCTTCAATTTCATTTTCAAGTAGTAGTTTGCCGCCAGCTTTCGGGGACTTATTAGCACGAACATGAGCTAAAGCGCGATGGTTATCTAAAACGCGTTCGATCATCACTTCTACTTTGCCGCCCGTATCCTTTGTGCCAATTAAACGGGCAGGAATGACGCGTGTATTATTGAATATCAGTAGATCATTTGGGTTAATTAAATCCAAAATGTCATTGAAGTGTTTATCATGAAGTTTCGAGGAAGAAGCTTTGTTTGAGTCGTTATGACTTAGCTCTGCATTAATATCAAGATGCAGTAAACGACTGGCAGATCGCTCGACTAGTGCTTCTTGGGCAATAAGTTCGGGAGGTAGGTCGTATGTAAAGTCACTCAGCTGCATTTTGTGGTTCTATTGCTTGTTCGATCTTAGCTGTTTTTTTAAGAAGTTTTTAAATAGATTTTTAATAAATGAGGCTTGCTAATTGGCTGATATTATTTAGTTTAGGCATCTTCCACTGGGCGTCTAGATACTACAACACCAGCATCGCCTCGGATAATAGCTTTGCCATTGACAAGACAAGACACTTTCATTTTAACGCGACCTGTTCTTTCATTAATTTCAGCAATCTCAGCGCGTGCTGTTACTTCATC
>CALFUP010000213.1 GCA_937929875.1 uncultured Cocleimonas sp. | reverse complement strand
AGGCAGGCTGCAATTACACAAGAAATATCAGAGATTGTATCGGGCGCTGCGGCGGTCGAATAAGTACCTTGCTATGAGTCATAGTGGATATTTAATCAATTTAAACAAATTTAACATTTAAGGTAGAGGTACTAACAAAATGAGTACTGGAAGTATTGTTCAAGTTATTGGTCCTGTTGTTGATGTGGAATTTCCACGCGACGCAGTTCCTTCAGTCTATAGTGCACTAACAGTTGCAGATCATCATGGTCTTACGCTAGAGGTACAGGGTCAGTTAGGTGATGGTGTTGTTCGTACGATTGCGATGGGTGAGGCCGAAGGTCTTAAGCGTGGTATGGAAACTGTAAATACAGGCGAGCCAATTATGGTTCCTGTAGGCGAAGGAACTCTAGGTAGAATCATGAATGTCCTGGGTGAACCTGTGGATATGGCTGGTGATGTTAAAGCTGAAAAGCGTATGCCAATCCATAGAGAGCCACCAGCGTATGATGAGTTATCTTCAACATTAGATATTCTTGAGACTGGTGTGAAAGTTATCGACTTGGTTATGCCAATAGCTAAAGGTGGTAAAGTTGGTTTGTTTGGTGGAGCAGGTGTTGGTAAGACTGTTACATTGATGGAGCTAATAAATAATATCGCAAAAGCTCATAGTGGACTTTCAGTATTTGCTGGTGTTGGAGAGCGTACTCGTGAAGGAAATGACTTCTATTATGAAATGGAAGAAGGTGGAGTACTTGATAAAGTAGCACTTGTTTACGGTCAAATGAATGAGCCTCCAGGAAGTAGATTGCGTGTTGCTTTGACAGGTCTAACAATGGCAGAGCACTTCCGTGACGAAGGTAAAGATGTTTTAATGTTCGTTGATAATATCTATCGTTATACGCTTGCTGGTACTGAGGTATCTGCACTACTCGGACGTATGCCTTCTGCTGTTGGTTATCAGCCTACACTGGCTGAAGAAATGGGTGCGCTTCAAGAGCGAATCACTTCTACTAAGAGCGGTTCTATCACTTCATTCCAGGCGGTATATGTACCTGCTGATGACTTGACAGATCCTTCTCCTGCAACGACATTTGCTCATTTGGATGCTACTTTAGTGCTATCTCGTAATATTGCTGAATTAGGTATCTATCCCGCAGTTGATCCTTTGGATTCATCTTCAAGACAACTAGATCCATTGGTTATTGGTGAAGAGCATTATGGTATTGCTCGTGGTGTTCAGGGTGTTCTACAGCGATATAAAGAATTACAAGATATCATTGCAATTCTTGGTATGGACGAACTTTCGGAAGAAGATAAACAGACTGTTGCTCGCGCTCGTCGTATTCAACGTTTCTTGTCTCAACCTTTCCATGTTGCTGAAGTATTTACTGGTGCGCCAGGAAAGTATGTTTCATTAGCAGATACCTTATCAGGATTTAAGGGGATTCTTGCCGGAGAGTACGATCATCTTCCAGAGCAGTCTTTCTATATGGTTGGTGGTATCGATGAGGTAGTAGAAAAGGCAGCTAAGGACTCTTAAGTTCTTGGTTGGTCTTTATTTGATAATTAGTGATAACAGGAAATAAATATGGCTACTACAATGCATTTGGATGTAGTAAGTGCTGAAGAGTCTATTTACTCTGGTACTGTCCAAGAATTAATAGCACCTGGTTCGATGGGTGATTTAGGTATAATGCCTAGTCACTCGCAATTAATTACTACGCTTAAAGCAGGTGAATTGCGTTATAAGACAGATGAGGGTATTGCCTCTTTGTTTGTAGCTGGTGGAATCATGGAAGTGCAACCATCGATAGTTACAGTATTAACGGATACAGCTGTACGAGCTGAAGATCTTGATGAAAAAGCAGCTGAAGATGCAAAACAACGTGCTGAAGATGCTTTGCAGGGTATAGACCCAGAAGATATGGATTATGAGGCTGTAAAAGCAGAACTTGATGCTGCTAAAGCGCAAATTGAAATGATTCATAGAATAGGTAAAACGTTAAGGTAGTATTATTGAGTGGTATTTAAGCCACTTGTTATGCATTAATATCTTAATTTTAAGTTGAACAAACATTATATCTAACTGTTTTAAATGTCTTTTTAACTTGAAAGGTAAAATAATGTTGTTTTTTTACCATTTTTTTTTGAATGTGGTATGAATAAAGACTATACTGTCCACGCGGATATACATTGATTAATGGAACGTTTGTTCTAAATGGTCGTTTCTAATTTTATAACTAACAAGTAGTAAAGGATGTACACATATGAAAATTAAACATCAACTCTCTATTGCAACACTGTTAATGGCAGGTGTTTTCGTTACAGGTTGTTCACAGCAGTCTGCAGGCGGGTCACAAGTAGCTGGAAGTTCACAGTCACAAGCTGAAGGTGGTTCTCCGGTATCTGGTTCACAACAGCAAGTTGAAGCAGCAGCACCTGTAGTAGTTGCTGAGCCAGTAATGGCTCCAAAAGCAGCTCCAGCTCCAGCTCCAACAATGGCTCCAAAGCCAAAGCCACGCGTTAATCGTTGGGGTCACACTCACCCAGCAATTCCTCGTTGTACTGATTCAATTCGCCACACTCATAAGTATAACCAAGCTCGTCATACTCATAAGTACAGCTGTCGTAACCAACCGCGTCGCGTTGCTCCAAAAATGCAACCAAAGCCACAGGTTGATGTTCGTGCTTTACAGATGAAATTGAAAGCTAAAGGTTACTATAAAGGTCCTATCGACGGTGTTGTTGGTCCTGGAACACGTAGTGCTCTACAACGTTTCATGAAGCGTTAATCTATTGCGAAATAGTTCTCTGCATGCAGAGATAAAAGTGGGACTAGGGAGAAATTCTTAGTCCCATTTTTTTTGGGTTATTATATTACTTTTAATGTATATTCTATGAACTATCAATGGCTATTCTGGTCGATAATTTAGGGGTTTATTTCAATGATCTTGAAGGGTCTTAAAATCAAATATTTATCAAGAGTATTATTATTGCTAGTGCTATTAAGTCTTAGTTCACCGTCTATGGCTGTGGTTTGGCGTGCAACAAATACATGGGATAATGTTTGGGAAAAGAGATATCAGCATTGGGTTGAAAATAATTGGACTGAAGATTTTTTCATGGATCCAAAAAAACCAATATATTATAAATATGCTCATGATTGTTCTGATGCAGTCTATGCAATGAGACTTATATTTTCCTATGAAAATAAACTGCCATTTGTTGTAAAAAACCCAGCTAAGCGTGGAAGGACATTTAGTAATGGTAAAACTAAATGGGATAAATATCCTGAGCATGTGCGAGTAGGCAAATTTCTAGATTTTATAGCAAATTATACGAGTACTCGCTCCCTTGGAAATGATACGTTTCCTGTTGCATTAGATGATATAAAACCTGGAGACGTTTATGTAGCTCCAGATGTTCATTCATATCAAATTGTTAATATTACTGATACAGGGATTGCGGAAGTTGTTTCTTCTACAACTCCTAGAGCACCCAGATTTTTGGTTAGGATACCTTCATTTCCTTTTTATGTACCTGAAGATTTAAAAGGAAAAAGTGATGGTTACAGACGATTTATACAGCCTCAAAATATTCGAAAGTCTATAAAAGCACAACCTGGTTATAATGATGAGCAATTTAAAATCGCCAAAGCCGTAAATTATGATTATGTAAAATTTACGGATATAATTTCAAGTGCGTTGGGAAAACGTATAGAGCAACCGGATGAAAAAACTTTGCGTTTATTGATTGCTATGTGTAAGTACGCTAATGATCGAAGCGTATATGTGTATGACGCTTTGTGGCATTTGCAAAAAATACGTAAAAAGGGAAGAAAATGTATGACTCGTGCAGAATATAATAATTATTCTACTCCTTCTCGAGATCGCCGTTTAAAAGCCTTTTTCGCAGCAGTCAAGAATCATCATGAAAAAAATCAAAAATTTAAGCATTGGACCCAGCCACAAAGGTGGGCTAAAGCTCTATTTTCGGTTAAAGAGCCTAGGGCGAAAGAAGTTGAAGATTTAAATAGTTTTTGTCAGGTGCAAATGAGTTTCGGCTCTGAGTATTATATTCCCTTGAGGGAGTTAAGGCGGAACTTATCTGCCGGTAAGGTTATTTCAGACCCTCATGCGCCATTGGAGTATCGTTGGGGAGCTCAACTTTCACCTTATAAGCCAGTTTGTAAAACATACTAATACAATGAGCAATCAGGGTGATTATGTCTTTTGTTAAAGGTTACTTTGTCAGGTTGTTTTGTTCATTGTATTCTATTTTGGTTATAATCTAGTCACTTTTGAACTAAATTAATTCTAATTATGGCTTTACTTCCTATTATTCTCGCTGCTGGTCAAGGTACGCGAATGAACTCTTCTATGCCTAAAGTACTGCACAGTATTGGTGGCAAGCCAATGTTGCAGCATGTAATCGACAGTTGTGAGCAGTTGGGTGTTGATAAATTAGGTATCATTGTAGGTCATGGGGCTGAGCAAGTTAAACAGGATGCAAAAGTAACTAATCCAAGATGGGTTGTACAGTCAGAACAAAAAGGAACAGGTCACGCAGTATTGCAGGCTGTGGATCTTATGTCTGATGAAGATGTTGTAATCATTGCATACGGTGATGTGCCTCTTATAAAGACAAATACTCTTAAAAAACTTTCAGATAAATTAGAAGAGGCCAGTTTGGTGGTATTGACCACTATGCTTGATAAGCCGTTTGGTTATGGAAGAATTATTCGAGATGAAAGTTCAAGGATTCGATATATCGTTGAAGAGAAGGATGCAAACGTTCAAGAGCAAGCTGTCACAGAAGTGAATACAGGATTCATTGCTGCTAAAGGTGCAAACCTAAAACGTTGGTTAAGTGAAATTAAACCCAATAATGCTCAAGGTGAATATTACCTCACAGATTGTATAGCAATGGCTGTGGAAGAAGGCGGTCTTGTTGAATCCGTAATTTGCGAAAACCCATTAGAGGTAGAAGGGGTAAATAACCGAATACAACAAGCAAAATTAGAAAGAGTATTTCAAAAAGAACAAGCAGATAATTTAATGCTGCAAGGTGTAACTTTAGCTGATCCTGCTAGGGTAGATATTCGAGGGCATTTATCCGCAGGTAAGGATGTGTTCATAGATATAAATACGATTATTATCGGAGAGGTAACTCTAGGTAATAATGTTGTGATTCAATCAGGTTGCATGATTGAAAATGCCACTATTGGTGATAATACTGTCATCAAAGCAAACTCAGTCATTGAGTCGGCACAAATTGGTAATTCATGTGAGGTTGGTCCCTTTGCTAGAGTACGCCCAGGAACAGTCCTTAAAAAACAAGCAAAAGTGGGTAACTTCGTAGAAGTAAAAAAATCTACAATCGGTGTTGGAAGTAAAATCAGTCATTTGAGTTATATTGGCGATACGACAATGGGGGATGAGGTTAATATTGGTGCTGGTACAATTACTTGTAATTATGATGGTGCTAATAAATTCCAAACGATAATCGGTGATAAGGTCTTTGTAGGTTCTGACACTCAATTAGTCGCACCAGTTACTATTTCGGAAGGTTCTACTATTGGAGCTGGTTCAACTATAACTAAAAACACACCTGCAAATGAATTAACGCTTTCACGTTCAAAGCAAATGACGCTCAAAGGTTGGGTAAAGCCAGTTAAGCATAACAAAAAGGATAATAAATAATGTGTGGAATTGTAGGAGCTGTTGCGCAACGTCCAGTAACTGAGATATTGCTAGAAGGGTTAAAAAGATTAGAATACCGAGGATATGATTCTGCTGGTGTTGCTTTAATTGATGCTCACGGAGCAATCCAAAGAGTCAGGTCTTTAGGTAAAGTTGCGGCGCTCACTGATAAGTTACAGCAACAACCTCAAACAGGGCATGTTGGGATTTCACATACTCGTTGGGCTACTCATGGTGAGCCTGCAGAGCGTAATGCGCATCCTCATATGAGCCAGAACAGGGTGGCCGTTGTTCACAATGGTATAATCGAGAATTACGAGGTTCTACGTACGTCTTTGATTGAGCAAGGGTATGAATTTGAATCAGAAACAGATACGGAAGTTGTAGTTCATCTGATTGAATCTAACCTCAAGGACAACGTAAGCTTGTTAGAAGCTGTAAAGATATCACTTAAGCAATTGCATGGTGCTTACGCTTTGGGTGTTATTTCGACTGAAGAGCCTGATGTGCTGATCTGTGCCCGTCAAGGCAGTCCGTTATTGATTGGTGTGGGTGTAGGTGAACATTTTATCGGTTCTGATGTCCAGGCATTATTGCCAGTAACATCTCGCTTTATGTATCTAGAGAATGGTGATGTTGCGACGCTAACAAAAAATGAAGTAATTATCGAAGATGAATCGGGTAACTCTGTTGAGCGAGAGCTTAAGCAATCTAAAGCAAGCTCATTGGATTCGGATTTAGGTGATTATCGCCACTATATGCTCAAAGAAATTTATGAGCAGCCACATGCAATTCAAAATACCTTAGAAGGCCGCTTGGGCCGAGATAATATTAAGCAATGTATTGTGGGTGAAAATGTTCTCGAAACCCTCGAAAAGGTAGAGGAAGTACAAATCGTAGCCTGTGGAACGAGTTATCACGCAGGTTTAATCGCTCGGTATTGGATGGAAGCTCTCACGGATATTCCATGTAATGTTGAAGTAGCTAGTGAGTATCGTTATCGCCGACAAGTACCAAGAAAAAACATGTTATTTGTGACGCTCTCTCAATCAGGCGAGACGGCGGATACATTAGCAGCGTTAGAAAAAGTTAAAGTGGATGGTTGTCTTGCGAGTTTGAGTATTTGTAATGTTGCTGAAAGTTCATTACAGCGCGAATCAGATTTTTCTTTGCTTACAATCGCTGGACCAGAGATTGGAGTTGCCTCAACAAAGGCTTTTACAACACAATTGGTTGCTCTAAAGCTACTTATAGGTTTGCTCATGCAAGCTAAAGGCAATAAGCCAGAGGAAGTTGCTAAAATAGTGGCTGATCTAAAAAAATTACCTGCTTTAATTGAGCAATCTCTTGAACATGATAAACCCATTGAAAAAATGGCAGAAAACTTTATCGAAAAGCACAACGCTCTATTTTTAGGCCGTGGGGATCAATATCCTGTGGCGATGGAGGGAGCGCTCAAGCTTAAAGAAATTTCATATATTCATGCAGAGGCTTATCCAGCAGGTGAATTGAAGCATGGTCCTTTGGCGCTTGTTGATAATGAAATGCCAATAATTGCAGTTGCGCCTAATACCAATTTATTAGAGAAGCTAAAATCTAACCTTGAAGAGGTAAGAGCCAGAGGCGGGGTATTGTATTTATTTGCTGATAAGTCATCAGGAATTCAGTCACAAGATAACATTGAAGTGATTGAAATGGATGATGTACCTGAAGGTGTCGCAGCTATTATTTATACTATACCACTTCAACTTTTATCCTATCATGTTGCTGTATTTAAGGGGACGGATGTCGATAAGCCTCGTAATTTGGCTAAGTCAGTTACAGTAGAGTAAGTAAGCTACGCCTGAGGAATACTAAGTTTTTAACTAAAAAGACCTCTTGCTGAGGTCTTTTTTTATGCTACATTTTCGCTATGACTATTAAAGTATTATATTTCGCAAGTTTGCGAGAAGAAATCGGCAGGGCAAGTGATCAATTTGAGTTTTCAGATGATCAATTAGCCTCTTTGAAAGTGTGTCAGTTGTGGAAGCATGCAACAGGACAATCCACTCTTTCAGAGCAATTATTAGTGGCGATTAACCAAGAATACAAAGATCAACATTCTTTGGTGAGCGATGGCGATGAAGTCGCTTTTTTCCCTCCAGTTACTGGAGGTTGATATGTCTAAGGATGTTGCCTATAGCTTACCAGGAAATATTCGAGAAATAATCATAGTTGAAGAGTCATTCGACCCGCTTCAGATCCAAGCTGATTATCAAGCCAAAAGTATGGGTAATAAAACTGACTATGGCGCTACGGCTAATTTTGTCGGTACTATGCGAGACTTTAATGAAGGTGATGATGTATTAAGCATGACGCTTGAGCATTACCCTGCGATGACAGCAAAGCAACTGAACGAAATTGTGGATCAGGCTTATGAAAAATGGCCCATACAAAATACCTTAATCGTGCATCGTGTAGGTGAGATATTTCCTGCAGAGTCGATCGTTTTAGTGACGGTTTGGTCGGCTCATCGAAATGCTGCTTTTGATGGTTGTCGGTTTATTATGGAGGCATTAAAACATCAAGCACCATTTTGGAAAAAAGAAGCACTGACTGCTGGCAATACTCGTTGGGTTGCAGAAAATACTAAAGGTGAATAGTGATTGTTATCATCAGGTGGTGATTAAAAATGACACTCCCTACCTTTTTGATCGATATTGCGTCTAATTTAAAAAACAAATCGACAAAGGTGTAGTGAAGTAACTTTGTAATAGCTGGCTCTGTTATCTCTAGCTATCAGCGTTCCAATCCCCTGATTTTCCGCCGCTCTTCTTTAACAATCTAACACCATTTATAACCATTCCTTTGTCTACGGCTTTACACATGTCGTAAATGGTTAGAAGTGCTATTTGTGTTGCGTTTAGGGCCTCCATTTCAACGCCTGTTTTGCCATCGGTGGCTACTGTCGTTTGACAGTAAACAGAGGGAGGGTTGTGAATGGCTTGTAACTCGATTTCGACATGAGTGAGTGATAACGGGTGGCAGAGTGGAATTAATTCAGGCGTTTTTTTTGAGGCCATAATCCCTGCAACTCTTGCGATGCCTAAGACGTCACCTTTTTTATTATTGCCAGCCAATATGCGCTGTAAGGTTTCATCTTTCATCAAAATCCGACCTTCCGTGACAGCAACTCGTTTAGTAATTTTTTTATTGCCAATATCAACCATGTGCGCTTCGCCCTGTTGATTGAAGTGCGTCAGTTGCTCGTCTTCTTGAGTCATATAATTCCTTTTGGTGCTATTGATATGATTTTATTGAGTGTTTGGCATATTATAAAGCACACCCCCCTACTTTTTGTAGTTATTCCTGTGGTTCGTAAAAGCATCTATAGGGATTACGCAATGATTAAAGCTTAGCTTAACAGTGAGTATGTTTAGTTTGATAAAAGCACCTTTATTTAAACCACAATGCGTCTTATGTGACAGCCCTGTGAGTTATAAAATATCACTTTGCGATGGCTGTAGAGCAGATCTCCCTTTGGTGGAATTTGCTTGCCGAAACTGTGCCTTGCCTATGGAAAATGGAAGTAATACAGGTCTTTGCGGACAATGTATTGGTCAAAAAAAACATGTCGATTATGCTATTAACTTGTTTCACTATGAGGCTCCAGTCGATTATTTAATTGGCCAAATGAAGTTTCAACAAAATTTATCAGTGACTGCGGTATTAGCTGATCTATTTAGAAGTCACTTAGAAAGAATGGGTTTTAAAAATGATCGACCAGATGCTTTTTTGCCAGTACCCTTGTATAACAAACGACTTGCCAAAAGAGGGTTTAATCAATCTTTAGAGCTTATCAAGCCTTTGGCTAAATCGAAAAATATACCCATACTTTTAAATGCAATTTCTAGAAGCAAAGAAACGCAGGCGCAAACAGGGCTTAGTAAACAAGCCAGAAAGAAAAATGTATCGGATAGTTTTTCTCTGGTTTCAGGTTCAGTACATTCACATATTCTAATAGTGGATGATGTCGTGACAACAGGCGCTACAACGAATGAAGTAGCTAAACTACTGAAAAAATCTGGTGTAAAAAAGGTAGGTGTATTGTCCTTGGCTAGAGCAGAGTTGAAGTAGTATTTATCATTGGTTTCAAGTAATAATTTTAAGAGTATTCTGGTTTTAATCCAAAAAGAGAGCAAAAAATGGTCAAGAGTATGACGGCGTTCGCCAATAAAGAAATTAATAATGGTGACGTGCAGCTTAGTTGGGAAATTCGAAGCGTTAATCATCGTTATTTGGATGCAAGTGTTTATTTACCAGAAGGGTTTACGCATAAGGATGCTCAACTAAAAGAGATAATAAGAGAAAAACTAGGCAGGGGAAAAGTAGATGCAAAGTTAGTTTGTCAGTTTTTAGGAGAGTCGCACGAAAGTGAGATCAAAATTAATCAGGCTGTAGTTAATGGCTTGCTTGCAGCTCAGGCAGAATTGACTAAAATTGCTGAGCAATCAACATCAGAAAAGCTAACTTCTTTAACTGTAACGGATATTTTACAATTCCCAGGAGTGAAAGAAACCTCAGAGATTGAATACGTTCAATATGATAAAGCTGTAATCATTTTGTTTAAAGAGGTTCTAAATAGTTTTGTTGAGAATAGAGAGGAGGAAGGTGCTCGTTTAAAAGAAATGCTGATAAGCAGAGCAAGAAATATTGTGACCATTGTTTCTCAGGTTAGAGAAAGACGTCCTTTAGTCGTTGCTGCGATGAGAGATAAAGTGCTAAAGAGGCTATCGGAGTTGGATATTGATGCTGATCCAAATCGTATAGAGCAAGAGTTAGTTTTACAAGCGCAAAGACTAGATGTAGACGAGGAGCTAGATAGGCTCGAATCTCACATTGAAGAGTTGTTTGCAGTGTTAGACCGAAATGAGCCAATAGGTAGGCGATTAGACTTTTTAATGCAAGAGCTTAATCGAGAAGCTAATACTTTGGGATCAAAAGCAAATGATGCCAAGACAACAAAATGTTCTGTTGAGCTAAAGGTATTGATTGAGCAAATGCGTGAGCAGGTCATGAATATTGAATGACGGTATTTCATTGGTGTAGATGAAGCCTCAAAACCCTAAAAAAGTAGGGGGGTGTCATTTGGGTTAGTAAATATGAGATCAAAGTTATGGAAGCGTATTTAACTCAGAGATCTTGTTGGATAGTTGTTTTATTTAGTGAAATTGGCTAATGCTTTTTAGGTCTAGCAACAACAGTTATATAAATTTATTAATTATTAAGAGCTTTGTTGTTAAGTCATTGTATAAGCGTTATATTGCCAGATAAATTAATGATTACGATTGGATTTATTGTGATTATTTGAAAAAATGCCTGGATGCTAAATATTGTATTCAGGCTTTGATTAAACTCACCATCTAAGGAAAAGTACATGCTTGCCGAGTATTTGCCAGTTCTTGTTTTTTTGGGCGTTGGATTTGGCTTGGCTATTGTCATGCTGATACTAGGTAGTTTACTCTCTCCGCATCGTCCTAATGAGGCGAAAAATTCCCCGTTTGAATGTGGTTTTGAAGCATTTGGCGATGCACGTATGAAGTTTGATGTGCGTTATTATTTAGTGGCAATTCTTTTTATTATTTTCGATCTTGAAATCGCTTTCTTATTTCCTTGGGCTATCGTCCTCGATAAGATAGGTCTATTTGGTCTTATCTCTATGGCTGTTTTTTTAGGTATTCTTATCATTGGCTTCATCTACGAATGGAAGAAAGGAGCGCTAGAATGGGAATAGAAGGCAAATTAGCAGAAGGTTTTGTTACTACTAGTGCTGATAAATTAATTAACTGGGCTAGAACGGGCTCCATGTGGCCGATGACGTTTGGTTTGGCTTGTTGTGCAGTTGAAATGATGCAAGCAGGCGCATCTCGCTATGATATGGATCGCTTCGGTATTCTGTTTCGTCCAAGTCCTCGCCAATCAGATGTCATGATTGTGGCAGGGACACTTACCAATAAAATGGCGCCCGCTTTACGTAAAGTTTACGATCAGATGGCTGAGCCGCGTTGGGTAATCTCGATGGGTTCTTGTGCAAATGGTGGTGGCTATTATCACTATTCTTATGCTGTTGTTCGTGGCTGTGATCGCATAGTTCCTGTTGATGTCTATGTGCCGGGTTGTCCGCCAACGGCTGAAGCGTTACTTTACGGTATTATCCAGTTGCAAAATAAAATCAAAAATACCAATACTATCGCAAGACAGGACAGCGCCTAATGAGTGATTTGTTGCAATCATTGAGCGCACATATCACAGGAGCGCTTACATCAAAAATCAAAAAGACTGATGTCGCACTGCACGAGTTAACGATAGAAGTTGCTCCTCAAGATTTAATTGAAGTCGCAATATTTCTCCGTGATGATGAGCAATGTGCTTTCGAACAATTGATAGACGTTTGTGGTGTTGATTATCTCAGTTATGGCGATTCTGAATGGGATGTCGGTGGTAGTGGTTTTACTCGAGGCGTTAAACGAGAGTTTTCATTTGATGATAGTGAGCTAGATGCCGACAAACCAGAGTTTGAAGGCAAGCGTTTTTGTTCAGTAACGCATTTGTTATCAATAAAAAATAACCTACGAATTCGTATAAAAGTTTATTGCGATGATAATGAATTTCCTTTGGTTGATTCATTGGTTGATGTTTGGAGTTCGGCAAATTGGTTTGAGCGTGAAGCGTTTGATCTGTTTGGTATTATGTTTAATGGGCATCCAGATTTAAGACGAATTTTGACTGATTATGGTTTCTCTGGTCATCCTTTCAGGAAGGATTTTCCATTAATTGGTCAAGTTGAAATGCGCTATGATGAAGAGCAAGAGCGCGTTGTCTACGAGCCTGTCTCGATTGAATCACGAACTTTAGTGCCGCGTATTATTCGTGAAGATGGCCGCTTTACTAGAAATAAAAATATTAATGATGCAAACGTAAATGCCAATACGAATGAGGTTGGAAAATAGCCATGCCAGAAATTCGTAACTTTACTCTAAATTTTGGACCTGCTCACCCAGCAGCACATGGCGTTTTACGCTTAGTGTTAGAGATGGATGGTGAGGTTATTCAACGTGCAGACCCGCATGTCGGTTTGTTGCATCGTGGTACCGAAAAACTCGCTGAAAGTAAGCCATATAATCAAAGTATTGGTTATATGGATCGTCTCGATTATGTCTCAATGATGTGTAATGAGCATGGTTATGTATTGGCACTAGAAAAAATGCTCGGTATCGAAGCGCCGATTCGTGCTCAATACATTCGTACCATGTTCGATGAAATCACTAGAATATTGAATCATTTGCTATGGATTGGTGCTCACGCATTAGATGTGGGCGCGATGACGATGTTTTTGTATGCCTTCCGTGAACGTGAAGATTTAATGGATGTTTACGAGGCTGTGTCTGGCGCTCGTTTACATGCGACTTATTATCGTCCAGGTGGCGTGTATCGTGATATTCCAGATGTCATGCCGCTTCATGAAAAATCGAAATGGTATAACGATGCTGATATTACTCGGTTAAATGATAACCGTGGTGGCAGTGTTCTTGATTTTATCGAAGACTTTACCAATCGTTTTCCTAAATGTGTTGATGAATATGAGACCTTGCTGACAGATAACCGTATCTGGAAACAACGGTTGGTTGATATTGGTATTGTTTCTCCAGAGCGCGCTTTGCAACTTGGCTTAACAGGTGCAATGCTTCGTGGCTCAGGCATTGAATGGGACTTACGTAAAAAACAACCCTATGCAATGTATGAAGCGATGGATTTTGATATTCCAGTAGGTACAAATGGCGATAGTTATGATCGTTATTTGGTGCGTATGGAAGAATTTAGACAGTCGAATAAAATCGTTAAGCAGTGTGTTGATTGGTTGCGTAAAAATCCTGGGCCAGTAATGCATGATGATCATAAAATTACACCGCCAAAACGCGAAGCGATGAAGGGTGATATGGAAGCATTGATTCATCACTTTAAATTAGCAACCGAAGGCTATTGTTTGCCAGAAGGTGAGGCTTACCAAGCCATTGAACACCCCAAGGGTGAGTTTGGTTGTTATATTGTTTCTGATGGCGCAAACAAACCGTATCGCTTAAAAGTTCGTGCGCCAGGATTTGCTCATATGTCAGCTATGGATGAGCTTACTAGAGGTCATATGTTGGCTGATGTAGTAACAGTAATAGGTACTATGGATATTGTATTTGGTGAGGTAGATAGGTAAATGGCTAACACTAATACTATTCTAACAAAGTACGAACGAGATGATATTGATTCGTGGGTCGCTAAATTTCCAGAAGGAAGGTCTCAGTCAGCTTTGTTAGCTGCTTTACGTGCGGTGATGCATGAAGATCATTATCTTTCGACAGAAAAGATGGATGCAGTTGCTGAATATATGGGGCTTTCTAAAATTGCAGTTTATGAAGTTGCTAGTTTTTATTCGATGTATGAATTGGATGAGAAAGCTGCTGCGAAAAATAGTATCTCAGTTTGTACTAATGTTTCATGCATGTTGAATGGCTCAGATGAAATAGTTGAACATATTGAAGAACGCTTAGGCATTAAAATGGGCGAGTCTACGCCTGATAAGCAGTTTTTCTTTAAGGTGGAAGAAGAGTGTTTAGCTGCTTGTTGTGGTGCTCCGATGATGCAGTTAAATCATGTCTATCATGAAAATCTCACTAAAGAGAAAGTAGATGCACTGCTGGAAAGTGTTAAGACCAATGGGTCTTTGCATAAAAAGGAGACAAGCTGATGGTTGATCAAGTTTGTTTCACTACTAAGCATCTAACAGATGAGCCGTATTCATTAGAAAACTATCTTAAAATTGGTGGTTATCAAGCGTGGGGTAAAATCCTCGAAGAGAAAACGGATCCTGTTGAAGTTATTGAACAAATTAAAGCCTCGGGTTTAAGAGGTCGTGGTGGAGCAGGTTTCCCTACAGGCTTGAAGTGGAGCTTCATGCCACGCAATATGCCAGGACAGAAATACATCGTTTGTAATTCAGATGAATCTGAACCTGGCACGTGTAAAGATAGAGATATTCATCGTTTTAATCCACATGCTCTTGTTGAAGGAATGGCTATTGCTGGTTATTGCATTGGCGCGACCGTAGGTTATAACTACATGCGTGGCGAGTGGATGGATGAACCCTTCATTCGTTTCGAGCAAGCAGTCAAAGAAGCTTACGAAGCAGGTTATCTTGGTAAGAATATCCAAAAGAGTAAAATTGATTTTGAATTGCACGGTACTTTAGGTGCTGGCGCTTATATTTGTGGCGAAGAAACCGCTTTATTAGAGTCACTTGAAGGTAAAAAAGGGCAGCCTAGATTTAAACCTCCATTTCCTGCAAGTTTTGGTTTATATGGTCGTCCAACAACAATAAATAATACTGAAAGCTTATCCTCTATCCCTGCGATTCTTCGTGGGGGTGCTGATTGGTTTAAAGATATGGGTGTTGAAGGCTCAGGCGGAGAAAAACTGTTTTCAGTTTCAGGACATCTAAATAATCCCGGAAATTTTGAAGTTCCTATGGGGCTTCCATTTAAAGACTTAATTGAAATGGCTGGCGGAATTCGCAATGGAAACAAGCTTAAAGCTGTTATACCTGGAGGATCATCAGTTCCAGTTTTAAAAGGTGAGGTGATGATGGGACTCACAATGGATTACGATACGATCCAAAAAGCGGGTTCTTATTTGGGATCAGGTGCGGTTATCGTAATGGATGAAACTACCGACATGGTAAAGGTTCTACAACGTATTTCACGCTTCTACTTTAATGAATCTTGTGGTCAATGTACGCCTTGTCGTGAAGGAACGGGATGGTTATACCGCATGCTTTGTAGAATTGTTGAAGGTAAAGGAACACTAGAAGATATCGATCGTTTAGATGAAGTGGCGCATAAAATTGAAGGTAGAACAATTTGTGCCCTAGGTGATGCTGCAGCAATGCCTGTTTGGAGTTTTATCCAGAATTTCAGAGAAGAATTTGTTCACTACGTTGAGAACGGCTGTTCGATGGTGGACTTAAAATGAGCAAAACAGAGTCTAAAGCCGCGAAGCCAGAAGTTGTTGAGAATCTAGTTACCTTCTTTATAAACGATAAAGAGCATCAGGCTATACCTGGTTCAATGCTTATTGAAGTGGCAGATGCTTCTGATATTCATATCCCACGTTTTTGTTATCACAAAAAACTTACTGTAGCGGCTAATTGTCGTATGTGTTTAGTTGAGGTTGAAAAAGCGCCTAAGCCATTACCCGCCTGTGCAACTCCTGTCATGGAGGGCATGAAAGTTTGGACTAAATCAGAAAAAGCACTGACAGCTCAAAAAGACACAATGGAGTTTTTACTGATAAACCACCCGCTTGATTGCCCGATATGTGATCAAGGTGGCGAATGTGAATTACAAGATTTATCGATGGCTTTCGGTGCGAGTACTTCAAGCTATCAAGAAATAAAACGTGTCGTTGTCGATAAAGACATTGGTGAATTAGTCTCAACAGAAATGACCCGTTGTATTCAGTGTACTCGTTGCGTGCGTTTTGGTGATGAAATTTCGGGAATGCGAGAATTAGGAGCTACGGGTCGCGGTGACCGAATGGAAATCGGTACTTTTGTTGAAAAGAGTTTGGATTCCGAATTGTCTGGCAATATTATTGATATCTGCCCGGTTGGTGCATTAACGGCAAAACCATCCCGTTATCATTCAAGATCATGGGAAATGCTCCAGAGCGAAGGGATTGGTTCGCATGATGGTGTGGGTTCAAATGTTCGATTACATACCTTTAAAAATAAACTGGTTCGAGTGATTGCTGGTGAAAACGATGCAATAAACGAATGCTGGATTTCTGATAGAGATCGCTTTAGTTATGAAGGGGTTTATGCGCAAGATCGCGTAAAATCACCCATGATTAAAAAGAATGGTATTTGGAAAGAGGTTGATTGGATTGTTGCTCTAGAGGCGGTAGCGAATGAACTAAAGGATGTTAATCCTAATGCTGTCGGTGTACTTGCATCAGCAAGAGCAACCATTGAAGAACAATATTTACTGCAAAAAGTGATGCGTAGTCTAGGAGTCAATAATATCGACCATCGTTTACGTCAAACAGACTTTTACGATCAAGAAAATACAGATTTATTTCCTAATTTAGGAATGAAGATTGCTGATGTTGAAAGTACGGATGCAGTTATGTTAATCGGATCGAATGTTCGAAAAGAGCAACCGATGATAAATCACAGAATTAGAAAGGCCGTTTTAAAAGGTGCAAAGGTTTTTACAGTAAACCCTCGTGAACTAGCATTTAATTATGATGTTGCTGAACAGTGCGTTGTTACACCGAATGAAATGGTTGCACAGTTAGCCTTAATTGCTAAAGCTAGTTTCACTTTGAGCAAGAAAAAAGTACCAGCAGGTTTGAGTGATTTACTTAAGAGTGTAAGAGCAACTAAAAGTGCTAAAACGATTGCAGAGTGCTTGAGTGACGCAAAAAAACCTGCAGTGTTTGTTGGTAATATCGCCCAGCAACATCCTGCTTATTCTACTATTCGTGTATTGGCGCTAGTAATTGCTGAAAACACAGGAGCAACTTTTGGTGTTGTTGGTGGTTCAGGAAATACATCAGGTGCTTGGTTAGCCGGTTTAATACCACATAGAAAAGAAGCGGGCGAAGCCGTTGATGAAATAGGAAAAAATGCGGCAGAAATGCTCAATCATCCTAAGAAAGTTTATGTTTTATTAGATGTTGAGTTAGAGTCAGACTCTGATAACCCACAGCAAGCTTTAGCTGCATTAAATCAAGCAGAATGCGTCATCGCGATAAGCCCTTATGCAAATAAAAAGATGTTAGCAAATGCTGATGTAATCTTACCTAGTGCGGCTTACTCCGAGACATCAGGAACTTATGTTAATTTAGAAGGAACCTGGCAAAGTTTTAAAGCAGCATCAAAAAGCTATGAAAATGCTCGACCTGCATGGAAAATATTACGTGTTTTAGGTAATCAGCTTGATGTTAAAGGCTTTGACTATGTGAGCTCTAAAGATGTTCGAGATGAGTTAAAAGACCTTTGTGATAAGGCTGAAGATGGGCTTCATAAGTTTGAAGCTACAGGTATTTATGTACCACATGACTCAGCAAGTAGTAAGTCTTTACAACGAATTGGAGAAGTTGCTGAATATTCATGTGACTCATTAGTTCGCCGTGCGCAATCTTTACAAGCCAGTAAGCCTGAACAACAGTTAGTGCAGTTGAATACTAAAGAAATTGAAAATTTGGGTTTGCAAACAGTATTCGAAAGTAACTTGAATAAGGTTCAAGTGAAGCAGGGCGGTGTTATGGTTGAAATGTCAATAACTGCTAATGACATGATTCCTGATGGTTGCGCGCTATTAATGGCAGGTACAAAATCAAGTGGGCTGTTAGGTTCAGCTTTTGGTGAAATTGAGGTTACTTTATAAGTTAAGAGTTTATAAAGCAGAGCTAAATAAATCACCCAATATAAAACGGATATTAATTGGAAACTTTAACTACATTTTTAAATAGTTTTTTACCTGAAGGCTTGTCGGCATTTATCGTCATTATGCTTAAGATCGTGGCTATTTTGTTGCCATTAATCTTAGCGGTTGCCTACACGACATTTGCAGAAAGAAAGGTCATTGGCTACATGCAGTCGCGTATGGGTCCGAATCGTGTCGGTCCTAAAGGTTGGTTGCAGCCAATTGCGGATACAGTAAAGTTGATGTTTAAGGAGATTATTACTCCAACAAAAGCGAGTAAAATCGTTTTCTTTATTGCGCCAATGCTAGCACTAGCACCTGCACTTGCTGTTTGGTCTGTCATTCCATTTTGGGATGGGGGTGTGTTAGCTAATGTGAATGCTGGATTATTATTGATTCTTGCTGTTAATTCACTTGATGTCTTCGGTATTATTTTAGCGGGTTGGGCATCAAACTCTAAATATGCGATTTTAAGTTCTCTACGTGTGGGAGCGCAGGTGGTTTCGTATGAAATAGCAATGGGTTTTGCACTTGTAGGTGTGTTAATGGTTTCGGGTAGTCTGAATCTTACCGAAATTGTTCAAGCACAAGGTGGGGGCTTATTTGGTTGGAATGTATTTCCATTATGTGGCTTGTTCGTAGTGTTTTTCATCTCAGGTGTAGCGGAAACAAACCGCGCACCTTTTGATGTTGCTGAAGGTGAATCTGAGATTGTTGCTGGTTTCCATGTCGAATATTCAGGCATGGCGTTTGCATTATTCTTTTTGGCAGAATATGCCAGCATGATATTGATTTCGACACTTACGGCATTGCTATTCTTTGGTGGTTGGTTATCACCCTTTGGTCACTTAGTTGCAGATATACCGGTGTTGAGTTTTATCTTGGGAGATGGCTTCCATTGGCTACTGCTCAAGACGATGTTCTTCCTATTCTGTTACCTTTGGTTCAGAGCGACTTTTCCACGTTATCGCTATGATCAAATTATGCGATTGGGTTGGAAAATATTAATTCCAGTTACTCTTGTTTGGATTTTTGGTATTGGTATCGCAATCGCTTATGGGTGGCAGCCATGGTTATAAATTTAGCTAAAAACAGCTTAAAAATGACACCCCCCCACTTTTTTAGTGAGCGTATCGTTTTGTGTTCTAAAACGACTAATTCAATTATTCGCCAGTTTTTAAGCATGGATGTTTTTTATAATGGAAACACTGATTGTGGATTAACGAAGAGAGGCAAATCCGATGTTTAGATCAATGACTCATTTCGTAAAGTCGTTTACCTTATTTGAATTATTCAAAGGCCTAGGTATTACAGGAAAGTATCTTTTTAAACGTAAAGTTACTATTCAATATCCTGAGCAAAAAACTCCGATGTCCCCCCGTTTTCGTGGACATCATGCGCTTCGACGTTATCCTAACGGACAAGAACGTTGTATCGCTTGTAAATTATGCGAGGCTGTTTGTCCTGCCTTGGCTATTGACATTGAAATGGAAGAGCGAC
Source organism: uncultured Cocleimonas sp. (assembly GCA_937929875.1). Classification (GTDB taxonomy): domain Bacteria; phylum Pseudomonadota; class Gammaproteobacteria; order Thiotrichales; family Thiotrichaceae; genus Cocleimonas. Next base: position 4,916 of record CALFUP010000213.1, on the reverse strand, counting down.
CTGATGGAACGCGTCGTACGACCAAATATGATATTGATTTCTTCAAGTGTATCTACTGTGGTTTCTGCGAAGAAGCTTGCCCTGTTGATGCGATAGTAGAAACACATATATTCGAATATCACTTCGAAGAACGTGGCAAAAACGTAATTACTAAAGAAGAGTTGCTTGCTTTTGGTGATAAACACGAAGCTGAAATTGCCAAGCGCAAAGCAGCCGATGCACCTTATAAATAGGAATAAATTATGACGTTAGAATTATTCATATTTTATCTGTTTGCAGTGATCACTTTATCATCTGCAGTAGGAGTGGTGACGGCGCGTAACCCAGTTTATGCCGCTTTGTTTTTGATTCTTGCATTTTTTACAAGTGCGGCAACTTGGGTGTTATTGGAAGCTGAATTCTTAGGTGTGGTGCTCGTGCTCGTGTATGTCGGTGCAGTTATGGTGCTGTTTTTATTCGTTATTATGATGCTTGATATTAAAATTGATACGCTCAAAGAGGGTATGGTTCGCTATTTACCTTTGGGATTGGTAGTTGCGGTAACAGTAGTTGCTGAGATGATTTTTGTGATGAAATCTAGCACCTTTGATAGAGCAATACCTGAACCTACGCCGTTAAGTACTAACAATACCAAGGCGCTGGGTGAAATTTTATATACAGAATATATGTACCCATTTGAAATTGCAGCAGTGATTCTAGTGGTTGCAATCATCGCTGCTATTTCATTAACTTTGCGACGTCGTGAAGGGGTAAAGAAACAGAATCAATCAGAACAAGTAAAGACCAAGAAATCAGATCGTTTACGTGTTGTTAAAATGGGCTCTGAACAAAGAACAGAAAAGAGAATGGAAGAAAGAGTAGAGCAGCAAACAGGTGATCGCACATGATCCCTTTATCTCATTTCTTGATTCTTGGAGCGATACTATTTTCTATCGCGGTTGCCGGTATTTTTATAAACCGAAAGAATATGATCATTTTGTTGATGTGTATTGAATTAATGTTACTGGCAGTGAATTTGAATTTCATCGCCTTTTCTCATTATTTAGGGGATATGTCTGGTCAGGTTTTTGTCTTCTTTATTTTGACCGTGGCAGCAGCAGAAGCAGCTATTGGTTTGGCAATATTGATTACTGTTTTCCGTAATCGTCGAACGATCAATGTTCAAGAACTCGATCAGATGAAGGGTTAGGGGTTAGTATGGAAACTATCTATTTAGCTATTCCTTTAGCGGCACTCATCGGATCAATCATTGCTGGAATGTTTGGCAGTGTCATCGGTCGTAAAGGTGCTCATGCTATAACTATTCTTGGTGTTGGTATTTCATGTATTTTGTCGTTTGTTGTTTTAAAGCATGTTGGCATCGATGGCAATTCATTCTATGGAGATGTTTATACCTGGGCGCAAATTGGTAATACTAAAATAGCCGTTGGCTTTCAGATTGATCGTTTAACGTCCATGATGATGGTCGTAGTTACTTTTGTATCTCTCATGGTTCATATTTATACCATTGGCTATATGGAAGACGATAAACATAACTGGCCTGAAGATAGCCGTGGTGGAGACAACAGTTATCAGCGTTTCTTCTCTTATATTTCGTTGTTTACTTTCGCCATGTTAATGCTGGTTATGTCGAATAACCTTATGCAATTATTCTTTGGCTGGGAAGCTGTAGGATTAGTTTCTTATTTGCTAATCGGCTTCTGGTCAACTCGTGACACAGCCATTTTTGCTAATATGAAAGCATTTTTAGTGAATCGAGTAGGTGACTTTGGTTTCTTGTTAGGAATCGCGGCGATTTGGTCTTACACAGGCTCACTCGATTACCGAGAGATTTTTGCAAAAATGCCTGAGCTAGCTGACGTAACCTTGCAGATTTTGCCAGGACAAGATTGGTTGCTAGTGAGTATCATATCTATTGGTCTATTCGTTGGGGCAATGGGTAAATCAGCACAAGTACCTTTGCATGTTTGGCTTCCTGATTCTATGGAAGGTCCAACACCAATATCAGCACTAATACATGCTGCAACAATGGTAACGGCAGGTATATTTATGGTGTCTCGCATGTCACCTATTTTTGAAATGTCTGATACCGCATTGAGCATGATTCTAATTGTAGGTGCGACAACGGCATTTTTCATGGGATTGATTGGTATCGTTCAAAACGACATCAAGCGTGTAGTTGCTTATTCAACCTTATCTCAGTTAGGTTATATGACGGTAGCCTTAGGTGCATCAGCCTATAGTGCCGCAGTATTTCACCTGATGACTCATGCGTTCTTTAAAGCATTGTTATTCTTAGCTGCAGGGTCAGTCATCATTGCAATGCACCATGAGCAAGATATTCGTAAAATGGGTGGCTTAAAGAAATACTTACCTATCACTTATTGGACGTCATTGATTGGATCACTAGCGCTTATTGGATTTCCATTTTTCTCAGGTTTCTTTTCAAAAGATTTAATAATTGAATCTGTTCACGCATCAAATATCACTGGTTCGACTTATGCATATTGGATGGTGTTATTAGGTGTCTTCGTCACCGCATTCTATAGCTTCCGCATGTTCTTTTTAGTGTTCCATGGTGAAGAACGTATGGATGAACATACCAAGTCTCATTTACATGAGCCATCAAAAGTCGTCGTTTGGCCATTAATTGCCTTAGCAGTACCTGCGGTACTCTCTGGTTATTTAATATCTCCAATGGTAGTGGGTGATTTCTTTGATGGTGTGATTGCAGTCAATGGAAGTCATCCGGCAATGGCCGTGATAAAAGAGAGCTATCACGGTATCTTTGGTTTTGTCATGCATGGCATTATGATGCCGCCATTTTGGTTGGCGATGGCTGGATTGGCTAGTGCCTACTTTATTTATATGAAAAAGCCAGTTATTGCTCGAATGGCTTATGACAAGCTACGTCCGATACATACCTTGCTTGATAAAAAATACTTTGCAGATGAATTTAATATGGCTGTATTTGCCGGTGGAGCACTTGCATTAGGTAAGGGCTTATGGGCTGCAGGAGATCGATTCTTAATTGATGGCTTAATGGTTAATGGAACAGCAAAGCTTACGGCTTGGGCATCTTCTGTTACACGTAAAATACAAACAGGTTATTTATATCACTATGCGTTTTCAATCATCATTGGTGTTTTAGCGATAATGAGTTGGTTAATTTTTGGAGCTAAGTATGTTTGATGGTTATCTACTTAGTACGCTAGTTTGGCTCCCCATTCTTGGTGGTCTATTCATTCTCTTTACGGGCGATTCGTTTGCACCTCGTCCTCTTGCTTTAGCCGTTAGTGTACTGACGTTTTTGATTAGTATCTCATTGTGGACAGGTTTCAATTCGACTGGCTATGAAATGCAATTCGTAGAAATTATGCCGTGGATTGAGTCATTCAAAATTAACTATCACTTAGGCGTTGATGGCATTTCCATGCCATTAATACTTTTGAATACTTTCATCACAGTGTTAATTGTATTAGCTGGCTGGGAAGTGATCAAAAAGAAGCCCGCTCAATATATGGCGGCTTTCTTGATAATGGAAGGCATCATTAACGGTGTATTTGCAGCCCAAGATGCAATTCTGTTTTATGTATTCTTCGAAGCAATGCTGATCCCAATGTTTATCGTTATTGGTATTTGGGGCGGTGATAACCGTATTTATGCAACGATTAAGTTCTTCCTTTATACCTTCTTTGGTTCGGTATTTATGCTGGTGAGTTTGCTGTATATGTACTCGCAAGCAGGTAGTTTTGCAATTGCCGATCTGCACGAAGTTAAGTTAGGCATGACGCCTCAGATTCTTATTTTCTTATCCTTCTTAATTGCCTTTGGTGTAAAAGTACCGATGTGGCCAGTACACACATGGCTGCCAGATGCTCACGTACAAGCACCTACGGGTGGTTCTGTGATTCTAGCCGCAGTTATGTTGAAGATTGGTGGTTATGGTTTCTTGCGCTTCTCGTTGCCAATGGTTCCTGATGCGTCCAGTGAATTAGCTTGGTTAGTTATTTTCATGTCATTAACGGCAATCGTCTACATCGGTTTTATTGCTTTAGTACAAAGTGATATGAAAAAATTAGTCGCTTATTCATCCATCGCTCACATGGGCTTTGTCACCTTGGGTATTTTTGTTTTGTTTCCAATCGTCGCGAATACGGGTAGCAGTGAAGGTACTTTAATGGGATTACAAGGGGGAATGATGCAAATGATTTCGCACGGCTTTATTTCTGGTGCGATGTTCCTTTGTATCGGTGTTTTGTATGATCGTATGCATACTCGTGAAATTACCGCTTATGGTGGAGTATCGAATAAAATGCCCTGGTTTGCGGCGTTTTTTGTGTTGTTTGCCATGGCGAATACAGGATTACCGGGTACTTCAGGTTTCGTTGGCGAATTTATGGTTATCTTGGTTAGCTTCAAAGCAAACTTCTGGATTGCTTTCTTAGCGGCAACCACGTTAATCGTTGGCGCGGCTTATACTTTGTGGTTAGTAAAGCGAGTCATTTTTGGCGCTGTTGCTAACGATAACGTTGCCGCACTCACAGATATCAATAAACGTGAAACATTTATTTTAGGGGTACTCGCATTCTTCGTGATTTTAGTGGGTCTTTGGCCAGAACCTTTAATACACGTGATGAATGATTCGTTGGTGCATGTGATCGAACAAGCGACGACTAGTAAGTTGGTGGGACAGTAATATGATAACTTCAACACTATTTGCCGCATCTCTCATACCCATGCAGTTTGCAGTGCCTGATTTTGCACCTGCTATCCCAGAGATATTCCTGCTAATTGGAACCGGCTTAATACTTCTAATTGATTTATTTCTGAAGGACTCACAACGCTTCGTTACTTATGTTCTTTCACAAGCCGTGCTATTAATCACCGCTGGTTTAGTCATCGCTGGGTTTAAT